>CAZTVF010000070.1:0-28104 GCA_964616985.1 uncultured Planctomycetaceae bacterium
CCAGCACCCCGTGCTGCTGAACCGCGCCCCCACGCTGCACCGAATGGGCATCCAGGCGTTCGAGCCGATGCTCACCGAAGGCAACGCCATCCGCATTCACCCCATGGTGTGCAAGGGCTTCAACGCCGACTTCGACGGCGACGCCATGGCCGTCCACCTGCCGCTGTCGATCGAGGCGCAGACCGAGGCCCACGTGCTGATGCTGTCGACGAACAACATCTTCTCGCCGCAGAGCGGCAACCCCATCATGTCGCCCTCGCAGGACATGGTGCTCGGCATCTACTACCTCACCAGCGGCCGCGGCTCGGAATTCGTCCGCAAGGGCGTTGCCACGATGAAGCACCTCGACGGCAACGAGTACCCGGTGTTCGCCCATGGGCACGAGGTCATCATGGCCCACGCCCTGGGCCGCATCGGCATGCACGCCAAGGTGCTGCTCCGCGTCGCCAAGGACCTGCTGGTCATCGAGGGCGACAAGCGCTACGTGGCCAAGGACGGGCGCATCATCACCACTGCCGGCCGCGTGATCTTCAACGACATCCTGCCCAAGGGCATGCCGTACTACAACTACGCCTTGAGCCAGAAGGGCGCCGGCCGCGTCATCAGCGACTGCTACGCCCGCCTCGGCCGCAAGAGCACCCTGGAACTTCTGGACGCCATCAAGGAACTCGGCTTCCGCAATTCGACGCTGGCCGGCCTGTCGTTCGGCATCACCGACCTGCGCGTGCCCGACCGCAAGGAAAAGATCCTGGCCGATTCGCAGCTGAAGGTCGACCAGGTCGAGAAGGACTTCCAGGGCGACGCCATCACCGAGGGCGAGCGCTACAACCAGATCGTCGACGTGTGGATTCACGCCCGCGAAGAAGTCACCAAGAGCCTGCTGCACGCGCTGGAGCATGACAAGCGCGAATACGATCCCAAGTACCTCAACCCGGTGTGGCTGATGAGCGACTCGGGCGCCCGCGGCAACATCGACCAGATCCGCCAGCTGGCCGGCATGCGAGGCCTGATGTCCAAGCCGTCGGGCGAGATCATCGAGACGCCCATCAAGGCCAACTTCCGTGAAGGCCTGACCGTGCTGGAGTACTTCAGCTCCACCCACGGCGCCCGCAAGGGCCTGGCCGATACGGCCCTCAAGACGGCCGACTCGGGCTACCTCACGCGCAAGCTGGCCGACGTGGCCCAGAACGTGATCATCAACGAGATCGACTGCCACACGCAGCGAGGCATCGCCAAGAGCGCCATCTACAAGGGCGAGCAGGTCGACGTGCCGCTGCGCGACATCATCACCGGCCGCGTCGCCCGCGAGAACATCGTCAACCCGATCACCGACGAGACGATCGTCAAGGAAAACCAGATCATCTCCGGCGAGGCCGCCCGCAAGATCGAAGACCTCGGCATGGAGAGCATCCGCGTCCGCAGCTCGCTGACGTGCGAAAGCCCGCTGGGCATCTGCGCCAAATGCTATGGTCTGGATATGTCCACGGGTCGCATGGTGGAAGAGGGCATGGCCGTGGGCATCATGGCCGCCCAGTCGATCGGCGAGCCCGGCACGCAGCTGACGATGCGTACGTTCCACACCGGCGGCGTTGCCACCCGCGCGGTCGTCGAGTCGGAAATCTCCGCGACGGCCACCGGTACCGTGAAGTTCCAGGAAATCAACGCGGTGGAAGTGAAGATCGGCAAGGACAAGCACCTGATCGCCCTGAAGCGCAACGGCGAACTGCTGATCGTCGACGACAAGAACCGCGAGCTCGAGAAGTACAAGGTTCCCTACGGTGCGATCATCCTGATCTCCGAGGGCGCCAAGGTGAAGCCCGGCAACAAGCTGGTCATGTGGGATCCGCACCGCGTGCCCATCCTGGCCGAGGCGGCCGGCGTGGTCCGCTTCCAGGACATCGAGGAAGGCGAGACCGTCCGCGTCGAGGCCGAGCGCAGCCAGCGCGGCGCGCCGCGTTACGTGGTCATCGAGCACAAGGGCGAGATGCACCCCCGCATCGTCATCGAGGACAAGAGCGGCAAGATCCTCGACTTCCACTACCTGCCCGCCAAGGCGCGTATCGAAGTGGAAGAAGGCCAGACCGTCCAGCCGGGCGAACTGCTCGCACGCCAGCCGCGCGAGGTCACCGGCACGCAGGACATCACCGGCGGTCTGCCCCGCGTCACCGAGCTCTTCGAGGCCCGTAAGCCCAAGGAACCCGCGGCGATGGCCGAGATTTCCGGCCGCGTGGAACTCCGCACCGACAAGCGTCGCGGCAAGATGACGATCATCGTCCGCAGCGATTCGGGCATGGAACGCGAACATCACGTGCCGCACGACCGTCACCTTCTGGTGCACACGGGCGACTACGTGGAAGCCGGCGACCCCTTGACGGAAGGCCCGCTGGTTCCGCACGACATCCTGGCCATCCGCGGCGAGGAAGCCCTGCAGCAGTACCTGCTGACGGAAGTGCAGGGCGTGTACCGCGGGCAGGGCGTGAGCATCAACGACAAGCACATTGAAGTGATCGTCAACCAGATGCTTCGCAAGGTGAAGATCGAATCCGTGGGCGACAGCAATCTTTTGCCCGGAGACGTGGTTGACAAATTCCGTTTCCGCGAAGAGAATGAGCGACTCGCGCGATCGTACAAGATCATCGAGCCCGGCGACACGCCGTTCGTGAAGGGCGAAACCGTCGGGCAGGAAAAGGTCGAGCAGGCGAACATGGAAGCCGAAGGCAACGGCAAGGAGCCGGCCAAGACGAAGCGGCCTCGCCCCGCGACAGCCAAGACGCTGCTGCTGGGCGTGACGAAGGCGTCGCTGCAGTCGGAGAGCTTCCTGTCGGCGGCGAGCTTCCAGGAAAGCACGAAGGTGTTCACGGAGGCGGCGCTGGCCGGCAAGGTGGACGATCTTCGCGGCCTGAAGGAAAACGTGATCCTGGGCCACCTGATCCCGGCGGGCACGAGCTTCAAGCCCTACCTGGAGATGAAGATCAAGAAGCTGGTGGAACTGCCGGAACTGCTGCCCAAGACGGGCGAGGAACTGACCGAGGCGGAAATCACGCAGGCAGTCCAGCAGGCTTTGACCGGCCAGGGCTGATAGAATGACGGGCGGCGGCAGGGCCCCGCGGGCAAAGTAAAGCCCCCAGGCCCTGCGGCTGCAGGTGAACCAAGGATACCGAAGAGGAAAAGATGCCGACAATCAATCAAATGGTGCGCAGAGCGCGAGTTGTTCAGAAGGCCAAGAAGAAGAACGTGGCCCTGGACGGCAAGCCGCAGAAGCGAGGCGTGTGCCTGATCGTGAAGACGGTGACCCCCAAGAAGCCCAATTCGGCGCTTCGTAAGGTCGCCCGCGTTCGTCTGAGCAATGGCAAGGAAGTGACGGCCTACATCCCGGGCGTGGACCACAACCTTCAGGAACACAGCATCGTGCTGGTCCGCGGCGGGCGCGTTCGCGACCTTCCCGGTGTTCGGTATCACATTGTCCGTGGCACGCTGGACGCCCTCGGTGTCGAAGGCCGCAAGCAGAGCCGCAGCAAGTACGGCGCCAAGACGCCGAAATAAAGGTCGGCCGGTCGGCCCCGCGCCGTCCGCCCACGTGGAAAGAGCACTATGGCATTCAAGAAGTTTACGGCATCGACCAAGCAGCTGGTTCCCGACCCGGTGTATCACAGCAAGCTGGTCAGCAAGTTCATCAACTGCATCATGGAAAGCGGCAAGAAGACCGCTTCCTCGGGCATCGTCTACGACGCGATGGACATCATCGCCAAGAAGATGAAGGACGTCCCGCCGCTGGAAGTGTTCGAGAAGGCGTTGGACAACGTCAAGCCCATGATCGAAGTCCGCTCCAAGCGAGTCGGCGGCGCCAATTACCAGGTGCCCATGCAGGTCAGCTCCAAACGCCAGCTGTCGCTGTCCATCCGCTGGATCCGCGACGCCATCCGGGCGGGCAAGGGCTCGGCCACTGCCGACCGTCTGGCCAACGAACTGATGGCCGCCTACAAGGGCGAAGGGGCCGCCATGACCACGCGGGAAAATGTTCACCGCATGGCCGAGGCGAACAAGGCGTTCGCGCACTTCGCCTGGTAGTAGGCCGCGGCACGGCTGTACTGGCTGTGCATCCACGACCATCTCGGCCGTGGTGTGGTCCTGAGTGGAAGCATGCTACGATAGAGTACGCAACATTAGCCGATGGGCTCCCTCCGGGGCCCAGACAAGCGGTGTTGATTGAATCGTCCGTAGGGCAAGCTGCAAAAGGTCTCGAGGCATCGTGCCCCGAGCGGCCCAGGACGGACGACCCCGGTCAGAGCATCAGGCCGGGGCTCAGATAAGGCCAATTGTGGCCGCTTGAGATAAGACAACCGGGCCGGTCTGCTCCATGGCCTCCGTCCGTTCGACGGATGGCCCCAAGACCGGTTACCTGCCCGCCAGCGCGAGGCCGGTGAGTCCTGCGCGGCAGCTTTGTAACTGCCGTTCATGGACTCTGCGGCCCGATGCGTTGCCCGAGGGCAGGGTGGTTTGATCTTATGGTCCTTCGCGCTGGCTGGCGCCTTTGTTCGCGCCGCGCCCGCGCTGTCGTTTCGTTCTATCTGCACGCGGCCGCCTGTGAAGGCTGCCGCCGAGCTTTGTAGTAATGGTGATATGGCCAAGGATCTGAGACATCTTCGCAACATCGGCATCATGGCGCACATCGATGCCGGCAAGACCACGGTGAGCGAGCGCATCCTCTACTTCGCCGGGCGGACGTACAAGATCGGCGAAGTCCATGATGGCACCGCCGTGATGGACTACCTGCCCGAAGAGCAGGAGCGGGGGATCACCATCACCTCCGCGGCCACCACCCTCAAGTGGCGCGACCACACCATCAACCTCATCGACACGCCCGGCCACGTGGATTTCACCATCGAGGTTGAGCGGTCGCTCCGCGTCCTGGACGGCGCGGTGGCCGTGTTCTGCGGTGTCGGCGGCGTCGAGGCGCAGTCCGAGACCGTCTGGCACCAGGCCGAGCGCTACCACGTGCCGCGGCTGTGCTTCATCAACAAGATGGATCGCATCGGCGCCGAATTCGAAATGGTCGTCGATGAGATCCGCACCCGCCTCAGCGCCAACCCGATTCTCCTCCAACTTCCCATGGGCGTGGGCGACCAGTTCAAAGGCCAGATCGACCTGATCCGCCGCATCGCGTACTTCTATGACCCGGCGCCCGTCGGCTCCGAGCTCCGCGAGGCCCCCGTGCCCGAGGAATACCTCGACGCCATGGAAGAGGCCCGCGCCGCGATGGTCGAGAAGGCCGCCGAGTACGACGACGCCCTCATGGACAAGTACCTCCAGGAGGCCGAGATCAGCGAGGACGATATCCGTGTCGCCATCCGCAAGGGCACGGTGTGCGGCAAGCTGCACCCGGTGCTGTGCGGCTCGGCCCTGCAGCACATGGGCATCCGCCCGCTGCTGGACGCCGTGGTGCACTACCTGCCCAACCCGCTGGATGTGCCCCCCGTGGAAGGCCACGAGAGCCTCACCAGCCCCAAGATCCTGCAGCGCAAGTGCGACGACAGCGAACCATTCTCGGCCCTGGTGTTCAAGATCACCTCCGACCAGCACGGCGACCTGTACTTCATCCGCATCTACAGCGGCACGTTGGGTTCGAACACCCGCGTGCTCAACAGCACGCAGGACAAGAAGGAAGTCGTCACCCGCATCTGGGAGATGCACGCGAACCAGCGTTCGA
Source organism: uncultured Planctomycetaceae bacterium (assembly GCA_964616985.1). Classification (GTDB taxonomy): domain Bacteria; phylum Planctomycetota; class Phycisphaerae; order SM23-33; family SM23-33; genus CAZTVF01. Next base: position 5,708 of record CAZTVF010000070.1, read on the forward strand.
AGCGCGAAGACGCCGCCGCCGGCGACATCGTGGCCGTGGTGGGGCTCAAGGCCTCCATCACGGGCGACACGCTGTGCGACCCTCGCCACCCGATCGTGCTGGAGAAGCTGGATTTCCCCGAGCCCGTGATCACGATGTCGATCGAGCCCAAGACCAACGCTGACAAGACGCGCCTGATCGACGCCCTGAACATATTGAAACGTGAAGATCCGAGTTTCCAGTACCGCTACAACAGCGACACCGGCCAGACGACCATTTCGGGCATGGGCGAGTTGCACCTGGAAATCGTGCAGAACAAGCTGACGCGCGATATGGGCCTGGAAGTGCACGTGGGGCGGCCCAGCGTGGCGTACAAGGAAACGATCGTCAAGGCGTCCGAGGCCGAAGGGCGGTTCATCCGCCAGACCGGCGGGCGAGGGCAGTTCGGCGTGGTGACGCTTCGCGTCGAGCCGATCATGCCCGGCGAGGGCGAGCCGCCCGTGCAGTTCATCGACGCCACCAAGGGCGGCACGATCCCCAAGGAATTCATCCCCTCGGTTGCCCAGGGCGTCAAGGATGCCTCGACGTCGGGCCCGCTGGCGGGTTACCCGATGCTGAACATCCGCGCCACGCTGCTGGACGGCAAGCACCACCCGGTGGACAGCTCCGACATCGCCTTCCAGCAGGCCGGCGCGATGGCCTTCGAGGCCGCGGTCAAGGAGGCCAAGCCGGTCTTCCTCGAGCCGATCATGCGCGTGCAGGTGACGACGCCCGAGCAGTACCTGGGCTCGATCACGGGCGACCTCAACGCTCGCCGCGCCCAGATCCGCGAGGTCGAGCAGCGGGGCAAGGTTCGCGTCCTGATGGCCGAGGTGCCGCTGTCGGCCATGTTCGGCTACTCGACGCAGCTGCGCTCGCTGAGCCAGGGCCGTGCGACCCACACGATGGAGCCGCACTCGTATGCCCAGGCCCCCCAGAGCGTGGCCGACGAGATATTGAAGTATTTTTGATGACGAAAGCGGCGGCCCCTGCAAGAGGGCGGCCGCGGACGGTCCCGGCGTGGCCGGGAGCGCTTGCCGCGTCCCTAGGGGCGGCCGGCGCAGAAGAACACGGCTTTCTGGGCGTTTGCAGGCCGCAAGGGCGGGTGTGGATGCTATGCCGAATGATTAGACTTTATGCAAAGTATGAAAAAAAAAGACTAATCGGGTTGCTTAGGAATTGACAGAACAGCGGCAATCCGTAGGATAACTAGACTTTGCATTTCCCTGTCTTAGAAGCATGACGACGGGGTAGTTGGAGAAACGGTCCATGGTGCAGGACAAAATTAGAATTCGAATGGAAGCATACGACCACCGGGCGCTGGACTCGTCGGCAAAAGAGATCGTCGATCATGCCGAACGGACGGGCGCACGGGTTCGCGGGCCTATCCCGCTGCCGACTCGCATTGAACGGTATACCGTTCTTCGCAGTCCGCACGCGGACAAGAAGTCTCGCGAGCAGTTCGAGATGCGGACCCACAAGCGGATCATTGACATCTACGAGCCGACCGTTCGGACCGTTGAGGCGCTCAACCGCCTCGTGGTGCCGGCCGGCGTATTCATCAAGATTAAGGCATAGGTGAAAAGATGCTGCCGGCTCTTCTAGGTAAAAAGATTGGCATGACCCAGGTGTACGACGCCGCAGGGATGCTGCATCCCGTGACGGTCGTCCAGGCTGGGCCCTGCAACGTGTTGCAGATCAAGACGACCGAGACGGACGGGTACAACGCCGTCCAGATCGGCTTCGAAGACAAGAAGCCCCATCGGGCCACCCAGCCGCAGATCGCGCACGCGGCCAAGGCGGGCGTGGGCCCCATGAAGTTCATCCGCGAGGTTCGCCTGGCGGAGGTCCCGGCGGACATCCAGCCGGGGCAGGCCGTGACGGTGGCCGAGTTCGACGGCGTCGTGTACGTCGACGTGATCGGCACCAGCAAGGGCAAGGGCTTCGCGGGCGTCATGAAGCGGCACTTGTTCGCCGGGCAGTGCGCCTCGCACGGCACGGAGCGCAAGCACCGCTCGCCGGGCAGCATCTCGGCCCACGCGACGAACCGTGGCTGGGGCGGCGACATCAAGCGTGGCAAGCGCATGGCCGGTCACATGGGGGACGAGCAGTGCACCAACCGCAATCTCAAGCTTATCGCAGTCGATAAGGAAAACCAGCTTCTGTTGATCAAGGGCACGGTGCCCGGCGCCAACGGCGGCTACGTATTCATCCGAGTGTCCAAGACGGCCCGCCTCAAGAAGGCCGCCAAATAACCTAAGCGGACGAATCAGACCATGTTGGAAGTTCCAGTTTATAACATCAGCGGCGAGAAGATCGACAGCCTGAAGGTCGACGAGGCCCGCTTCGGCGGCACGGTCAACGTGTCGTTGCTGAAGCAGGCGGTCGTCACCTACCACGCCAACGCCCGTCAGGGCACCGTGGCCACCAAGAGCCGTGGCATGGTGGAAGGCTCCACCAAGAAGCTCTTCAAGCAGAAGGGCACGGGCAACGCCCGTCGCGGCAACATCCGCACGCACGTGATGCGTGGCGGCGGTGTGGCCTTCGGGAAGATCCCGCACAGCTATCGCAAGGGGTTCCCCAAGGCGATGCGTCGGGCGGCCCTGAACTCGGCCCTGCTGGCCAAGATGCTGGGCAACGACCTGCTGGTCGTCGACGGCCTCAAGGCCGACGCCCCGAAGACCAAGCCGATCATCGCTCTTCTCAAGAACCTCAAGATCAACCGCTCCTGCCTGCTGACGCTGGCCGGTAGAGACAAGAACATCTACCTCAGCGCCCGCAACATCTCGGACGTCACCGTCCGCATCGCCGAGGAGCTCAACGCCTGGGATATCATCACCCGCCAGAAGATGCTGGTGACGAGCGAGGCGATGAAGGCCATCCTTGCCGAGGAGTCCAAGGCATGAAGAACGATATCTACGCCGTCATCGTCCGCCCGCTGGTGACCGAAAAGGGCACCCATCAGTCGCAGACCCGCAACGCGTACGCGTTCGAAGTCGCGGCCGAGGCCAACAAGGCCCAGATCAAGCAGGCGGTGGAGAAGATTTACAACGTGAAGGTCACCAGCGTGCGCACGGCCAATCGCAAGGGCAAGCCGCGTCGCGCCGGGGCCACCTGGGGCACCACCAGCCACTGGAAAAAGGCGGTCGTCGTCCTGCACGAAGATCACCATATCGACATGTTCTAAGGAAGATACGAGATAGATTATGGCAATCAAAGTATACAAACCGACTTCCGCTGGGCGCCGCAATGCGTCGGTGAACACCCACGAGGAAGTGACGTCGACGAACCCGGAAAAGTCGCTGCTGCTGCCGATGAAGAAGCACGGCGGCCGCAACCACTCGGGCATGATCACCATGCGTCACCGTGGCGGCGGCAACAAGCGGATGTACCGCATCATCGACTTCAAGCGGCTCAAGGACAGCGTCGCCGCCGAGGTCAAGACGATCGAGTACGATCCCAACCGCAGCTGCAACATCGCCCTGGTTCAGTATGAAGACGGCGAGAAACGCTACATCCTGGCGCCCCTGGGCCTCAAGGTCGGGCAGAAGATTCAATCGGGCGACGCGGCCGAGCCTCGCCTGGGCAACTGCCTGCCGATGAGCAAGATCCCGGTGGGTCTGGAAGTCCACAACGTTGAAATGAATCCCGGCCAGGGCGGCAAGCTGGTGCGTTCCGCCGGCGGCGTCGCCCGCCTGGTGGCCCGTGACGGCAAGTTCGCCCACCTGGTGCTGCCGTCGGGCGAGATGCGCATGATCAACGCCGCCTGCCGCGCCACGATCGGGCAGCTGGGCAACATCGAGCACTTCTCGGTGATCCTGGGCAAGGCGGGCCGCAGCCGCCACCTGGGCATCCGCCCCCGCGTCCGCGGCTCGGCGATGAACCCTGTGGCCCACCCGATGGGCGGCGGCGAAGGCCGTCGCGCCGGCGGTCGTCACCCCGTGTCGCCGTGGGGCCAGCTGGCCAAGGGCGGCAAGACCCGCAAGCGTCGTAAAACCAACAACAAGCTGATCCTGCGTCGTCGTCGCAACGTTCGCACCGGTCAGCTCGTTCTCTAAAAGGTAAAAGCAATGAGTCGAAGCGCGAAAAAAGGCCCCTACGTGGATGAAAGGCTCTACCGCAAGGTTACGCGGGCGAGCGAATCCGGTTCCCGCGAGCCCATCAAGACCTGGGCCCGTGCCTGCACCATCATCCCCGAGTTCGTGGGCCAGAACTTCATGGTCCATAACGGCAAGCAGTTTACGAAGGTGTTTGTGACGGAGGATATGGTAGGTCACAAGCTGGGAGAGTTCTCCCTGACCCGCATCTTCCGTGGTCACAGTGGCGTCAAGAAGGCCGAAGCTGCAGCGCCGGCCGCAAGCAAATAAGAGATCGTTGGGAGCCGCACGATGGCATGGCAAGCAACATACCGATACGCACGCATCAGTGCCCGCAAGGCGCGCCTGGCGGCGGACTTGATCCGCGGCCGCAACGCCCAGAAGGCCCTGGACCTGTTGAAGTTCTCGCCGCAGCTGGCGTCGACGCTGTTGATCAAGACGCTGACCAGCGCCGTGGCCAACGCGAACGAGGCCGAGGCGAACGTCGAGAACCTGTACGTGAAGGAAGCCCGCGTGGATGAGGGTCCCGTGATGAAGCGTATCCGGGCCAAGGATCGCGGTCGCGCTCACCCCATTCTCAAACGAACCAGCCACATAGTCGTGGTCGTGGACGAGGCATAAGAACCATGGGCCAGAAAGTAAACCCCGTATCGTTCCGTACCGGTGTGACCATGGGCTGGAAGAGCCGCTGGTTCGCCCCTAAGAGCAACTACGGCGAGTTCCTTGTGGAAGACGAGCGCATCCGCAAGTTCCTCGACCAGAAGCTCAACCGCCAGCCACCCTACGCGGCCGTCGCCGGCGTGGAGATCGAGCGGACCCGCGAAGAAGTGAAGGTCATCATCAAGACCGCACGGCCGGGCCTGGTCATCGGTCCCAAGGGCGCCGAGGTTGACAAGCTCCGCGGCGCACTGGAAAACCTGTGCAACCGCCGGATCACGATCAACATCATGGAAATCAAGAACCCCGACCTCGACGCCCGCCTGGTCGCCGAGGGCATCGCCGACCAGCTCAAGCGTCGCGCCAGCTTCCGCCGCACCATGAAGCAGCGGGCCGAGACGTGCATGCAGTCGGGCGCCCGGGGCGTCAAGATCGTTCTGGCCGGCCGGCTGGGCGGTGCGGAAATGAGCCGCACCGAGAAGTTGAACCTGGGCAGCGTTCCGCTGCACACGCTGGAGGCGGACGTGGACTTCGGGTTCTGCCCGGCTTTCACCACCTACGGCGCGATCGGCGTGAAGGTGTGGATCTATCGCGGGATGTTCGGCGAGGCTCCGCTGGAGCCTGATGCCGCGGCCGAGGCGGCCATGACGCGTGCGCGTCGCCGTCGCGAGCGTGGCGGTCCCGGTGGCGGCGGCGGTGGTGGCGGATTTGGCGGCGGCACCCGCGGCGGCGTCGGTGGACGCCGGCACGAAGGCAGTTCTCGCGGCGGTGCGAGCGCGGCGGCTCCCAAGCCGGCCGAGCCCCCCAAGCAGGCGTAACGAGCAGGAACACTAAGGAAGAGATAAGCAGGTGTCACAATGGCTTTGATGCCGAAACGAGTTTTGCACCGGAAGCAGCAGCGCGGCAAGATGCGCGGGATGGCGACACGCGGCAACACCGTGTCGTTTGGCGAGTACGGTCTCCAGAGCATGGAGACGATGTGGATCACGGCCCGGCAGATCGAAGCGGGTCGCGTGGCCGCCAGCCACTACCTCCATCGCGAAGGCCGTGTATACATCCGGATCTTCCCGGACAAGCCGATCACGGCCAAGCCGCTGGAAACCCGAATGGGTACCGGCAAGGGCGAAGTGAAGGAATGGGTCGCGGTGGTGAAGCCCGGAACGGTGCTGTTCGAAGTGGGCGGCGTGGATGAACTAACGGCCAAGGGCGCTTTGTGCCGCATCGCGGTGAAGATGCCGATTCGATGCCGGCTGGTCGCGCGGCGTCGTGGCCTGTAAGGCGGAGCAACATGAAGATCAAAGATTTGCGTCAGATGAATGATGAGGAGCTCCACCTGGAGTTGGAGCGGCTTCGCCGGCACCTGTTCGATCTGCGAGCGCAGGCGGTGACGGAGAAACTGGAAGACACGACGATGCTGTTGAAGGCAAAGCGTGACGCCGCGCGGATCCTGACGGTGCAGAAGCAGCGTCAGACGGAAGCGACCAAAGCTCAAGCGAGCGGGAAGTAAGGTATGGAACCCACAACAGAAAAAGAAGCTCCCCGCATGACCGGGGTCAAAACGGGATTCGTCACCTCCAAGAGCACGGACAAGACGATTCACGTGACGATCAACTTCATGGTCAAGCATCCGCAGTACGGCAAGTACATCCGCCGTCGGACGAAGCTGGCCGTTCACGATGAGAAGAATGTCGCCCAGAAGGGCGATCTCGTAGAGATCGTCCCCTGCCGGCGGTTGAGCAAGACCAAGGCCTGGCGCCTTGTCCGCGTGGTGCGGGCGGGTGCGGCGATCGAAGAACTCCCAACAGACAAAGGTTAAACGCCGTGATACAGCAGGAAACACGCTTAGACGTGGCCGATAACACCGGCGCCCGCGTGGTGGGCTGCATCAAGGTGCTCGGCGGCTCAACGAGGCGAGGCGGCTTCTACCGCCGGACCGCATCCCTGGGCGACGTGATCATCTGTTCGATCAAGAAGGCCTCTCCGGGCGGCGACGTCAAGGAAGGCGAGATCGTTCGGTGCGTGATCGTGCGGACGGCCTACCCCGTTCGTCGCGCGGACGGCAGCTACGTGCGGTTTGACCGCAGTGCGGCCGTGCTGATCGACGAGGAAGGCAATCCCAAGGGAACCCGAATTTTCGGCGCGGTGGCCCGCGAGCTGCGTGAGAAGAACTTCATGAAGATTGTTTCGCTCGCCAGCGAGGTGGTTTAAATGGCAACGCATGTGAAAAAAGGCGATATGGTCGTCGTCCTCAGCGGCGATGACAGGAAGAAGGTCGGCCAGGTGATGCGGGTTGACAAGGCCCGTGGGCGCGTGGTGGTGCAGGGCGTCAACCGCGTGTACCGCCACCTGAAGCCCTCCCGGCAGCATCCGCGCGGCGGACGAATTCAGAAAGAGATGGCGATCAACCTCTCGAACGTTCTGCCGGTGGATCCCAAGACCAACCAGCCCACCCGTGTCGGCTTCCGCATCGGCGAGGGCGGGTCCAAGGATCGCGTCGCTCGCAAGAGCCAGGCGGTTCTGGGCACAGTGAAGAAAGCAAAGTAGGTCTGAACTATGGTTGCGCGTCTTCAGGAAAAATATCAGAACGAAGTGGCGAAGGCCATGACCGCGCGGTTTGGCTACACCAACGTGATGGCGATTCCGAAGCTCACCAAGATCGTGGTCTCGATGGGCATCGGTCAGGGCCACCAGGACCAGGCGAAGCTGGACTTGGCCCAGAAGCAGTTGACGATGATCGTCGGGCAGCATCCGGTGATCACGCTGGCGAAGAAGTCGATCAGTAACTTCAAACTTCGCGAGGGCATGAAGGTGGGCCTGAAGGTCACCCTTCGCGGCGCGCGGATGTGGGAGTTCCTCGACCGGCTGATCACGCTGGCGATCCCCCGCGTGAAGGACTTCCGGGGTCTGAACCCCTCGGGCTTCGATGGGCGCGGGAACTACAACATGGGCCTGGTCGAGCAGACCGTCTTCCCCGAAGTGGACCCCAATACGGTGACCTTTACGCAGGGCATGAACATTGCCATGGCCACCACGGCCCGCAACGACGAGGAAGCGCGTGAGTTGTTGAGCCTCTTGGGCATGCCGTTCCGCAAGGGTTGAAAGGAAACGCTGAGTTATGGCGACGAAAGCACAAGTTCAGAAATCCCAGAAGCCACCGAAGTTCACCTCGCGAACCATTCGCCGGTGTCAGCTCTGCGGTCGGCCGCGGGCCGTATATCGTAAGTTCCGCATCTGCCGTATCTGCCTGCGGAACCTGGCGGCCGAAGGTAAGATTCCGGGCCTCAAGAAGGCCAGCTGGTAAAGGAAACCCAAGCGATGAGTCTGCAAGACCCCATTGCCGATATGCTGACCCAGATTCGCAACGCCCTGCGGGCACGTCACGAGACGGTGACGGTCCCGGCCAGCGGCGTGTGCGAAGGCATCCTGTCGGTGTTGAAGCTCGAAGGCTATATCCTCGACTACAAGCGGATCGAGGACGAGAAGCAAGGCCTCCTGCGCGTGTACCTGAAGTATGGTCCCACCGGCGAGGACGTGGTGAATGAGCTGACGCGCGTCAGCAAGCCCGGCCGGCGGGTGTATCGCGGCGTGACGGAGCTGCCCCGCCCCATGAACGGGATGGGCATCTCGGTGATCTCGACGTCCAAGGGCGTCCTGAGCGACCGTCAGTGCCGCGAGCAGAAGATCGGCGGCGAAGTCATCTGCACCGTCTCCTAACCCAAGTGGAAGTCCAATGTCGCGAATAGGCAAAAAACCCGTTCCGATCCCTGATGGGATCAAGGTGTCCGTGTCCGGCAGGACGATCAACGTCGAAGGCCCGGCTGGGAAGCTCTCGTGGACGCATCGTCCGGAGCTGACCATTGCGGTTGACACGGCGGCCAAGGCCGTGGTGGTCAATCGCCCTGGCGACGACCGCATGTCGCGCAGCCTGCACGGGCTGACCCGCACGCTGATCGCCAACATGATCGAAGGCTGCGCCAAGGGTTACTCCAAGAGCCTCGAGCTCTACGGCGTAGGCTTCGGCGTGACGCTGCAGGGGACGAAGTTCTCCATCACCTGCGGCTTCAGCCATCCGGTGGTCTTCGAAGTGCCCGCGGGCGTCAAGGTGGAAGTGACCACGCCGCAGGCCCGCGGTGACAACGAGCCCGCTCGTTTCATCATCAAGGGCGCCGACAAGCAGGCGGTGGGTGAGTTCGCGGCCCGCGTCCGCCGGACCCGCAAGCCCGAGCCGTACAAGGGCAAGGGTATCCGGTACACGGGTGAATACGTCCGCAGGAAGGTCGGCAAGGCCTTCGCGGGCGCCGGCGGGGCGTCGTAACGCACCTCGGGCAGCTTCGAGAAAAGCAAGGCAGGTAGAACATGAAATTACTAGAGAAGAAAAAACTGCAGCGTGAACGTCGCAAACTCCGCGTGCGAAAGCACGTGACAGGGACGGCCGAGAGGCCTCGCCTGACGGTGTTCCGCAGCCACAAGAACATCTATGCCCAGTTGATCGACGACATGGCCGGGCGGACGCTGATGTCGGCGTCCAGCCAGGAAGAGTCGTTCGAGGCGGCGTTGGGCAGCAACAAGAAGGCCGCGCAGGCGGTGGGCACGGCACTGGCGGCAAAGGCCACCGGGGCCGGAATCAAGAAGGTCGTATTCGACCGCAACGGCTATCCGTTCCATGGTCGGGTCCGTGAACTGGCTGAGGCGGCCCGCAAGGGCGGCTTGGAGTTCTAATACTCAGGAGCAGGCAACGTGGCGTTTCAAAAAGATAACAGTGGTTCGTCCGCAGGCGATGGGCGCGGTACCTTCGAGGACAGCGTCATCAAGATCGACCGCTATGCCAAGGTGGTCAAGGGCGGTCGGCGGTTCAGCTTCGGCGCGCTGGTCGTCGTCGGTGACCGCCAGTCCCGCGTGGGCCTGGGCTACGGCAAGGCCAACGAGGTTCCGCAGGCGGTCGAGAAGGCCGTCGCCGACGCCCGCAAGAACATGATGACCGTCTGTCTCAAGGGCAAGACCATCCCGCACACCGCCAAGGGCAAGTGTGGCGCGTCTTCGGTGGTGCTGCTGCCGGCCTCCGAGGGCACCGGCGTCATCGCCGGCAAGATGATCCGCCCCTTGCTGGAACTGGCGGGCATTCATGACGTTCTCACCAAGGCCTATGGCTCGACGCAGCCCAAGAACCTGCTCAAGGCAGGTGTGGACGCGCTGAAGCAGCTCCGCTCGGCGGAGAAAATCGCAGAATTACGTGGAGTGACCCTCGCATGAAGATCGACGAGATTCTACACAAAGCGGGCAAGTACAAGGTCCGCCGGCGCGTCGGCCGCGGCACCGGTAGCGGCCAGGGCAAGACGGCCGGCCGCGGCACCAAGGGCTTCTATTCGCGCAGCGGCGCCGCTCGGCGCGTGGGCTATGAAGGCGGGCAGACGCCGATCATCGCCCGCATCCCCAAGCGCGGCTTCAGCAACTTCAAGTTTCACAAGGAATACCAGGTCGTCAACGTGGCTGACCTGGAGATCATCGACGCCGACACTCGCGTGGACGGCGCGGTCCTCAAGACGCTGGGCCTCATTCGCGATGCCGACGGCCTCATCAAGGTCCTGGGCACGGGCGAGCTGACCAAGAAGCTGACCGTGGTGGCAACGAAGTTTTCGGCGGCGGCGGCGGAGAAGATCGCCAAGGCCGGCGGGACGACCGAACAGGTTTAGTTTTCGCCTAGAGGAATGCCATGGCTTTTCGTATCTTCAAAATAGCGACCGGCGCCATCCTGGGAATCCTGGCGGCCATCCTGTTGTTTCAGGGTGCCGTCGATTTGATCAATGGCGCGGGATCGGTCCTTTCCCCGGTGGTGCAGATCATCGGCGGGTTGGCCATCCTGGGCGTTTACTGGTACTCCCTCTTCTCGGGCTCTGCCGTCAAACGTTCGCTTGAAAGCATCTTCTCGATCCCCGAGTTGTTGCGGAAGCTCGCCTTCACCCTGGGCCTGCTGTGCATCTATCGCGTGGGCTTCTACGTCCCGCTGCCCGGCCTGGACCAGGAAAGAATCGCCAGCTTCATGAAGGGTGCCGAGGGGACTTTCGGCCAGGCCTTGCAGCTGGCCAGCATGTTCACCGGCGGCAACCTTCAGCAGTCGACCCTGTTCGGCCTGGGCATCATGCCCTACATCTCCGCATCCATCATCTTCCAGTTGCTGGCCACCGTGGTTCCCTCGCTGCAAAAGCTGCAGAAGGAAGGCCCGGCCGGCTACAAGAAGATTCAGGAATACACCCGCTACGCAACCGTTGTGCTGTGCGTCATCCAGGCCGTCGTCTGGATGAGCAACATGGTCAAGGCCGAGCACGGCATGGTCTATGCCGACTACCAGGGCGACATGATGTTGTTCATGGTAGGCGTACTGGGCCTGACCGCCGGCACGATGTTTATGATGTGGCTGGGCGAGCAGATCGATGAATATGGCATCGGCAACGGCATCAGCTTGCTGATCATGGCCGGCATCGTGGCCCGCCTGCCCGAGGCCGTGCTGAAGCTGCTGTCCACCGCCCATTTCGACCTCAACTCCACCGGGGGTGACGTGGGCCTGTTGCAGATCCTGTTCCTGGCCGGTGCGTTCGTCTTCGTCGTCGCCGGCTCGATCCTGATCACCCAGGCCCAGCGCCGAATCCCCATTCAGCAGGCCAAGCACACGCGTGGCCGCCGCGTCTACGGCGGACAGCGCCACTACATGCCGCTGCGCGTGAACCACGGCGGCGTCATGCCGCTGATCTTCGCCTCCAGCTTGATGATCTTCCCGAACCTGATATTCGGATGGATCAGCCGCAGCTGGTACAACGAGTACACCGCCGCGCTGGATGAGGCCTTCAAGTGGGGCAACTTCACCTACACCGTCGTGGAAGTCGCGATGATCTTCTTCTTCGCTTACTTCTGGACGACCGTCCAGTTCCGCCCCAAGGAAATGGCCGAGCAGCTCCGCGACTATGGCAGCTTCATCCCCGGCCTGCGTCCGGGCAAGCGGACGGCGGACTATCTTGAGCGCGTCATGGAGCGCATCACCTACTGCGGTGCGGCGTTCCTGTCCGTGATCGCGGTGATCCCGATGGTCGTGGCCAAGGCGATGAACATCGACTTCCAGATCGCCGCGTTCCTGGGCGGCACGGGCCTGCTGATTACGGTTTCGGTGACGTTGGACCTGGTGCAGCGTATCGAGTCGAACCTCGTGATGCGTAACTACGGCGGGTTCCTCGGTGGCAGCAGCCGGATCAAGGGAGCCTATACGTGAGAATGATCCTGATGGGTCCTCCGGGCGCCGGCAAGGGCACCCAGGCGAAGCGACTGGCTGATGAGTTCAAGCTCTCGCACCTTTCCAGCGGCGATATCTTCCGCGCGGAAAAGGCTTCGGGCAGCGACCTCGGCAAGAAGCTTGCGGAATATATGCAGGCCGGCCAGCTGGTGCCGGATGAGATCGTGGTGTCCATGATGGCCAAGGCCATCGCGCAGTCCAAGAGCGGGTTGCTGCTGGACGGCTTCCCGCGGACCGTGCCCCAGGCACAGGCGCTGGACGCCCAGTTGGCCAAGGCGAACTCGCCGCTGGACGGCGTGATCGTGATCACGGCCGACGACGGCGCGATCGTCGAGCGAATCACGGGTCGGCGCAGCTGCCCCAAGTGCGGCGGCGTGTACCACGTGAAGTTCCTCAAGCCCAAGGCCGACGGCCAATGCGACAAGGGCTGCGGGGCGCTGACGCAGCGCGACGACGACAAGGAAGAAGTGGTTCGTTCACGGCTGGAAGCGTATTATCGCCAGACCGAGCCGGTGATCGTGTACTATCGCGGGCTGGGCGACCTGAAGATCATCGAGGTCGATGGGAATCGTGCGCCTGACGCGGTGACGACGGCGCTGTTTGACGCGGTGCGCAAGCTGGGCTAGGCCCCAAAGGGCAACGCGGTGGCCGTCAGGTTAAAAAGCAAGCAGCAGATTGAAATGATGCGTTCGTCCGGCCGTCTTGTGCGGCTGGTGCTGGACCACCTGGGCGAGATCATTCGCCCGGGAATAACAACCAAAGAACTGGATGCCGAAGCCGAGAGGATGTGCCTGGCCAACAAGGCCGAGTGCCTCTTCAAGGGCGTTCCCGGCCGCCGGGGCGTGGGGCCTTTTCCCGCGTGCATCTGTGCGTCGGTGAACGAGCAGCTGGTGCACGGGATCCCGTCGGATCGAAAGATCGTCGACGGCGATATCGTGAGCATCGACTTCGGCGTTCGCCTGGACGGCTGGTGCGGCGACGCGGCCAACACGTTCGTGGTGGGGCCGGTGGCCCCCAACGTGCGGCACTTGGTGGACGTGACGCAGAACTCGCTGGAGATGGCGGTGCGGATGTGCCGCCCCGGCGTGAAGTGGAGCGCGATCGCCCGCGCGATGCAGCAGTACGTGGAAGGCGAAGGTTTCTCGGTGGTGCGCGACTTTGTCGGGCACGGCATCGGGCGTGAGATGTGGGAAGAGCCGAAGGTGCCCAACTTCGTCTCGCGCGAGCTGGAACTGCGGGACATTGTCCTGGAGCCCGGCATGGTGCTGGCCGTGGAGCCAATGGTGAACATGGGTCTGGCGACGGTGGAGTATGCCCCCGACGGCTGGACGGTAGTGACGAAAGACCGCTTGCCTGCGGCCCACTTCGAGCACACGCTGGCGATAACCGCCGACGGTGTCGAGGTGCTGACAGGGCGGTAGCAGATAATCTTTGCCGGACGGTCCGCTGGCACGGCCCAACCCGGCAAGTTTACGAGGTGAAACGTGAAGGTGCGTACGTCAGTCAAGCGAATGTGCGAAAATTGCAAGGTGATACGCCGCCGCGGCGTGGTGCGGGTGATCTGCACCAACCCCAAGCACAAGCAGCGCCAGGGTTGATCCCCGGCAAGGAGACCAAGCATGCCCCGTGTGGCAGGTGTAGACATACCGAACGATAAGCCGACGCGAGTCGCGCTGAATTACATTTATGGCATCGGTCCGGCGACGGCGATCGAGATCTGCGAGAAGGTCGGCATCGACCCGCAGACCCGGGCGAACAAGCTGACCGAAGAGCAGCTCTCGAAGATTGCGGTCCTTCTGGACAGCGAGTACGTGATCGAGGGTCAGCTGCGTCGTCAGATCCAGCAGAACATCTCCCGTCTGAAGGAGATCAGCTGCTATCGCGGTTCGCGGCATCGCCGCGGCCTGCCGGTTCGCGGGCAGCGGACCAAGACCAACGCCCGTACCCGCAAGGGTCCCCGCAAGACGGTCGCCGGAAAGAAGTCCGTTAAGGAGATGCGCTAGACCATGGCTATCGAAAAGAAAGTCAAGAAGATCAAGCGTCACGTCGCCAAGGGCATTGCCCACGTCAAGGCGACGTTCAACAACACCTTGGTCACCATCACCGATGGCAACGGCGACGTGCTCACGACGGCGTCGGCCGGCACGGTCGGCTTCAAGGGCTCGCGCAAGAGCACGCCGTTTGCAGCCCAGCGAGCGGCCGAAACCGCCGCCGGCAAGGCCCGCAAGATGGGCGTGACCGAGGTGGAAGTGGTGGTCAAGGGTCCCGGCAGCGGCCGGGAAAGCGCCATCACCGCCCTGCAGGCCGCGGGCCTCAAGGTGGTGTCGATCGAGGATGTCACGCCGGTTCCGCACAACGGCTGCCGTCCCCCCAAGAAGCGGCGCGTGTAAGGACAGCAAAGGCATACCCCCCGCGGCCCCCCGCGGGCAAGGATTCATAGGAGCAGATAGGCAATGGGACGATATACAGGACCGAAATGCAGGCTGTGCCGCCGCGAGGGCGTCAAGCTGATGATGCGCGGCGCCCGCTGCGAAACGGCAAAGTGCCCGCTGGAGCGCCAGTGGCGCAATTTCCCGCCTGGCCAGCATAACTGGCGTCGCGGGCGCGGCAGCGAGTACGGCCTCCGCCTGCGCGAGAAGCAGAAGGTGAAACGCTACTACGGCGTGTTCGAGGCCCAGTTCATCAAGTACTTCCGCATGGCCGAACGTGGCAAGGGCAATACGGGAGCGACTTTATTGAGCTTGCTCGAACGGCGCCTGGACAATATTATCTTCAAGCTAGGTTTTGCGCCATCGCGTTCGGCCGCCCGCGTCGCGATCGTGCACGGTCACTTCCATGTGAATGGCCGGCGCGTGAATGTCCCGGGTTACCTCACTCGCATTGGCGACAAGATCTCGATGAAGGAATCGGAAAAGTCAAAGAAGATGGTTCGCGCGTGCCTGGAAGAGTTGGGCGAGCCGCATGTGCAGAACTGGCTGAAGCTGGATCCGACCAAGCTGGAAGCCGAGGTCCTTGCCGTCCCCACCCGTGAGGACGTCATGATCCCCGTGGAAGAGAACCGCATCGTCGAGCTTTGCAGTCAGTAACGCGGCACATACAGCGATTAGTCGAACCTTTGGACCCCACAGTGGGAGGCAAAGATAAATGCGAATCAGGTGGCGTGGCCTTGAATTGCCTACTCGGGTTGTAAACGATCAAGCCGTTTCAACCCCGACGTATGGCCGTTTCTCCGTCGAGCCGTTCGAACGCGGCTTCGGCATCACCGTCGGCAACTCCCTCAGAAGGATTCTTCTGAGCAGCCTGGAAGGCGCTGCCGTGACCAGCGTGAAAATCGCCGGGGCACAGCATGAGTTCACCGCCTTGCCGGGCGTCCAGGAAGATGTCACCGACATCATCCTCAACATCAAGAGCCTCATCGTCAAGTCGCACTCCGATGAGGCCAAGACCATCCGCGTCCATAGCGAAGTGAAGGGCGCGGTGACGGCCGGCATGATCGAAAGCGATCCGGCCATCGAGATCGTGAACAAGGATCTCGTCCTGGCCACCCTCACCGACAACGTCGCCTTCGACCTGGAGCTGGTGGTCCAGACCGGGCGCGGGTACGTTCCGGCCGAGGAAATGCTCGATCCCGACGCCGACCAGGAAATCGGCCGCATCTGCGTTGATGCGTCCTTCTCCCCGGTGACCCGCGTCCGCTATCGGACCGAGGACACCCGCGTCGGCCAGAAGACCAATTACGACCGGCTGGTGCTGGAAGTGTGGACCAACGGCACGATCACGCCCGAGATGGCGATGGTCGAGGCCGCCAAGATCCTCCGCAAGCACCTCAACCCGTTCGTCGAGTACTTCGAACTGGGCGAGCAGATTGTCGAGTCCGGCCCGGCCGAGGCGGTTCAGGACGTGGACGTGGAGCTGCAGAAGAAGCTCTCCATGAGCGTTCACGAGCTGGAGCTGTCGGTGCGTGCGAACAACTGCCTCGAGGCCGCGAAGATCGAGACCGTCGGGCAGCTGGCGAGGATGACCGAGTCGGATCTGCTGAAGATCCGCAGCTTCGGCAAGACCTCGTTGCGTGAAGTGAAGCGGCGGCTGCAAGACCTGGGGCTGTCGCTGGGCATGGACGTTGGTGCGTCCGCCCAGGAAAACCAGGTAGAATCACAGAGCTAACCTCCAGCAGAAGAAGGTTGTGTCATGCGTCATAGAATGACCGTTCGCCATCTTAGCCGCACCACCAGCCACCGGCTGGCGCTGAGGCGCAATATGGCCCAGTCGCTGTTCCAGCACGGCGCCATCCGCACCACCGAGCCCAAGGCCAAGGAACTGCGGAAGTTCGTCGAGAGGCTGATCACCATCGCCAAGAAGGGCACGCTGTACGCCCGCCGCCGCGTCATCGCCGAGATGCGCGACCGCGCGATGGCCGACAACGACGGCGAGATCCAGGATCAGAGCGTCGTCCAGAAGCTGTTCAGCGAAGTCGCCCCGCGCTATGCCAATCGCGCCGGCGGCTACACCCGCATCATCCATCTGGCTGAGCGCCGCATCGGTGACGCCGGCTCGCAGGTCCTGCTGCAGCTGGTCGAAGAGACCCCCATCGAGACGCCCGCCTCCCCGTCGACCTCCAGCCGCCGCAAGGCCCGGGCCGACAAGCGTCGCAAGATGTCCGCCGGCCAGACCCCCAAGGCCCAGGCCGCTGTTCCCGCCGAGGCCGCTCCCGCCGAGGAGCCCAAGGCCGAAGGCGAACAGGCCAAGGAATAGTCCAAACGTAACTCAATGACGCGGCGGGCCCCAAACCCGCCGCGTTTTCGCGCGCACAGGTTGAATGGGTGTTGTTCCCAAAGGGGAAGGTCTCTCCCCGGCGCACCCTCACCCGGGCCTGCGGCCCGACCTCTCCCTCGAGGGGTTTGAAAAGGCGGCCTTCCCCGGGGTGGCGGCCTTCCCAGGCCGCCGCCAAGAGCGGCTTGTGGCGGGTGCGGTAGCGCTTTGCTCTACAAGAGTCTGGCCAGTTCCTGGCGAAGTCGCGTCATGGTGGCGTCATCGGGTTCGGGGGTCTGGGCGAGGGGGCTGGCGAGGTTGAGGCCTTCATACTTCCACAGGCCCAGCTTGCGGTAGGGGAGCAGTTCGACCTTCTCCACGCACGCGATCCCGCGGACGATCTTCGCCAAGGCGGCCATGTCGGCCGGCGTGTCGTTCCACCCAGGCACGATCACCTGGCGGATCCACATTGCGATCCCTCGCCCAGCGACATAGCGAAGGAACTCCAGCGTCAACGACAGCTCCGTGCCGGTCAGCTCCAGGTGCCGCTGCGGGTCGGTGTGCTTGATGTCCAGCAGGACCAGATCGGTGGACTCCAACGCCTCGCGGGCGGCGTCGGTGAGGTAGTAGCCGTTGGTGTCCATGGCCGTGTGGATGCGGGCCTCGCGGCAGCGGCGCAGGATTGCGCCGGCGAATGTGGCCTGCATCAGCGGCTCGCCGCCGCCCAGCGTCACGCCGCCCCGGTGGCCGAAGTAAGGTCGGCAGCGTTGGATGGCGGCCACCACTTCCTCGACCGTCATCTCCTTGCCGCCTGCGGCGCCCCAGGTGTCGGGGTTGTGGCAGTACTGGCAGCGCATGGGGCAGCCCTGCAGGAAGACCACGCACCGGATTCCCGGCCCGTCCATACTGCCCAGCGTCTCGATGGAATGTATTCGTCCGGTCATAGCTTCTCGTGGAACGTGCGAGAGATCACCTCCTGCTGCTGCAGGCGGGTGAGCTTGTGGAAGTTCACGGCATAGCCGCTCACGCGGACCGTCAGCGTGGGGTACTTGTGCGGCTGCTCGATGGCGTCGAGCAATTGCTGGCGGTTCAGCACGTTCACGTTCAGGTGGTGGCCGCCCTGCGCGAAATACCCGTCGAGGGTGGCCGCGAGGTTCTCCTGCTGCTGCTCCATCTCGTTGCCCAGGGCCGGGGGCGTGACGGTGAACGTGCAGCTGATGCCGTCGCGGCAGGCGTCGTAGGGCAGCTTGGCCACCGAATTCAACGAGGCCAGCGCGCCCATCGCATCGCGGTTGTGCATCGGGTTGGCCCCCGGCGCGAAGGGCTCGCCCTGGTGGCGGCCGTCGGGGGTGGAACCGGTCTTCTTGCCGTACACCACGTTGGAGGTGATGGTGAGGATCGACAGCGTGTGCTGCGCCCCGCGGTACGTGGGGTGGCGTTTGAGGCTGGCCAGGAAGTCCTCGGCCAGCGACACGGCGATGGTGTCCACGCGGTCGTCGTCGTTTCCGAACTTGGGATATTCGCCAACGATCGCGAACTCCCGCACCAGGCCGCTGGCGTCGCGGATGGGCCTGACCGTCGCGTGCTTGATCGCGCTGAGCGAGTCGGCCACCACCGAGAGCCCGGCCACGCCGAACGCCATCAGCCGCTCCACCTGCGAGTCGTGCAGCGACATCTGCAGCTTCTCGTACGCGTACTTGTCGTGCATGTAGTGGATGACGTTCATGATGTTGACGTAGAGCTCGCACAGCCAGTCGCGGTAGAAGCGGAAGCGGCGCACGACCTCGTCGTAGTCCAGTATGTCGCCGACAATAGGCTCCATCCGCGGGCCGATATGCTCGCCGGTGATCTCGTCGCGCCCGCCGTTGAGGGCCATCAGCAGCACCTTGGGCAGGTTGCACCGGGCGCCGAAGTACTGCATCTGCTTGCCGATCTTCATTCCCGAGACGCAGCAGCTGATGCCGTAGTCGTCGCCGAAGATCGGCCGCATGATGTCGTCGTTCTCGTACTGGATCGAGTCGGTCTCGATCGAGACCCTCGTGCAGTATCGCTTGAAGCTCTGCGGCAGGCGGGCCGACCAGAGGATGGTGAGGTTGGGTTCGGGCGCGGCCCCCAGGTTGTACAGCGTGTGGAGGAATCGGTAGCTCGTGCGCGTGACCATGTGCCGCCCGTCGAGGCCCATGCCGCCCAGCGCCTCGGTGATCCACATCGGGTCGCCGGCGAACAGCTCGTTGTAGTCCGGCGTCCGCAGGTGGCGGGCCATGCGAAGCTTCATCACGAAGTCGTCGATCACTTCCTGCACGCCGCTCTCGTCCAGCACGCCCGCCTGCAGGTCACGCTCGAAGTAGATGTCGAGGAAGTCGCTCACGCGTCCCAGCGACATGGCCGCACCGTTCTGCTCCTTGATGGCGGCCAGGTACGCGAAGTAAAGCCACTGCACGGCCTCGGTGGCGTTGCGGGCGGGGGCCGAGACGTCCACGTGGTACAGCCAGGCCATCTCCTTGAGCTTCTGGAGGAAGTCGGCCTGCTTCCACAGTTCCTCGGCCAGGCGGATGACGTCGTCGGTCATGACGCGTTCGCCCAGTTCGGCGCGGTCGGCGAGCTTCTTCTCCAGCAGGATGTCCACGCCGTACAGCGCGACGCGGCGGTAATCGCCGATCAATCGCCCGCGGCCATAGGCGTCGGGCAGGCCGGTGACGACGCCGCTCTTGCGGACCTTGCGCATCTCCTCGGTATAGACGCGGAAGACGCCCTGGTTGTGCGTGGTGCGGAACTCGAAGGCCTCCTCGACGGCCGGCGCGAGCTTCTGCCCGTACGCCTCGCACGCCTCGCGGGCCATGCGCATGCCGCCGAAGGGGTTCACGCCCCGGCGCAGCGGCGCGTCGGTCTGCAGGCCGACGATGATCTCATCAGCCTGGTCCAGGTACGCGGCCGGGTGCGACAGGGGGGTCATGACACGCGAGCAGTCGACGTCCAGAACCCCGCCGTTGGCCTGCTCCCGGTCCAGCAGCGCCCGCAGCTTGGCCAGCAGGCGCTCGGTCCGCGGGGTGGGCGGGCGCAGGAATCCCTCGTCGCCATCATAGGGTGTGTAGTTTCGCTGGACGAAGTCGCGCACGTCCACGTGCTGCTGCCATCGTCCGGGTTTGAAGCCGTGCCAATAGACGCTTTCTGTGTTCATCTCTCACCGCCTTGTCTTTGTACGAAGGCCCGGGCGAGATGAAACAAAAAACGCCCGGGTTAACAGTGGTTGTCGCCCAGGCGGTCGGCTGAAATTCACGGTCCCAATCCCTCGTGGTTATCCACTGGTTCCGCCAGTCTTGGGACCTGACGACAGGACTATATCACATCGTGAGATGCAGATCAAGTGTTTTGACTGGCTGCTCCTCAAGAGGGGTGCGGCCGGCTATGGGTTGCACAGTTCGGCGGATTAAGGCTGGGCCGACATGTCAGCCCATGGCGGAAGCCATGGGCAAAGGATCGTCGCATTTCTGGAAGCCCCGTCAGGGGCGACACAACGACGGCCTTTGTGTCGCCCCTTGCGGGGCTTGAAGCGTCGAGGAGCCTCCGGAAACCCACGGCTTCCGCCGTGGGCTGACATGTGAATGTCTGCCGCCCGATGGATGCCACCATAAACCGGCCGCACCCCTCAAGAGGCGGCAATGGAAGATGTGCAACGCGTCGCTTCATAGTATTATTACGCGTGGACCTCGCGGCCGCCGACGCAGGCCTTCCCTTGGGTCGACCGTGCGCCCGAGGGGTTGCCCCCGCGGCGTTTGCCGCAGAAGGAACCTATGTTAGCCAGCTTGGAGCTATATCAGAAGATCCTCTGGGTCTCACGGACGGCGATTGCCGCGATCTACATCGTCGGGGCCATCGTTCTTGCCCGCGTCGTGTGGCGGTGGGTGATGCTGCTGCTGGAGCCGGCCGATAGCGAGGCCGCCGGGGCCGCCGCCCCCAACCACAGCCAGATGACCGCCCGCCGCGGCATGCGGCGGCTCGTTGCCGGTTTGGCTGCCTTCCTGGCCTTTTGCCTGGCCGGGCCCATCCTGGTGGTCCTCGCGTACGCTCACTGGATCGAGCCGCGCCGGCTGCAGATTACACGGCTCAAGATCTCCAGCCGCAAGCTCCAGTCCATGGATGAACCGCTGCGGATCCTCCACGTCTCGGACATTCATTGCGAGGCATTTGCGCAGATGGAGGGCGATCTCGTTCGAACCGCCAGCAGCAATCGCCCCGACATGATCCTATTCACCGGCGACTGCGCCAACGACGCCGACGGCGTGCTGCGCTTCAGGGGCCTGCTGCGTGACCTGGGGCAGATCGCCCCCGTGTATGTCGTCGGCGGCAACTGGGACGTAGAGCAACTGGCCGCCTTCGACAAGTACAGCGGCACCGGCGCGGTCGAGCTTACGGGCCAGCCGATTCGCCTCGGCAAAGGCGGCGGCGGGGTTGTCCTGCAGGGGTTGGCCATCGACCACGAGAAGGAAATGGAGGCGGCATTGGGGCGATTGTCCGCGGCCGACTTCAATATTCTGATGTATCACTATCCGGATCAAGCCGGCGTCGCCAGCCGCTTTCCGGTCGATCTCTATCTCGCCGGCCACACGCATGGGGGGCAGGTGCATTCCGAGCGGTATGGGTCGGTGACGCTGAGCAAGCGGATGCGTCACTATGCCGCGGGGCTGTATACCTTCGGCCCGCAACGGCTGTATGTGAACAAGGGAGTGGGGTACGGGTGGCGGATCCGCTACAACCGCCGGCCCGAGATCGCAGTCTTCGACTTCGCGGGCAGCCCCACCGAGCCGGAGCGGGGGACCGTGGTGGAGAGCGACTTGGCGGGGGAGTAAGGGGACGCGTCGTGGTTCGAAACAAACCGCCTGGACGGTCAGATTGTGGCGCAGTGAAACTGCGTCGACGAATATTCCCGGGAGCCAAAAACTTACAGAGAATCAGAGTATCACGAAAAACTATCCGAGGGCATCAGATGATCGATCAATCGCTGCTCAATCACGACCAGCGCTTTGCCAATTGATGACTGAGAGCTGATCTCACGAATGGCTCGCGCTTTGTCGATCAGTCCTCCATCAATCATGGCGACTTCAAACTGTGGCTGGGCCTTGATCCGCCGGATGGTCAATTCGGCACGCTGGTCGTAAGGAAGAGTTGCGAACGACTGAATTCTGCCATAGCCCGGCTGGATGACCTCTCTCAACGACACGGGATTGCCTGCCGCGTCAAAAGTCACTGGCAGATCGAGCTGCTCGTCGGGGTAATGCACCGGGGTCGCCCTTGGCGTGGTGGTCCTCGGCAAAGCCTGGGTCTTTGTCGCAGCTGAGCGCCGCCGCTCGGTCGCCGTTCTCGCCGGCTCGAGCCCTACGTTTCGCACCGCCTGTGACCGACTCGACTTCTTCGCCATGAGAGCAACTCCCCAACACGACCTTCATTGCGGTGATGCACTGGAATACAACCGAGCCTGCATCCCATCCGAAGCTGGCGGGAGACTGGGCACCAGCGACCAACCGATTGCAATATTTTACACCAATAAAAAACCCCCGGCACCAGCGAACTGGGGCCGGGGGAGTGTTTTCCGGGGTGTC
>CAZTVF010000070.1:28114-28861 GCA_964616985.1 uncultured Planctomycetaceae bacterium
GCCAGGAGGGCCTTGGGCACCAGGGCGGTGCATGCCGGAGGAGGTGGGGGCGAACCCGCAGCTGCCCAGGGGCGCCGCATCGAGAGGTGTGGAACGGCTGGCAGGGCGACGTTGCCCAGCCCGGCTGTTCGGTCAATGAATTGTGAGGGGGGTCGGCGAAAAAGAAAAGTGGGCGAAAACGGCAATTGGGCCGTCGACGCTCCACGGGGCCGGTCCCGGGCGAATCAGGGGTTCTTGCCGGTCTTCTTGGCGTTGGCCCGCTTGGCCAGCCGGGACTTCAGCCGGGCCGCCTTGTTGGCGTGCATGAACTTCTTGGCGGCCATCTTGTCGATCTTGCTGGCCGTTTGATTGAAGACGGTGGTGACGTTCTCGGCGGTCGCCGAGTCAGCCGTGTTCACCATCTTCTTGATGACCTTGCGGAGAGCCGACTTGGCGGCGCGATTCCGCAGCCGACGCTTATTCGCCTGCCGCATCGCCTTCGCGGCATTCACATTGTTGGGCATGGAAACTCGAACGGAACGAAAGTGACAGACGGGATGAACGAAGGGGAGATGATAGCGGGTTGGGGGGACAAATGCCAGTTCGAGAGTGGCTGGGCAGCCTGCCCCCCGGGAGACGGGACCGCTATATTCGCCGGTCGCCTGCCTGGGCAGGGCTTTCCCGGCCCGCCAGGCAGCCCCCGGGCGACCCTCCCTGGGTCATTGGCGACCCGGTCATCCAGCCGGGGTGGCGATGGCCGCCAGCCTT
>CAZTVF010000071.1:0-28263 GCA_964616985.1 uncultured Planctomycetaceae bacterium
CGACCTTGACACGATCAACCCCGATTTCGAGCAGTGCGACGTGGGCATGGTCATCGGCGCCGACGACGTGGTGAACCCCGCCGCCCGGCACGACAAGACCAGCCCGCTATACGGCATGCCGATCCTGAACGTGGACAAGAGCCGCACCGTCATGTTCTTCAAGCGCAGCCTCTCGGCCGGCTTCGCAGGCGTCGAGAACGAGCTCTTCTACATGGACAACACGATGATGATCTTCGGCGACGCCAAGAAGAGCATCACCGAGATCGTCGCGGCGCTCGAAAAGCAGTAACCGACTACTTCGTGCCGCCGATGAGGTCGACCGTCTTGGCGGCCATGTCGGCGAGCTTGACGCTGTGGTAGCCGTGCACGCCGGTGAGGAGCGTATCGTTGATCGGGTCGGCCCACCTGGCGGGGATGCCCGCGCGGCCGAGCATCATGCCCAGCACGCTGCCGGCGGTGGCGCCGTTGCAGTCAGTGTCGAAGCCCGGCATGACGGCGTAGCAGATCGTCCTGCCGTAGTCGCGATCGCCCCACAGCAGCGCCATCGCCACGACCTGCGCGTTGGAGTTGGTGTGGCACCAGTGGTGGTTGAACTTCTCGTTCCACTGCTTGTGCAGGGCGGCCACCGCATCTTCATAGGTCATGCCCGCGCGGCGCCACTCGAACACCGTCTCGATGTCCTTGTGCAGCCGGCTGGCGGCGGGGATCTCGCCCAGGCCCGCGCGAATCACGGTCTCGACGTCGTTAATCACGTACGCCGCGGCCAGCATGGCGGCCACCCACATCTCGCCGTAGATGCCGTTCTTGATGTGGCTGATGCTCGCGTCGCGCCAGGCCAACTCTGCCGCCGTCTGCGGGTCGCCCGGGCAGCAGTAGCCGAAGAAGTCGGCCCGGATCTGCGCGCCGATCCACTCGCGGTACGGGTTGCGAAAGGTCGCGGTGCTGAAGCGGCCCTCGACCTTGCCGTCCAGCCCCGGCGTGGGGTAGAGGTTCACCAGGTTGCGGTACGCCACCCGCTCGGCCGTGCATACGTGCAGGATCGGCATGTTCAGCAGCCAGAAGTGGCCCATGTCGGCCGGGGTGAAGGCGAAGCCCTTCTGCTCGATCAGGGCCAGGCCCACGGTGGTGTAATTGGTGTCGTCATCCTCGACCATGCAGGTGATGTTCTCGAGGAGGCAGGGGTTGCCCTCGGCCTTGAGGTTCGCCGCGGCGAGGGCCTCTTCGGTGGCATTGGCGGAGAAGTAGTGCTCCAGCGGCCAGCGGTCCTGGCTCTTGAGATAGTTCTCGATCTGCAGGCGTTGGCGGCACTCGACGGGTTTGCCCAGCAGGCAACCGCAGGCGCGGCCCAGCCAGGCGCCGTAGGCCTTTTCGACCAGGGCCTCTCGCCCCAGCTTCATCGCCGGCATGTGGGGGCGATCCTTGCGGGCCCGGCGGATGCGGCCGATGTCGGAGGGCTCGCGGAATGGGTAGTCCTTGCGCGTAGGCAGCCGCACGGTGCGGTCGAACAGCCTGGCCGCGCGGGCCTGGAGCTTGGGATCGGCGGCCAGTTCGGGCACGTCGATGGCAGCGAACTCGGCCTCCAGCGAGGCGATGTCCTTGCCCTCATCCACACACTGGGCCTTCTCGACGGGGACATCCGACTGCGTAATACCGAGCCACATCTCCATAGCGCGTTCCTTTCGCGGTTGAGCGATTGATCGTACGCCCGCCCGCGAGGAATATCAATGACCGCATCATGCCCAAGCCTCTAAGCCGGTCCGCGGCCTCCAATGCCGGCCCACTGCGTGGGTCGGTCTTCCACGCGTTCGATGGCGCTGAGCCTGGGCATCGTCAATCCGCGTCCGGGCGCTTTTCTCGACCCGCACCCGCCGCTTCCACTGTTCTACTAAGGTTGTGGTTCCCCAAGTCGCCACTTCTGATGGCGTTCTTGGCGGCGGCCGCCACCCATTGAGGTCAAACAGAGCACCTGTGCCGTTTTCCAGGAGTTCATGATGCGGAAGTTGATGCTCGTTTTGTTGCTGTTGCCGATCCTCGACGGCTGTGCGCCCCAGGGCACGGAAGGCGTGGCCGGGCAGGCCGGAAATCTTGTCCTGCGCGAAGGCTTTGAAGCCGACCCTAACACAGCCGGTTGGATCGGCGAGAAAGAATACGCCGGCGCCAGGACGCCTTTCACCGGGCAGTGGGTGCGCGGCGCCGCCGCCGAGGGCAACGCGTGCATCAGCGTGGCCAAGGGCATGTGGACCGGCCCGGCGCTGGCCGTCACGCCGCAGCAGTTCTACCGCCTGACGTTCGCCTCGCGGGGGCATAGCGGCTACTGGGTCATGCGATTCTTCGACGCCAACGGGGCCGAACTGAACGCCGACAACTACTCGACCATCTACGAGTCCAGCGACTGGGTTCGCAATGACGTCTGCGTCATGGCCCGCGATGGCGCGGCCAAGGCCATGATCGGCTTTCGCGCCAACGGCGGCGAGGTGTTTGTCGACGACGTGAAGCTCGCCGCGATCGGCCGCGCCGACGCGCTCGCCTGGGCCGATGCTCTCTACCAGGCCCTGCCGCCGGTGAGCCTGTCGCCCCAGGCCGACCGGTTCAAGGACCTCCCCCGCACGATGGCCAAGCTTCGCGCCGCCCAGGAGCTTCGCATCGTCACGCTGGGCGACAGCATCGCCAACGACATGAGCAACTCGCACTTCCAACTGCTCATCGAGCGGATGTACCCGGGGGCGAAGATCACGCTCATTCACGCCATCCGCGGCAACACCGGCTGCTGGTACTACGAGAAGGACAACATGGTCCAGCCGTACGTGCTGGACCACCAGCCCGACCTGGTGATCATCGGCGGCATCAGCCATGGCGGCAATTCCAGCTGCGTTCGCAACGTCATCAAGCAGGTTCGGGCGAAACAGCCGGACGTGGAATTCCTGTTCATGACCGGGGCGATGATCGAGCCGGGCATGAACTACGGCTGGATTCAAAAAGGCCTCAGCCATCCCAGCGCCGACGTGTACAAGCGTGCCCGCGATGGCGAGACGAAGTTCTACAACGACCTCGTCGCCGTGCGCGACGCCGACCGCTTCGCCACGCTGGACCTCCGAGACGCGTGGGAGAAATACATCCAGACCTGTGGCCGCCCTCGCGACTACTTCCAGCGCGACTTCATCCACTCCAACGACCGCGGCAAACAGATCATGGGCCGCCTCCTCGCGGAGTTCTTCAGACCGGAGTGAGCATTCTATAGCGCCTCGGCGGCTTCACCGCGGTCTCACCCAACGCCGGCCCACTGCGTGGGTCGGTCTTCCCCGCGTTCGACGGCGCCGGGCCTGGGCATCATCACTCCTGAGCGATTTTCTCGGCATCCCGCCCCGGCCGGGCTTGTCCCGGCTGAGCGATGATTGGCCACTAGGAGCGCAGGCTCTGGAGCCCCAGGTCATATTCCCCGAACGTGCCGGTGTAGAAGCCGAAGCTGAACACCTGCCTCAGTCCACAGGCGTAGGCGAGGTTGTTCATGTAGCACAGGGCCACGTCGGCGGGGGCGGCATCGATCGGACAGCCCAGAGTCATGTGAATGTGGTCGGGCATTATTCCGACGCTTGAAAGCAGGTGCCCCCGGGCCGCGCTGACGCGCAGAATCATGTCGCGCATCAGCCCCAGCACGTCGTTGCGGGTCTCGATCCACCGGCCATCATTTCCAAAAACGATGTGGAGGTTGTAGCGAAACCTTCCGTGAGAGCTCGCCCGCAGGGGGCTGAGGTCAACGTCTCGGACAATCTGATACGGATCAACGCCAGCGCCCGCGCGGTGGTGCGACGCCTGCGACTGAACGTAGTTCTCGACGGCTTCTCGCCTCGCGGAACCGACGCTGCTGAACGAGTACTTGCCCTGGAATGCCTTCGGCATGCGCGATCGCACCGCGTGCTGGAGGCGACCCTTCACAAGCCTGACCATGTCCACTGGGGCCACGTGGGGACGAGTACTGACCAGGAACTGGCTGACCAGCGGTTGCAGGAAGCGGTGCTGCAGGACGCGGATTCCATCCGGTTCGGCCGTCTGCTGCAGGGTGGGCAGCCAGTCGGCATCGCCAATGCTTTGTTTCCAGAACACCGAGAGGGACCAGTTCAATTGGTATGCCTGGCCGCAATTGGAAGCGGTGTAGATGGGAGACAGTTGGGTCATGAGATGGATAGATGTTATTGCGCCAGTGGGTAGTGGTCAATCATTCGCTCGGCCGGGACAAGCCCGGCCGGGGCGGTGCAGGCGGTGCCGCTGGGTAGTGGTCAATCATTCGCTCGGTCGGGGCAAGCCCGGCCGGGGCGGTGCAGGCGGTGCCGCTGGGTAGTGGTCAATCATTCGCTCGGTCGGGGCAAGCCCGGCCGGGGCGGGTGCACCGGGCGCCGTCCCTTACGACGCCCCTGCACCGGGGCGGCATGCAGGACCCGTCCCTGCGGGCCGGGACCTGCATGCCCTACGTCTGCTGCATGCCCTACGGCCGCGCTGCAGCCCTACCCCTGCGGCATACCCGTCCGCGCTGCGACCTCCTTCTTCCCCCCCACCGGCAGCGGCGGTATTATAATGCCATGATCCAAAGCAACGATACCGTACTGCCCGTCGTAGGGCTTGAGATCCACGTGGAGCTGGCCACGGAGACGAAGATCTTCTGCCGTTGCCGCAACCACTTCGGCGATGCGCCCAACACCAACGTCTGCCCGGTGTGCATCGGCATGCCCGGCGTGCTGCCGGTGATGAACCGCAAGGCCGTCGAGTACTCCATCAAGGTCGGCCTGGCCTTGAACTGCTCGGTCGCCCGCTTCACCAAGTGGGACCGCAAGAGCTACTACTATCCCGACCTGCCGAAGAACTACCAGATCAGCCAGTACGACCTGCCGCTGTGCAGCGAGGGGTTCCTGGAGGTCCCGCTGGAAAGCGGCGGCACCAAGAAGATCCGCGTCCTCCGCGCCCACCTGGAGGAAGACGCCGGCAAGAACATCCACGACAACCCCTCGCACACCGGCGTGGACCTCAACCGCGCGGGCGTGCCCCTGCTGGAAATCGTCTCGCAGCCGGACATGAACACCGTGGAGGAAGTGATGGCCTACGCCAAGGCCCTCCACCGCCTGGTGCGATGGCTGGGCGTCAGCGAGGCCAACATGCAGATGGGCCACATGCGCTTCGAGCCCAACATCAACCTGCACATCACCCGCGGCGGGCAGGTGTACAAGACGCCGATCGTGGAGGTGAAAAACCTCAACAGCTTCCGGGCCCTCGAAGGCGCGGTGGCGTACGAGTTCGAGCGGCAGTACGCCGACTGGCAGGCGGACCCGGAGAACTACGTCCTGGCCAAGTGCGGCAAGCAGAACCGTGGCTGGGACGACGTGCGGCTGGTCACGCTCTTCCAGCGCGAGAAGGAAGAGGCGCATGATTACCGCTACTTCCCCGAGCCCGACCTGGCCCCCGTCGTCGTTGACGACGCGTGGCGGCAGGAGGTGGCGGCGACCATCGCCGAACTGCCCCTGGCCCGGCGGGCCCGGTACATGGAACAACTCGG
This sequence comes from uncultured Planctomycetaceae bacterium, assembly GCA_964616985.1. Taxonomy (GTDB): domain Bacteria; phylum Planctomycetota; class Phycisphaerae; order SM23-33; family SM23-33; genus CAZTVF01. Next base: position 5,543 of record CAZTVF010000071.1, read on the forward strand.
CCTATCATTCAAGGATGCCGACGCCCTGACCCAGGACGCCGCCAGCGGAAACCTGCTGGACGAGGCGGTGGCGGACGGGGCGGAGGCCAAGAGGTGCGTGAACCTGCTGCTGTCGCGCGGGGCGGCCATCGCCAACGAGCGCGGCTGTACGCTGGGCGAGGTGGGCGTCTCGGCCGGGCAATTGGCCGAGCTGGCCAAGATGCAGGCGGCGGGGAAGATCAACGCGACGGCGGCCCAGAAGGTGTTCGACCTGCTGGCCTCGCCCGGGCAGGCGGGCGCGTCGGCAGCCGACGTGGCCGCCAAGGCGGGCCTGCTGATGGTGAGCGACACCGGGCAGTTGGAGGCGTGGGTGGACGCGGCCATCGCGGCGAACCCGCAGGCGGCCCAGGATGTGCGGGAAGGCGGCAAGAAGAAGGAAAAGGCCTTCGGCTTCCTGACCGGGCAGGTGATGCGGGCCTCCAAGGGCGCCGCGCCGGCCGCCGAAGTGCAGAAGCTCTTGCAGCAGAAGCTGGCCTGACGATAATTGTGACCCGCGGCTGGAAAAAGGTGTTGATTTCCTGCCGTAAAATCGAGCATACTGCTAGGGTGATTTCGGACTTAAAGCCGGCGGGCCGGCGCCTCGGATATGGCTACGGCCTAATCAATAACTCTATCTTCGCCCGATGGGACGCCCACCGACCGGTCTGTCAGTAATTTGAGGAGTTTATTCATGGCACGTGTCGTTCAGCAGCGATCCAATCCCCCGTACCTGGTCATCCTTTTCGTCGCCCTGTTCCTGATCGCCGGCGGCCTGGCCGTGTGGATGGCCGTCAGTGAAGACAAGGCCAAGAAGGATTTGGCCAAGAACACCGCCGACATGAAGAAGATCGTCAGCCAGCAGGAATTGCAGGGCCCGACGGTTCAGCGAATCATCAAGGACGCCGAAGGCGCCAAGGCTTCCACGACCGTCGTGGGCGAGCTGGTCAAGCGCAACGGCGAGATGATCCAGTTCATCACCGGCGACGTCACCGATGACCCGAACATCGCCCGCGCCTGCGTGGACCGCGCCTCGGCCGCCTACGGCAGCCAGCCCGGCCTGGCGATCATGGTCTCCAACCTGATCGCCACCAAGGTTCCCTCCCTGGAAAACACCGTCAAGGAGCGGGACGAGGCCATCAAGGCCTTCAAGGCGGAACTCGCCGCCAAGGACGAGGCCGCCAAGAAGGCCTCCGACGAGTACCTCGCCGACAAGGAAGGCCTCAACAAGCGCGTCGCCGAACTCGACACGCAGCTGAAGGCCAACCAGGAAGACCGCGAGAAGGCCATCGAGGAACTCCGCAAGGCCAAGGATGGCGAGATCGCTTCGCTGGGCCAGACCAACGCCTCGCTCACCACCACGATCGCCACGAAGGACAAAGAAATCGCGCGCCTGAACGACATGATCGCCAAGGGCGGCGGTGGCGGGGGCGATCCGGCTGAGCCCAATAAGCTCGTCATGATCACCGTCAATCCCGATGGCAAGATCAGCAAGGTCATCGACAACGAGGGCCTCGTCTACATCGACGTCGGCGCCAAGGACCACGTCGCCATGGGCATGACCTTCGCGGTCTACCCCTCCACCGGCATCGTGGCCGACAAGAAGTCCGACAACAGCAAGGCCAAGATCGTCGTCACGGCAATCTATCCCGAGTTCAGCGTCTGCAAGGTCGTCTCCAAGGGCAAGAACGCCCTGATCTCGCAGGAGGACCTCGTGGCCAATGCGGTGTTCGATCGCAGCCGCGTGTACAAGTTCGTCGTCGAAGGCCAGTTCGATCTGACCAACTCCGGCCGTGCGTCCCTGCAGGGCACCGAGGAGGTCAAGACGATGGTGAAGCGGTTCGGCGGCGAGGTTCAGAAGGAACTCTCGACGGCGACCGACTACGTGATCGTCGGCGAGGAGCCCGCCCAGCCCCCCAAGGCCGAGGACGGCGAACCCGCACAGGTGAAGGCCAACCGCGAAGCGATGGCGGCAGAGCTGAAGCACTACCGCGACGTGATCGAGAAGGCCCAGAAGATGGGCGTGCCGGTGCTGAACATGAACCGGTTCGCCGCGTTGATCGGCTATGACGCGTCGATCTCCGGCAACCACTAAGAGTCTCAAAAGCGAACGCACTGCGGGCGGCCGACTGTCTCGGCCGCCCGCTTTATTTCCAGCGAACGCGGGCCCCTTCCATACGCGAACGCATTGCTCCCGGCGGCCGCGCGACGGCGGCAACACATCGCTCGCATTTCATCGCTGTAACCGCCCATCGTTCGAGAACCCGCAAAGGCCGTTGACAATGTCGCTTTTTCGGGTAAGGTATTCGCCACGCGATAAGAACTACTCATAGCCAGCAAACCCCCACGACCGAGGAGCAACGATGAAACTGTCCGATCGCATCTCCTGCGTTGGTGAGAGCGCCACCATCGCCATCACCGGCGCCGCCAGGAAGCTTCAGGCGCAAGGCGTCGACGTCGTCAGCTTCGCCGCCGGCGAGCCCGACTTCGACACCCCCGCCTTCATCAAGGACGCCTGCAAGGCCGCCCTGGACGCCGGAGACACCAAGTACATGCCCAAGAGCGGCGAGGCCCTCAAGAAGGCCATCGCCGACAAGCTCGCCCGCGAGAACGGCCTGACTTACGACCCGTCGCAGGTCATCGTCACGTTCGGCGGCAAGCACGCCCTGTACGAGGCCTTCCAGGTCTTGGTGAACCCCGGCGAGAAGGTGCTCATCCCCGCCCCCTACTGGGTGAGCTACACCGAAATGGTCAAGCTCGCCGGCGGCGTGCCGGTCATCCTCAAGGCCGGCAGCGACCAGAACTTCAAGATCACGCCGCAGCAGGTGCTCGACGGCGCGGCCCAGGGCGCCAAGATCCTCGTCATGAACTCGCCCTGCAACCCCACGGGCGTCACCTACACGCCGGAGGAGCTCAAGGCCATCGGCCAGGCCGTGCTCAAGACGGACCTGTTCGTCTTCTCCGACGAGATCTACGAGAAGCTGATCTTCGGCGACACGAAGTTCGTCTCGTTCGCTGCGCTCGATCCGGCCCTGATGGCGCGAACGCTGACGGTGAACGGGCTGGCCAAGACCTTCTCCATGCCCGGCTGGCGTCTGGGCTGGGCCGCGGGCCCCAAGGACGTCATCGGCGCGATGCGGAACCTGATGAGCCACGAGACCACCAACCCCGTCAGCTTCGCCCAGGCCGGGGCCCTGGCCGCCTACACCGACCCGCGTTCGGCCGAGACCGTCGAGGCGATGCGCAAGGAATTCGAAAAGCGAGGACGGCACATGGCCCGCCGACTCAACGCGATGAAGGGCGTCACCTGCGTAGAACCCACGGGGGCCTTCTACTGCTTCCCCGACGTCAGCGCCAACTTCGGCCGCACGCTCGGCGGCGCCAAGGTGGACAACTCCACCAGCTTCGCCAAGGCCGCCCTCTCTGCCGCCAATATCGCGGTGGTGCCCGGCGTGGAGTTCGGCGACGACAACTGCGTTCGCCTCAGCTTCGCCACCGGCATGCCGCAGATCGACAAGGGCCTCGACCGCCTGGAACAACTGCTGAAGTAGTCTTATGGAGTGCGGCGGCAACGACGCCGCTGTGGATCGTGGCGCCACCGAGCCCGAGGCTACGTCATGCTCCGGGCGCCAGAATCCAAAGCGGCGTCGTTGCCGCCGCACTCCACAGCGGCTTCGCTCGCCGCATCATTCGAACGCGCCGTATTCCTTGCACGCGGCGGCGAAGGCGTCGATATTCGCCAGGGGCACCTCGGGCTCCAGCACGTGCGTGGGAGAGAGGATCAACCCGCCGCTGCGCCCGTACTTGTCGATCACGTGCTTCACCCTCGCCCGCACGTCGGCGGCCGAGCCCCACGGCATGGTCGACTGCGTGCCGATGCATCCGTCGAAGCTGAGGCGCTTGCCGAAGCGGCGGTGCACGGCCTCGATGTCCAAGCACTCCGGCTGCATCGGGTTGAGGATGTCCAGGCCCGCGTCGACCAGGTCGGGCACGATCCCCTCGATGTTGCCATCGCTGTGATACCAGATCTGCGTGGCCGCGTTGATGCCCTTCACCTCTTTCCACGTGGCCGCCCAGCGGCTGTGCATCATCTGTCGCCAGGTGTCCGGCTGGAACATCATCGCATTCTGGTTGGCCACGTCGTCGCCGCACTGGATCAGGTCCACGCCCGCGCGGGCCAGCGCGGTGGCCTTGATGCGGTTCTGGGCGGCGATGCGGTCCAGCAGGCACTGCGCCCAGGCGGGCTGCTCGATCATGTCCATGAGGAACTGCTCGTAGCCGCGGATCTGCCATGCCGTTTCGTACATATGACCCACCCAGCCCAACGTAAACCTGCCCTCGGCGTGGGCCTTGTCCACGGCGGCCTTCATGTGGTCGCCCGTCCAGCGGGTGAAGTCCTCCAGCGGGTAGTTCTCGATCTCAGAGAGGCTCTTGGCGTTGCGCAGCGGCGAGATGTAGCCCCAGAAGTGATAGAACCCGCTGGGCACCTGCGCCACCCCGTCGCCGTTGATGTACGTGCCCTCGGGCAGCTTCTCGTCCTTCCAATACTTCGTGAAGTCCAACTTGGGCAGGTCGGCCGGGCGGGCGAGCCCCACCCACACCGGCGCCCAGTAGCCATAGTGGCCGGCGACGTTGTCGCTGCCGATGTGCTCCTTCACGCGACGGAACAGGTCGGGCGTAAAGCTGGCATAGTAGAACACGCGGCCGGGGTTGCGATGCTCGACGGTCGCACGGAAGTTCTCGAGGTCGGTCATCATGGCAGGGACTCCTTGTGTTTGCGCTGCGCGGCTATACAAAAGCCCCGGCTTTTGAGGGCCGGGGCTTTGAATAATCTCACATTATCAGCGAGCGATCAACCTTCTTCGCCCTCAGGCCCTGTCTTCGACGTTCCGGTGCCGGGCTTGACGCTCGAACCCGTCGGCTGAGTCAGAAGCAGATCGTTGGGGACCAGCCAGATTTCCACGCGGCGGTTGGCCGCGTTGCCCTTCTCGCCGGCAGCGTTCTGCTCGATCGGGTGGTACTTGCCGAAACCGACGGCGGCCATGCGGGGCTGATCGACGCCGCCCTCGGCCAGGACCTTCATGACCGAGATGGCTCGGTGGGCCGACAGGCCGGTGTTCGTGCCGTGCTTGGCGATGGTGTCAGGCTTCTTCAGCGGGATATCATCGGTGTGGCCGGCAACGTAGACGTTGAACTGCTTGGCGTCCGGCAGCGTCAGGACCGGGCTGAGTTCCTTAAGGGCCTTGACCACGTCAGGCTTCACTTCGTCCGAGCCCTTCTCGAAGGTCAGGTCCGTCTGGAACCGAAGCATGTTCCCATGGAGCGAGCCAAGACCGGGGTGATCCTTGAGCCACTTGTCGATCGCATTCACGAGATTGGTGGGAAGGCCGCTCGGCGCTACCGGGGTATTGGGCTTCTTAAGGCGTTCAATCTCCGCCCTGGCCGCGGCGATCTCGCGATCGAGGGCGTCCTTGGCCGCGGTCAGCGTGGCGATCTGATCGGCCTGGAACTTGATCGTGCGGTCGCGATCGGCCAGCTGGCCTTCGAGGGCCTGCTTCTCGGACTCCAGCAGGCGCAGGCGATCCTGGGCCTTCTGCAGTTCATCGTTGGCGCGGCGGTTCATCGCCACCACGTCGTCGAACTCTTTCTGGCTGACGCAACCGCCGGTTAACGCCAGTCCGCCCAACACGACCAGACTCAAGGACAATCTCAGTGCGCTTCTCATCTCAGAACTCCCTTTCTGTAGCTCGCCGGAGCGAGGCTTCCATTGCGCCGACGGCGGGATCAGTCGGCCATCCGTTTTAGTGTTGCTTGTCGCTGCGCGACAGATTTTCCAACCATCAGGCCCACCGCCCCCGCAATGGCGGTGACGACCACGGCCCCGACCAGGACCAGGGGGATGCTTGACTTCATTTCAGCCAGGTAGCCAGGCACGGTGCCTTCGATGGCGGCCACAGCGGCGGCGCCCATCAGCAAGGCCACCAGGGACGCCCCGACGATCAGCCCGCCGAACAGCCCGCTGGAGGCATCCATCGCCTCGACGTACACGGGCTCGGGGGCCGCGACGGCGGCAACCGGCGAGCTCGACTCGGCCTGCCCGGCCTCGGAGCTCACGGCTTCGACATCGATATGATCCAGCACTTCGGCGCCCAGCGACGTGTCGTCGCTCTCGCGCGTCAGGTCCAGCAGGCCCGAGCCGCTGCCGACGCCGTCCTGCTCTTCAACCGACTGCGAAATCTGTGTCTTGGCCATCGGATCGGCCGCTTCGATCTCCAACTCTTCGTCGTCGAAAATGCTGATGCCTTCGGCGGTGATGACGGTGTCTTCCTTCGTGGGGGCCTGCACGGCATCGTCCAGGCGGATGGAGTCGGCGGAGCTGTCCGCGGCGGTAAGCTTCACTTCATCGGCCGGGGCCAAGGCGTCGACATCGGCGACCTTGAACATCTTGCGGGGGCCGTCCTGAAAGACGCGAAGTTTGTCGTCCCGCACGAACTTGGCCAATTCCGCAGCCGAAATCTTCAATTTCTCAATCGTCTCTGCTTCGCTGTAGTACATCTTCTTTGCCATGGCATTTAACTCCCATGCCGGTCAGTGGGGCGCGTCTCGGCGCCCAGTTGCTCGACCATCTTCCGAACTTCACGCGGCGTCAATTCCGTGTTGTAGTCTTCCAGCTTCAGATCGAATGTATAATTGCGGGCGGCTACAAACTTCAGGATCGGCATCCGCTTAGGGGCCGACACCCATTGATACACGCATATTGTACTCTTTTGGGTGTCCAGAATATAGCAGCCGTAGCTGTCGGCGAAAATCTGGCCGGCCACCAGCAGCACGTTGGAGCCCCCGCCGGCCGGGAGGGCTGTCTGAGCCTGCGAAGGCGAAGCGCCCAATTCGACCAATAGCGCCCCGGCGACTACCGCCAGCAGCACCACCAGCACCCACAGCGCCGCGCGCTGACGCGAGGGCCTGTGCAAAGGTTGGGCATCGACCATGTCCGCAACTCCGCGATCAAACCGGATTATAGAATCGCCCGCAGACGATTCAAGGTTATTTTGATGCCCGCGCCCGCAGAAGGTCGTCGGGGCGTTCGCGATGCTCGCTTTGTCAGATCGAACATCGCTAAAAAGCGAGCGATTGCCAACGCACCGCCGGTTCAAGACCCGGGCCGCGACCGCATGGACCGTCTGCTGCTCACCGCCCCGCCATCTACTTCCAGGTCACGGTTACTGTTTACTGCTTACTGTTTACCGTTTACCAGTAAATGTACCGCGTGAAGTCGGTTCGCTCGCGGGTGGAGAGCTTGCTCATGTCGGGGATGAGATAGCGATTCTCGTCCACGTCCAGCAGGATCTTGCCGCTCCTGCCGTAGTCGACCGCGCGGTCGGTGGCCCAGCGCATCGTGAACTCCACCGGGCCCTTGTCGGTATCGACATCCATCCATATATATCCGTACTCGTACCGCAGCCGGCGGATCCGGTGGATCGTGTGCACGAAGTACCGCCGCCGCAGCGCCGCCCGCACCAGGTCGGCCTGCTCGGGCGGAAAGTCCGACAGCTCGCGGATGATGCCGATCTCCACCTCGTCGTCCTCGTCGGCTGCGTGGATCAGCGAGATGTACCCCGTCGGATGCGCCACGGGAAACGCGTACGCCGCGTACACGCCGCCGTAGATCCGCTCGTTCTTCACCGTCACGTGCAGGGCCGCATGGTTGCCCAGGTGAATCACGCACATGTCGGGCTTCAGGAAGCGAAGGCGCGTCAGGTCGGGCTTGATCGTCTCGGCCTCGGTGGACTCGGGTTGTTTAGGCTGCTCGCTCATTTCTTTGAGATCACCATGGCCGCGTCCACGCTGGGCTCGCGCGACAGCTCGGTTTGAATCTTGACCAGTCGGTAATAGATGCCGCCCAGCGACAGCAGCTCCTCGTGCGAGCCCTGCTCGACGATCACGCCCTTGTCGACCACGAAGATGCGGTCGGACTTCTTGAGCGTCGAGAGGCGGTGTGCGATCGCCACGGTGGTCCGCCCCGCCGTCACACGGCCCAGGGCCTCCTGGATCAACTGCTCGCTCTCGGTGTCAACGTTGCTGGTGGCCTCGTCGAGCACGAGAATGTTGGGGTCGTACAGCAGCGCCCGGGCGATGGATACCCGCTGGCGCTCGCCGCCCGACAAGCCCGCCCCGCGCTCGCCGATGTACGTGTCGTATCCCAGCGGGTGACGCATCACGAAGTGGTGCGCGTTGGCGGCCTTGGAGGCCTCCATCACCTGCTCGGGCGTCACGTCGCGGCGGCCGTAGCTGATGTTCGTGTAGATCGTGCCGCGGAACAGGAACGGCTCCTGCAGCACGATGCCCACGGTCTTGCGGAGGTCTTCGAGGTGCAGGTCGCGCACGTCCACGCCGTCGATGAGGACGCGGCCTTCGTCGACGTCGTAGAAGCGGGCCAGCAGGTTCACCAGCGTCGTCTTGCCCGAGCCGCTCTTGCCCACGACGCCGATGTGCTCGCCGGGCTTGACCTCGAACGAGATGCCCTTGAGCACGGGCTCGTGGCGGTTGTAGCCGAACGTGACGTTCTCGAAGCGGATCGCGCCCTTGGCGGCCGGCAGGCGGACGGGGTTGGGAATCTCCACGATCTGCGAGGGCGTGTCGAGGATCTCGAACGTCCGCTGCGTCGCCGTCAAGAACGACGTCAGCCAGTTCGTCAGCTGCGTCAGGTTGCCCAGCGGAGCGTAGAACATCCACAGGTAGCCCAGGAAGGCCATCAGCTTGCCCAGCGACAGTTCGCTTTCGATCACCTGGCGGCCGCCCACCAGCCAGACCATCATGCCGCCCAGCTGGAACAGCAGGCCGATCGAGGGATTGAAGATGCTGACCGTGTACTCGACGCCGCGGGCGCTGTCGCGCACGTAGCCGCTGGTGCGACCGAAGCGCTTCTGCTCCTGCTCTTCCTGGCCGAACGCCTTCACCACGCGGATGCCCGAGAGGATCGTGTTCAGCACGCCGTGGAGCTTGCTGCCGGCGTCCCACACTTTGTAGTAGCGCGGGTAGATGCGTTTCCAGAAGAAGACGGCCGACAGCATCACCAGCGGCGCCGGCAGCAGGGTCAGCAGGGCCAGCTTCCAGCTGAGGCTGAAGAGCATGGCCCCCACCGCCGCCACCGTGATGAGCTGCGCCAGAAAGCCGCCCGTCAGCTGCTGCACGAAACCGCGCATCTGCTCGGTGTCGTTGGCGACGCGGGTCATGAGCTGGCCGATGTTGTAGCGATCGTAATAGCCCACGCTGAGGCGGGTGAGGTGGTCGAAGACGCGCGAGCGGAAGTCGTAGGCGATCTGCGTGCCGATGAAGCTGGCCAGGCGGCCGTTGGCCATCGAGACGAGGGCACCGAAGACGTGCGTGCCCAGCAGGGCCGCAACCAGCCCGAACAGCGGCCAGGCGGCCTGGTCCCACGTGATCCTGCCGGCCACCGCCGGGGCCAGCACGTCGTCAATGAGGTGCTGGATGAGCTTCTGCGGGATCAGCGAGACGCCGATGGCCATCAGCACGAAGACCATCATGATGGTGGCCTTGCCGGCGTAGGGGCGCATCATCTTGAGCACGCGGGCGAAAACGGCCCCGCGATTGACGCAGCGCGAGCAGATGTCGCCGCGGAATTGGAGCGTCAGGCCGCACTTGGGGCACTTGCGGTGGTTGACGTCGTCCTCGGGGCATGTGGCGACGGACAGGCCGTCGATCCAATGCTCAAGCTTCTTGGCGACCTTGTGGAAGATGTCGGCCCGCGCGTTGGAGAAGGCGAGGACCTCGACATAGATGCCCTCGACGAGGGCCTCGATGAAGCCGCCGCCCACGCCCTGGCGACGGCGGATCTCGGCGATCGATTCGCGCGCCAGGGTGATGATGATTCCGCCGGGCCGCTGGGGCGTGGGCTCGGCCACCGTCACCAGGCGATCGGGGAAGGCGAGGATGAAAACGGCCTCATAGCCGCCGGCGAGGTTGAGATCTGTGTCGGTGCAGATCCAGGCGTCGCGAGGGTCCAGGCCCTCCTTGCGAATCAACGCCTCCAACGTCGCGGGCAGCTCACGATTCAACAATGCCGAACGCGGTTCAGGCATCGAAATATTTTCCAAAAGTTCGCCACTCAAGCTCGCAGCGGAACGACCAGCCGAGCCCTCGCAGCCGCCCGTTTCCATACGGGCGTCCTTCTTGACGCGCATTCCACTACCACTACCGGCCTGTGACTGCAACAGAAATCTTGAGCGGTCGGTCCTTCTTTCACGGGGCATCGCCCTTCTGGAACCGCCGCCTCCTCGTTTCCGGCGGGGCCTCTGCAAGGCCGCGGCCGCCGGCAACACCGCCGAAGCGGGTTTTGTGTTGCCTCTTCTTCGTGCCAGTAGTATATACGTTCGCGACCGATTTTTCCACGGTCGCGAGGCACCCTATGAACCTGACAGACATCCTGACGCCCAGCCGAATCAAGATCCCGCTGACCGCCACGAACAAGGAAGGCGTGATCGCCGAACTGGTCGACGTGCTGGCCGGCCTGGGCGACGTGACCTCGCGCGAGGTGGCGATGGCGGCAGTGCTGGACCGCGAGCGCACCCGCACCACCGGCATCGGCGCGGGGCTGGCCATTCCGCACGGCAAGTGCGCCGCAGCCAAGAAGCTCGTGATGGCCATCGGCAAGCCCGCCTCCCCCGTCGCCTTCGACAGCATCGACGGCAAGCCGGTGAACCTGGTGATCCTGCTGGTGAGCCCCCAGGACATGACCGGCCCGCACATTCAGGCCCTCGCCCGCATCTCCCGCCTGCTGAGCATCGACGCCCTCCGCCGCAAACTCGACGAATCCACCTCCGCTGAACAGATGTTCAAAGCCATCGCCGACCGGGAGAAGGAAGAGACCTCGCTCTAGGAAAAGGCAATAGGCAATTGGCAATAGGCAATAGGCGAAAGACGTTGTCGCGGTCCCCTAGCGTGATGCCGATGATGAGCGACAAGCCCAATGTCATCCTCTCACACGCCGTGTGCGCCCCATTCTACTGCTGGAAAGATCCGCAAGCCTTACATGTCTTGCGATAGGCCGGACACGGGGCGCCGCACTGAGGGCAGCGACGATCCGTGATCTGTGCATCCTTCTGAGCCCTGGCCCGACCTCGTTCGCGTTGAGCTTCCTCGCTTTGTCGCAGGAGTTCTTTGACCTCGGCTATTGAGCGAACGAAAGCGTTCTCCGAGTCTCCGCTGAGGAAAAGGCCATCGGCCACTTCCGCCAAAGCGCCCGCTGCGTACGTTGCAGCCAAACTGTCCAATGCCATCGCGCCGTGCAAGACCAAATCGACTACGCGGTCTCGGTTGCCAATCTTGTCAGTGAGTTCCGGATCCGCTTCCTTGTCGACAGAATCGAAGTAGTACTCGAAACCACACGCGACACCGTTGAAACGACAGGGGAGGTGCCCGGAGAATGTGCGGGGACAGAATTCATCGAAAACCAGAGCGACCCCATGCGAAGCGAGCACTTGCTGCCAATGCTCTCGTGTCGGCAACAAGTCGTCACGCAGGTATACCGGAAAATGAACCGACATCAGTCCTCCCGCAGAGGAGCCAATTGCCTATTGCCTATTGCCTTCTCAGTTGCCCATGATCTTCTTGGCCTCGCCGACGAGGTAGAACGAGCCGCAGACGCAGATGAGGTCCTCGCGGCTGACGGCGTTGCGGGCGACGCGGAGGGCATCGCGGAGGTTCTCGCAAACCTGGGCGACGCGGCCGCTGCGCTCTTCGTAGATCGCGGCAAGGTCGTGCGGCAAGGCCGCGCGGGGGTTGTTGGACTTGGTGAAGATCACCTTATCGGCGCCCGAGGCGATCTGCTCCATCATGCCGTTGATGTCCTTGTCGGCGGCGCAGCCGAAGATCATCACCATCGAATCGTACGGGATGTGCTGCCCGATGGCCCGCATCAACGCCTGGATCGAGGCGCCGTTGTGCGCGCCGTCCAGCATGATCCGCGGATCGGTGGAGACCATCTCCATGCGCCCGGGGATCTTCAGGTCGGCCAGGCCCTTGGCGGCGGCGCGGTCGTCGATCTTCATGCCCTGTGCCTTGAGCTGATCCAGCATCGCCAGGGCCAGGCCGCAGTTCATCGCCTGGTGCTCGCCCAGGAGCGGCACGGGCAGGTGCTCGAAGCGGCTGATCGGCGTGGTCAGGCAGATGCGGGCGTGACAGCCCTGCTGGCGGCTGGACTCGACGCGGTAGCTGAATTCGATATCCTCGCCCGTGAACATCAGGCTGGTGTTGAGTTCTTTGGCGGCCTTCTTCAGCACGCGCTTGGCCTCGGGGGCCTGCGGCACGCTGATGGCGGGCGTGGAGGCCTTGAAGATGCCCGCCTTCTCGGCGGCGATCAAGGCGACGGTATTGCCCAGCTGGTGCATGTGATCCAGCGAGATGCTGGTCAGGCCGCACACGGCCGGGTCGATAATGTTCGTGCTGTCCAGCCGACCGCCCAGGCCGGCCTCGATGACGGCGATGTCCACCTTCTGCTCGGCGAAGTGCATGAAGGCCAGGGCCGTGAAGATCTCGAAGAAGGTGGGCTTGTCCTTGTCCATCTTCTCAATGATCGGCTCGGCCTGGCAGATCAGGCGGGTCAGGGCGGCCTGGGAGATCATCTCGCCGTTGATCATGATGCGTTCGCGGACGTCGCAGATGTGCGGCGAGGTGTACAGGCCCACGCGGAAGCCGCAGGCCTCGAGCATGGTGGCCAGCATGGTGCACGTCGAACCCTTGCCCTTGGTTCCGGCGACGTGGGCGGTGCGGAGCTTCTTCTGCGGGTCGCCCAGCTTCTTCATCAGCAGGCGCATGCGATCGAGGCTGAACGTGTCGCGATTGTACCGCACGCGCAGCATCTGCTCGTAATCGGTCTGGGCGAAAACGTATTTCAGCGCGGCATCGTAGGTGCGGGCCGGCTTCTTACGCGGGGTGGCTTTGGTGGGTACTTTTGAGAATGTCGCTGTAGCCATAATGTGATCAGACTATAAACGACTTTCGAAAAACTGTCAAGGAATTTGACCCCCATGAGCCGCAATTGCCCCTATTTCGCCATCCTTCTGCGGCGTAAGGGGATATGAAAACTGACTAAAACAATCGCCACGCCAGACCTTCGCCGCAACCCACGGACTTAATATGGTAGCAACTCATTGATACTAAGGAACTTGCGGAAAAGACGCGTCGATTTTAGAAGACGATAACTCTATAATAAAGTTTGTTATTCTTGCACTAATCAAATCGATGAATTTCTTGCCTTTGTCCGCAGAAGCACCGGCTGGATCGCCCACGGCGCACTGGTCGCTGAGCCGCGGGAACGAGCGGCTGGTCTTCACCCAGCCCTTCTCCAGGGCCTCGAACCGCGAAGCCTTGGCCTTGCCGTCCCCCGCCTGCTTGAGCTCGACCAGTTCCGGCGCGATCGCGAGCATCAACGACGTCTCCATCTCGCCGGCGTGGGAGTCGGGCTTGGAGAAAATCTCGCGGTACTGCTCCCCCGCCACCTCCCACCAGTTGCACAGGAAGATGTGCACCCCCAGGTCGCACTGCACCTGGCGGACGAAGGGCGTGAACGTGTTGCCCCCGTGGCCGTTGAGCAGCACGAACTTCTTCACCCCGCCGGCGGCCAGGGAGGAGATGATCTCGCGGGCCAGCGTGTCCAGCGTCTGCTGGCTGACGTGCACGACCATGGGGAAGCCCATGAGATTGCAGTCGACGCCGTAGGGCATCGTCGGCAACAGCGCCACGCTGGCTCCGCGGGCGGCCGCCTCCTGGCAGCAGCGTCGAGCGATGTAGTCCGTCTCGATCGTGTCGGTGCCATAGGGAAGATGGAAGTTATGCGGCTCGATCGTCGCCATCGGCAGCACCGCCACCTCGTATCGCCGGGCCTTGGTGCGATGGAGGTTGGTCGAGGCGAGATCCCATTCGTTGATCATTGTCTGCTCCTTGAAGAGAGGTCGTAGGTCGTAGGCAATAGGTCGTAGTCCAGGAGCGGAGCGAAAGAGAGCAGCGTCAGCCTGCGCTCGCGTTCATGCGCTGCCGTTCATTCGCTGCTACGTCCCACTACGACCTACTGCCTACGACCTACGACCTTTCGTTCCTTCTTGCACGAACGATTGTAAGATGGTTCAATCTCCCGTCAATAAGCATGCGGACGTTTCGTCCGCCGCTAACTCTGAAAGGCGACAACGCATGGCATACTATCTCGGCATCGACGTGGGCACCAGCGGCACGAAGGCTCTGATCATGGATGCCAAGGCGAAGGTGCTGGCCACCGCCACCGGCGAGCACCGCATCTCCGCGCCCCGTCCCGGCTGGAGCGAGCAAGACCCCGCCAACTGGTGGGACGCCACCTGCATCGCCGTCCAAGCCGTCATCAAGAAGGCGGGCATCGACGGCAAGCAGATCGCCGGCATCGGCCTGTCGGGCCAGATGCACGGCCTGGTCATCACCGACGGCGCGGGCAAGTGCCTCCGCCCCAGCATCATCTGGAACGACCAGCGCACGGCAGAGCAGGCGGCATATATCGAGGAAAAGGCCGGCGGCAAGGCCAAGCTGATCGACATGGTCGGCAACATCGCGATGACGAGCTTCACGCTGACCAAGCTGCTTTGGGTCCGCCAGCACGAGCCCCGCACGTACGCCAAGATCAAGCACATGCTGCTGCCGAAGGACTACGTCCGCCTGTGCCTCACGGGCGAGTACATGGGCGAGGTGTCGGACATGTCCGGCACGCTCATGCTCGACCAGAAGAAGCGGGACTGGTCGGACAAGATCATCTCGATCTTCGGGCTCGACCGCGACATCCTGCCGCCGGTGGTGGAGAGCCACGAGGTCACCGGCAAGGTGACCAAGGCGGTGGCGGCCAAGCTGGGCCTGGCCGAGGGCACGCCGGTGGTCGGCGGCGGCGGCGATCAGCCCGCAGGCGCCATCGGCAACGGCATCGTCACCGACGGCCTGACGTCGGCCACCATGGGCACCAGCGGCGTGCTGTTCGTTCACTCCAAGAAGTACAAGACCGACCCCCAGGGCCGCGTGCAGACCTTCTGCTCGTCGGTCGATGGCGAGTGGTGCATGTTCGGCTGCGTGCTGGCCGCCGGCGGCAGCTTCCAGTGGTACCGCAATACGCTGGGCGCTGCCGAGGCCGCCGAGGCGAAGAAGGCGAAGGTGGACCCGTACGAACTGCTCACGCAGCAGGCGGCCGCCGCCCCGGCCGGGTGCGAGGGCCTGTTCTGGCTGCCGTACCTGACGGGCGAGCGCACGCCGCACGCCGACCCGCTGGCCCGCGCGTGCTGGATCGGCATCACGCCGCGGACGACGCGCAACGAACTGGTGCGGTCGGTGATGGAAGGCGCGACGTTCGCCATGAACGACGCGGTGACGATCCTCCGCGACCGCGGCCTGAAGATCAACGAAGTCCGCCTCTCCGGCGGCGGCGCCCGCAGCGCGTTCTGGCGCCAGCTGCAGGCCGACATCTACGGCACGACCTGTGCCACGATCAACACCGAGGAAGGCCCCGCGTACGGCGTCGCGCTGCTCGCCGCCGTCGGCACGGGCCGCTTCAAGAACATCCGCGAGGCGTGCAAGGCGGGCATCTCCATCACCCGCACGATCAAGCCCAAGCACGCCAGCAAGAAGCTCTACGCCAAGTACTACGACCAGTACCGCCGCCTCTACCCCGCCATCAAGGGCGAGTTCGCCCAGATCGCCGGGCTGGTGAAGTAACGGCGGGGAGTTGAACCACGAAGGACACGAAGAACACGAAGGAAGAGAAGAAGGTCGTAGGTCGTACGAAGATGCGTGGCGCCGCAAGACGGTGTGTGGTGCTCGCCCGCGTTGTTGGTTAGCGGCGGACGGCACGTCCGCCCATGTCCGCCGCAGGCGGACAGACAGCGTCACCGACGTAGGTTCCCATTGGCGCAAGTAGGGACGATCGTGGTTCGCAGGATCGGGCGGACGTACCGTCCGCCGCTAACGGGACTTCCGATCGGGAGGATGTCCCGTCCGCTGCTAGTGGGGTGTCCAACTCGATGTGGGATTGACGCATCGTCAGGAATGCGACGTGGATTGGCGCTTCACTCCCCTACGTCGCAACCTCCACTGCACGCAACCCGACCTCTTTGCATCCGGGGAACTGGTGGGCGCGGGAGATGTCTTCGACGCGGGTGCGGCGGGCGAGGCGGGCGGCGAGGATCATCACCGAGCCGATCCCGGCGAAGACGCGGCATGGCCACTGCCAGCCGCGGGGCAGCAGGGGCAGGTTCACGCGGTCGGCCTCGAGCGAAACGAATTCGAAACCGTGGATCTCCACCAGCCGCCGCAGGAAGCTCGGAGTGTACCCGTGCACGTGCCCCATCTCCGACAGCCAGTGAGGCTGCTTGCCGCGAAGCACGCGTTTGAGTTCCTTCCAGTAGCGGAGGTTGGGCGTGGTGATCACCAGCAGGCCGCCGTCCTTGAGCGCGGTGTTGGCGTGGTTCAGCGGCGCGTGCCAGTCGATCACGTGCTCCATGATCGCCCCGGCGTGGGCGCCGTCGAAGCTGGCCGGCGGCAGCGGCCAGGGCTTCTCCACGTCCCCGCAGACGCAGTGGTCGTAGTTCTTCCGCGCGATCGCCGCAGCCTCTTCGCTCAACTCCAGGCCGGTGATGCGGATCTCCTGCCCCAGCCATTGGCGCAACGGCCCCACGCCGCAGCCGATGTCGAGCAGTTCATACCGCCCTCCTGCGCCAAGCATCCTGCGATGCTCTTCGACCAGGCGGCACGCCTTGATCAGGCGCACCTGCTCGCGCTCGTCGTAGGGCTTCTCGCCGTGCCAGGCTTTCTCATAGATGGCGTCGCGTGAATCGGTCATGCGAGCATTGTGCGCGAACGGCCCCACGCAGGCAATATGAGAAAAGAAAGCGGGATTACAGGGATTATCAGATTGCACGGAGAAAACTCCTTTCCGTGCAATCCTCAAATCCGTGCAATCCCGCTCATATTCTCGTTTCGGGCGCCCGTTATTCGAACACGACCATCGCGTGTCCTTCGATCTTCGGAATGACCAGGCTTACGACGCCGCCTTCGTAGTGGAACGGAATCGCCTGCATCTGCGGGGCGAGGTAGACGCTCTTGGGCGCCTTGGGCAGCCGCACCGCGAGCTTCACGTCGTACAGCGGGATGATGTCCTCGCAGATGTCGAGGTTGTTGCGGCGGTCGGCCACGAACTGCAGCAGGTGCACGACGGTGCGCTTGCCCTGCTTCATGACCGTCACCTCGGTGGTGCTGGGCGCGGCGATGGTGACGAGGCGCTCGGGCATCAGCAGGTCGATGCAGTTGGCCACCAGCGTGCGGTACGGGATGTTCGAGTGAGTGCCGTACGCGCGGAAAATCGGGTAGCTGATGGTGATCACGCGGCCTTTGCGGAGGGCGGCAGCGAAAACGCTCGCGTTGGGCTTGGGCGGCGTCTGGAAGTGCGACGAGAAGTGCTTGTAGTTCCGCTCGAAGTACGGCTCGACGATGCGGGCCAGCGTCTCGGCCCCCTTGGCGGGCAGCATCCGCAGACCGGCCTCGTACATCACGTGCTCGGTGGCCGGGGCGTTGTTGTCCACCTGCGGACCGAAGCGGAAGTACGTTGTCGTGAAGGGGCTGACGCCCTGGCAGGTGAAGCCCAGTTCCGGCAGGACCGGCTTGTGGTCGGCCGTGACGGCGGCGTCGCCGGCGATGATCATGCTGCCGCCGGCGGCGACGAACTTCTTAAGGCGGGCCGCCAAGGCCTCGTCGACCACCGTGCCGTCGGGCACGACCAGCAGGCGGTAGTCCTCCAGCTTGCTGGCCGCCGACACCACGTCGAACTGGTGCTTGAGCTGCGTGAGCATCCGCGTCGCGCCGTCGTTGGCGCTGCCGGGGGCCTCATGGTATTGGCCGGCCGGGCCGGACTTGAACAAGCCGATCTGCGTCACGGGCGTGGCGCCCTGCGTGAAGGGCTCGCACGACTCGGCGTAGCCGTACACGTCGCCGATGAGGTCATAGACGGCCTTGTCCAGCTCGCCGCGCGGGTGGAGCTGGTCGCCGATGGAGCACTCGGCCCCGTGCGCGAGCATCTGACAGACCTCGTACTTCAGGGCGGGCTGGGGCTTGAGGCCGCCGAAATCGGCCCAGCTCTTGTGGAAGCGGGCGGTCATGCCCATGTACGGGCGGCCGAACGTGCGGGCGAAGCGGACGTTCTTCGGGAAATACAGGTACCCCCAGCCGCCGGTGGCGAGGGCCTCGATCTCCACGTGCGTGAGGAACGGGATGTCGTCGGCCAGGAACGACAGCGGGCGGGAGTTGAAGTACACCGTCGCCGCGGGCGTGACCTTGCGGACCATCTTGTAGTAGCGGTTCATGTACTCCAGCGACACGCGGTGGGAGTACTTGACGCGGTCGGCCTCGACAGCGGGATCGTAGCCGAGTTCGAGCATGCGGGCCTTGGCCCACTTGGACAGGCTGGGCTGGTCCCAGCACATGTCGAAGAAGATGCCGTCGACGGGCTTGTACCGCTGGAGCACCTCGGCGAGCTGCTCGGCCAGGAAGTCCTGGTACGGGCTGGACATGTCCAGGATCTGCCAGCCGGGCTGCAGCGGGTGGGCGCCCACGCCCGAGCCGTCGGCATTGCGGGCGATCCACTCCGGGTGCGTATTGGCGGCGAATTCGTCGCACTGGACGGAGATGTAGATCGGCGCGCGGATGCCCTCGCGGTGCAGCGCGTCGACCTGGTCGCCCACGAGGTCCAGGCCCTTCTTGAGGTTGGGGTGACGCGCGGGATGCTTGGTCGGGAAGTACAGGTGGCCGTGATGACACTTGGCGAACACGGTCACCGAGTTCACGTGCGCCTTCTTCATCGTCCGCGCGAAGGCCTTGGCGTCAAAGTCCGCGCCGACGTCGGGAATCGACGGGCCGGTATGAAAATCCAGGTGAATCTGCCGCTGTGCAAGCTGAAGCTTCGACATGTAGTCCCTTTCATGAACCGCGCGGTGCGCGCTGAAACCAATTGTTTCGAACACGAAGGCGGATAGTAGAACGGAAAGGGGTTGCGTTCGCAAGCGGAGACCTGCAGGGATGCAATCGTCACGGGTGCGTCGCCCGCGTCGCCCGTTCTCGAACAGCGCTGAAAAGCGAGCGATGCCGAGATCGTCACTGAAGCGAGACTTCTCCCCTACGACCTACGACCTTCTTCTACCCGATCGCAATGACCGACTGCATCTCCGTCTGCATCCGCAGGAGCTTGGCGTACAGGCCGCCGTCCTTGCCGGCGAGTTCCTCGTGGCTGCCCTGCTCGGCGATCTCACCCTTCTCCAGCACGACCAGGCGGTCGGCCTTGCGGAGCGTCGAGAGGCGGTGGGCGATGGCGATGGTCGTGCGGTCGGCCACCAGGCGGTCCAGGGCCTCCTGGATCATCTTCTCGGTCTCGGTGTCCACCGAACTGGTGGCCTCGTCGAGGATCAGGATGCTGGGCTTGTTGAGGATCGCGCGGGCGATGCTGATCCGCTGGCGCTCGCCGCCCGAAAGCGTCTGCCCGCGCTCGCCCACCATCGTGTCGTAGCCGTCGGTGAAACCCACGATGAAGTCGTGCGCGTTGGCCGCCCGCGAGGCGTCGATGATCTCGTCCAGCGTCGCATCGGGATTGCCGTAGGCGATGTTCTCGGCCACCGTGCCGTGGAACAGGAAGGGCTCCTGCAGCACCAGGCCGACTTTGCGGCGGAGCTTCTCGATCTGGTAGTCGCGCAGGTCCACGCCGTCGATCAATATCTGCCCTTCCAGCACGTCGTAGAAGCGGCAGATGAGGTTGATCATCGTCGTCTTGCCGCCGCCGGACGGGCCGGCCAGGCCGATCATCTGACCCGGCTCGATGACGAGGTTGACGTTCTTGAGCACCTTGCGGATGCCATCGTAGCTGAAGCTGACGTTGCGTAGCTCGATGCGGCCCTGCAGGTTGTCCGGCTGACGCGCGCCGGTCTTGGAGAAGATCACCGGCTCGGTGTCGAGGATCTCGAAGATCCGCTGCACCGAGCTGGCCGCCCGGTTGAGCATGCGGTCCATGTGCGCCAGCATGTGGATCGGGCCGTAGAACATCCACATGTAGCTCACGAACGCGATGAGGTCGCCGGGCGTCACCCGCTGCTGCGCCTCCGGCAGTGACTGATCTTGGATCACCCAATAGCCGCCGATGATCCACACCAGGATCGCGCCGATCTGGCTGCAGAAATTCAGAATCGGCCCGAAGAACGTCCACAGCGTCACCGATTTGATCTCGTCCTCGTAATACCGGGCGTTCTTGGCCACGAAGCGGTCGACCTCGCGCTTCTCCTGGCTGAAGGCCTTGATCACGCGGACGCCGGGCAGCGCGTCGGCCACCACGGCCGTCATCTGGCTCCAGCGGTGGAACAGGCGGTCGAAGACGTGGTGAATCCGCTTGTGGAAGAAGATCGTCAACCCGGCCATGATCGGCACGGGGATCAGCACGAAGCAGGCCAGCCGCCAGTTGATGACGAACAAGGCCACCCCCACGCCCACCACGGTGAGGATGGAGATGATGATCTCGATGACGGTGAAGGCGACGAAATCCCACACGCGGTCGCTGTCGCTGGTGATTCGCGTGACGAGCGAGCCGGTGGGCTTCTTGGAGAAGAAGCTGATCGCCAGCTTGTGCAGATGGGTGTAGGTGGCGTCGCGAATGTCGCGGCCGATCTTGGAGCCTAGGGCGGCCATGAGACGCTGGCGTACGCCGTCGGCGATCAAGGCCAGGACCATCAGCGCCGCCGAGGCGATGATGTAGATCAGCAGCACGTCGTAATCACCGCGCGCGCCGGTGGCCATGCCCAGGCCCTTGTCAGTCATGGGCTTCATCAGGCCAGGGCGCACTAGGCCCATGCACATCACCAGCAGGCCCAGGCCAAACCCGATGCGGGCCCGCCATTTGTAGGGCTTGACGAAATCGAGCAGGCGGCTGAGCACCTTGCGGCGGCTCATGCAGGAGGGGCAGTATTCGGCCCAGGGGGGGATGACGCGCTGGCACTTGTCGCAGCGGAGCTTTTTCTCATCGGGCTTGGGGGCCTCGGCGGCGTCGTCCGCCTCATCGGCCTTGCCGGCGATGCGGCGTTCCAGGGCCCGCTGAAGCTTGGCCACCGGTTTTGCGCAGCGGAGCGTGAAACGGAATTCGCGAAGGAGCTTGTCGTTGGCCAGCAATCGCAGCATGCTGGCGCCGATGCCCTCGACGATCTTGGCCTCGGTGAAGTCGGCGGCGTTCAGCCACTCCCCTGCCCACACACCCGCGTTGGGCTCGTACACGCCCAGGCGCGCCCCGGCCAGCACGAGGCAGCCCTCGTGATACATGCCCTGGGGGCTGAGGTCGTACATCGCCGCGAACTGGACCGCCGCCTCTCCGACATCCTGGCGGATTCGCTCCGCCAAGGCCGGGGGCAGGGGGTCCAGGGGATTCACTTTGGCAACGGGGTGTAAGTCCACAGCGTGTTCTCTCAATCACTCGGCGTCGTAGATCTGGAGCTTGGCCCACATCGTGCTGCAGTTCTTGATGAACTCCTTGTGGATTGGGTCCACCTGGTAGGCATCGTGAGCGGCGACGTCTTTGACGATCACCGTCAGGCAGAAGTCGTACGACGAATCGATGATCGGCCGCTTGCCCGTCGCCGCGGGCGTGCCAACGTAGACCTTCTCGGCCGAGCGGATCGTCGCCAGCGACTCCAGCCCCTCGCGGACCTTCTGCCGATCGGCGTCGCTCGTCCCCGGCTTGAGCCAGAACAACACGGTATGCACCAGCATTTCGGATCTCCTTAGGATGCGGCCATCATACGCTCGCGCCGCCCCGCGTGGAAGTCCGCATTCAGGGCCGCCGCGCCCTGCAATATCTCGTGTGCATCAGCGACGATGCACTGCCGCGATGCCGGTTGCGCCCCGGTCGGTGCCACCCCCAAACTCGTTTGGGGGTGAGAACACCCTCCGATTCCGCGGCGTCAAAGGCCCCCAGGCATGGTCACTTCAGTGACCCATGCACCGCGGACAATCCACGTTACCAACGATCGCCATCACCGATCCGGGGTATGAACTCGATCGAATTGACCGGGGACGTAAAGGGACTCCGTGGTCGTTCTCTCACCCCCAAACGAGTTTGGGGGTGGCACCGGGGGTGACGCCTTTGGCCTGTGACCATGCCGGGGTGGCTTGCATTTGCGGCGGCATCTGTTACCTTGCTTCGGCTGAATCCCTTCACCTTATAAAGGAATGCCATCATGGCCGATCCCGTCGCCGAGTTCCGTCAGCAGTTGTCGAACCTCACCGCCGCCGATGCCCGCGCGAGCGAGCGTTTCTTCTCCCAGATCGACTTCGCCAAGGGCCTGTGCGAACTGCACACCTCCAAGGCGGCTGCGTGGGGCAAGGCCATCGCCTCGGCCATCGAGACCGTCGCCAAGGCCGCCGCCGCGGGCGAACCCCTCGCCCAAGCCGTCGCCAAGGCCGAGGAGATCCTGGCCCCCATCGCCAAGGTCGCCAAGCAGTACACACTCCACCTCGTCGGCCACGCGCACATCGACATGAACTGGATGTGGTCCTGGCCGGAGACGGTGGCGGTCACCAACGACACCTTCATGACCGTGCTGAAGCTGATGGACGAGTTCCCCGATTTCTGCTTCACGCAGAGCCAGGGCAGCGTCTACGAGATC
>CAZTVF010000072.1:0-27869 GCA_964616985.1 uncultured Planctomycetaceae bacterium
GCAAGACTTATGGACGTTCATTAGTGTTTTCTACAGAGCAGGACAGGCTACTTTTCGATGGGAAACGGGACAGGCTACTTTCCGCGCTCGACAACCTGCACACCCTGCCGCCTGACCGCCCCACGCTCGCTCCGGACTGCGGGGTCTCAGCCAGCACGCACGATTGCCCGTCGTCCGACAGACGGACGTAGTTGTCGTAGTCCTCCAACGTCCGGCCTTGCGGGGGTAGGAGCTCCAGCGGCGAAACCGATGGCTGGCCGGCCACCAAAGATCGAGGTCATAGATCTGACGCGTCGGGTTGTACGCGTCTATCATGATTGCTCCGCTACTGGCTTCAAGTACGTGCTGGGAACGCCCCGTGGGGTTACAGGTCCGTGGTCTTCGTCGTCATGGTTTCAGGCTCGGTTCGATTCGTCTATGCCAGCTTTCCAGTCCATCGGCAATTCTCCATCGGTCATCGGGATAGTGCTGTCGCCATTCGCCGGCCAGGGTCAGCATCTCGCTCAGCAGTTCGGCGAGCCGGCGCCGGTCGGGAATCGCGCCGTTGGTCTGGCCGGCTTGGAGGTGGAAATGATGCGCCATGGCTTCCAGCAGAACTGCCCCGGCGCGCGCGCGGCGAACCAAGTCGGTGAATTGGCGCATGACGAAATCGCGGTGCGCCGGCGCAAAGTGAGTGGTCGCTTGCCGGGCAAGCTCGAGGAAGGCTTGGGTCTCGGCGACGGCAAGTTGTTTTTCGGCAATCTGGGCTTGCGGGCCGGCCACGCGATGGTCCACAGGGACTGGCCAGCCGGCAAAGGCGGCGCCGGCATCGGTTGGATTCAACGGCGTACCGGCGGGGGCGACCAGATGCCGGTCAATCGCCCAGAACGGCATCAACCACTCGTACGGCAACAGGGATTGCGCGCCGCTGTAGTTTTTGTCGGAGAAGAAAATCCGGCCGTTGACCGGCTCCAGGTTTTCCAGCAGCCACGCCATCGCGCCGACGTCCGCGCCAAATTCGGTGGCGAGGAAGTCGCGGACCACCGGGCCAGGCCGGACCGCTGGATCGCGGGCGTGGCGGAGGAAGTATTCGGCGTTGAAGCCGCCGAGCGTGTCGAAGCAACAAACCTCAATATTCGGCGGCGGGGTCGCGCCCGGCGGGAGTTGGCGGAGCGCGGGGTAGAAGTGCCGGCGCGAGGGGAGCACGTGGTCGTGCGGCGACCCGCAGTTGTGAATCGTCGCGATGCGGCCATCCACATATTCGGCACCGATGGCGCGCGCCTCGGCGAGGTGCCGGGTGTACTGGGCCAACGCGACGGTCGGGGTGAAGTTGCGGCCCCAGTATTCGCCGTTGAGATCGAAGTGGACTTGGACCGGATTGGTGCGCGCGGCATTCTGGAGATGCGCGTTGAACGGCAGGTGGAGATGGAAGTCACCAATGACGTTGTCGCCACTGACCAGCACATGCGGGCGACGAAAGGCGGCGGCCAGGATCGCATCGAGCGTCGGTTTGTGACCGCCGGCAGTGTGCAAGTCCACCGCGAGCCGCAGTCCTTTCGCCTGACAGTAATCGTCCACGATTCCCAGAATTCGCTCGACGATCTGCTCCAGGGTCACCGATTGGTGCTTGAGGTGGGACAAGATGATGTTCGCGCCCTCGCAAATCCACAACTCCAAGCCGTGCAAGTTCGGCGCGACGGCCAGGGCCTCATCGAGTTGGTAGTGGATGATTTCCTTGACCAGGGGGTGTGCCATGTCCGGTTCGTTGTGCGCGTTGAACAAGGCCGGCCAGGCTTGTCGGGACTGTTCGACCGGCGGGAGCATCAAGACTTGGTAGACGTACCAGAACTCTTTGCCGGCGCGCTGCGTGAGTTGGGCGGCATAGTGCATGGACTCGCGGACACCTTGCCGGAGCACGCGCTGTTCGGCGCTGACCGCGCCCGGCCAGGGGGTGAACAGGCACGGCGTCGTGGCGCCGGGCACGGCGTAGTTGCCCCAGTACACAAGCCGATCCACGTCGTTGCGGGAAGCGAAATCCATCAATCGTTCC
Source organism: uncultured Planctomycetaceae bacterium (assembly GCA_964616985.1). Classification (GTDB taxonomy): domain Bacteria; phylum Planctomycetota; class Phycisphaerae; order SM23-33; family SM23-33; genus CAZTVF01. Next base: position 2,030 of record CAZTVF010000072.1, read on the forward strand.
CAGTGATGGGATGCACCAAAATCGGTAGAGAGGCCGAGTTTCATCGTTGTCTCCTGGGTGCCGTTACGCCATTCATGTCATTAACAACCCGCGGGCGGGATGAGATTGCCGGGCCAGCCGCCTTGCTGATGCACGTCGGCGATGATCTTGTCGATCAGGTCGTCGTAGCCGGCGGGTTTGGCGGCGGGGCTGGCGAGGTTGTTGCGATAGCGGTTGCTACAGCCGCCGGTGGCGACGACGGGCGGTTCGGTGTTCTCACAGACCTCGGCAATGGGCTTTCCACGCGGGTCATGGCTGTTGTCGAACCAAGCCCGGGGGATGGGTCCCCAGACGCGGTTGCCTTCGACGAGCGCGGCGTGGGTTTCATCGTCCATGTAGATGCCGTTGCTTTTTTCCGTATCGGTGGTGCGGGCGATGATGTTGTCCCGCCAGATGTTGTTGGGCCCGCAGGCCCAGCAATACAGCGCGGAACCGTCGCTCAACTGCGTCATGTAGTGGTGGACGATGTTTCGCTCGATCAGGTTGTCGCCGGAATGGAGGACGTCTTTGGCATTGTGCGGATCCCACTGCTTGCCGGCGGGCAATTCGTGGTAGCGAAGTTGTTTGTAGGCATTGGCCGGGTCGCGCGGAGCCCCGTACTCGCGCTGGCCGAGGTCGGTCGGCAGGTCCGTGGAATACGTCTCCACGATGGAGATGGCGGCGTAGGGCAGATTCTGGAGGAAATTATGGGTGATCCGATTGTGGCTGCTGGCGTAGATGGAAATCGCCGCCGCGTGCCAGTACGGCGCTGTCCCCACGTCGTGGATGTAGTTGCGGCAAATAAAATTGTCCCGGTTCGTGTCCAGCGTGCCGGCGCCCCAACCATAGAAGTAGACCCCGCAGGAGCCGGTGCGGGCGATCTCATTGCCGACAATGCTCACGCCCGTCGCCCGGTACGCCGCGGTAATCCCCCCGGCGCCCACGTCTGTGATCGTGTTGCCGGAAAACTCACAGTCGGCAACGCCCATCAGGAAAATCGCCGCGTCGGGACTTTCGGAATTACGCTTGAGCCAATCGCCCGGCCATTGTTCTTCTTCCACTCGATCGGTGTAACGGAACGTCAGCCCGCGAAAATGGATGTGCGTGACGGGCGGCCCGGCTTCGGGATCGCCTTGGAGGCGAATGAGCTGGTGCAGGCCGGGCGCGGTGGTTTGCTTGCCGGCCATCGTGCCGTCCGGCGGCCAGTAATAGACCTTGCCCTCGCCGCTGTCCACGCACCAATCGCCCGGCTCGTCCAAGAGGCACAGGGCGTTGCGAAAACTGAACTGATGCGGCATCCAATCCGGAATTCGCTTGGCCAGGCGCACGGTGTTGTTGGTGCCAAAGTCGGTGACGCCGCGGGTGCGGTCGAGTTTGCGGACGGTCACGAGGGTGTTCCAGAATTCCGCAGGCAACTGCACCATTTCGGTGTCGCCGTTGTCGGGTAGATGCGACACGGGTGCGTCGGCGGGGAGCCAGATGCCTTCGTCGTCGTACACGCGGTAAGCCGGCCATTCCCGCCAGCGGTCATGGTTCGGCCAGCGGGCGACCTGTTGGCGCCGGCCATTCACGAAGAAGTAGTGAAACCGCCAGCCCCTGGGCACATCGGCGACAAAGAGTTCGCCCTTAGCCGCGTCCGTCAGGCCGGGCACTTCTTCGGTCAACTTCCGCCAACCCGTGACGGCGCGCTCGCCGCTGATGATCGGCTGCTGGCCCGGTGCGGCTCGGTAACTGATAGGACTGTCCGCTGTGCCGGAATCCTCAGGCGTCAGGACGAAGGTTTCCGTCAGGACGTGCGTTCCGCCAGTCAGCAGCACCTGGACGCCGCCGGGGGGCAGGCCCGAGTCTTTCTTCATCCGGCGAATGGCATCACGGGCCGCGGCCAAGGTGCGCAGTGGCTGGTCTTGCGTTCCCCGGTTTGCGTCATCGCCTGATGGAGACACATAGAATTCACGTTGACACTTCACGGGTTTCACCTGCCAGTCCATGCGACGATGAATAAGACGACGCCAGGAAGACGTTGCACGGGTCCACGAACGACCCGAAGGCAAACATCATCCTCTTTCAGACTCAAGGCCGCATATTTCATCCGCGTGCAGCCGCCGACGCAAGTGCGAAGGCAACTGAATGCGAATGCAGCTCAAGCGGGCTTGTAGAAGAGCCGTGTCAGCGCCGCTCGACTGGGCGGCGACACGATCGACTCGGCATCGTCGGCATGGTAGATTTGGCTCAACTCGTCAAAGTAGATGTCGCTCTGCGGCGTGGGCCGTCCTTCGGACCGGTGCAACTCCTCGTCGAGCAGGGCACGCACCATCAGAATGCGCCAACGCCACGCCGTGCGTTTCTCCACGGGCAACTGCTCCTGTACGCGGCGGAGCGTCTGCAGGGCACGCTGGGGCACGATGGTTGGCGGCTGCACGTAGATGCGCGGTATGGCACGCGGGAAGCCCTCCCAGCCGCCGCCGTGCAGCACCTCGTAAATCGTCCGGTAGTCGACGGCGTGATTCATCGCCTCTTCCAGCGCCAGCATCGCGTCCACCACGTCGTCGGCCACGGCGGGCGAGAACTCGGCCGCGGCGTATTCGCGGGCGATGTCGCGCATCGAACGCTGGCCATCCCAGCCACGCTGCAATTGCAGCACCTTGTTGATGTCCTCGTAGATGCCTTCGGAGTACGGAAACGAGCCGGTCAATCGGCTGCCGACGCTGTCCCAGTACTGCTGCCAGTATGTCAGGCGCGGGTTGGCGCCGAACGCGCCCCACGGCCACATCTTCTGCATGCTGATCTCAGGGAAACTAACTACGGGCAATCCGCCCGGCACGCCGTGCTTCAACGGATACTCCGGGAAATGCCCGCAATCGTCCGCCAGCAGGTAATCCACCCAGTCCGGCTTGCCGCCGGCGAAGGCGCGGCTCAGGCCCTCCCATTCACCGGCAATATGTTTATCGAAATACCATGTGCCCAACACGGTCTTGGCGTCGGGGAGATTCCGCCGCACCAGTCGCGCGACCGCCTCGGCGGTCCGCAGATAGCCGTTGCAGCCCCAGGGCCTGCACTGGGGGCATGTGCAACCGCCCTGGTCGTAGGCCCCGAGCCCGTAATACCCGATGTTCAGGCCGGCGAACGCGTCGAGCACCTGCTGGCGGTACTGGCAGATCAACTCCAGCCCGCCGGGTTTGTTGGGGCAGATCTCCACGCCGTACGCGCCGATATCGCTGCGGTACCCGTTTTCCTTCCAGCGGAAGTCCGAACGCAACGCCGCCGGGCTGCTGGCGAACGCCTCGTTGGCCAGCGTCGCCAAGGCCGGCCGCATCCCCACGCCCTGGGCCGCCTGGAGGATCGCCCGCAACCGCGCGATCATGGCCTGCGCCGCGGGGTCGTCGCAGCCGGTGTAGTGGTGCATGTCGAACCACACCATCAACGTGTTGCAGCCCCACAGGGCGAGTTCCTCGACGTACCGGCATACTTCCTCGACCGGTGCGTCGTGGTAGAAGTTGTGGAAGTGCGTCGCGAAGTAGATGGCGCGAATCTTCTTCTCCGGCACCGACGTGCCGCGCCAGCCCGGATCGCGCAGGAACTTGCCGGCGCCGTAGAGCAGGCCGTTTCCGTCGTTGCCGGTGATCCGCACCTTGCCGGCGGCTGCATCTTCGATGCGGAATCCTTCCGACCCGATGCCGGATTGGATGTTCAGTTCCACGCCGCCGGGCCCGCGGCCATATCGCGTCATGAGCTCTACGGTCTTGCTGATCATCGCGGTGCGCCGGGTGAGTTCTACAGGTTCTTGTGAGTGTTGTGTCATTGTGTGTTCCTCTCTATTCAGGTTGTCGTGGTGCATACTCGATCAGGGCAGACCCCGGCTGGTCTTCGATGCTGATGGCCAGCCTCCGCAGATCCTCGCCCTTGAGCGTGATGCGGTCATGCACGTCATATCCAAGATGAACGAAGACATCATACTCGACCGCCGGATCGACATCGCGCAGCGCAGCTTGGACCTGCGTGAACGGGGACTGGTCGCGCCGAAACGCCAGCACCATGCCGTCGCCGGCATCGGGCCGGTGATATTGCAGGACGCACCAACCTTGCCAGCTCGCCCCGGATTCGACCAGCGGATAATAGTTGCCGAAGAAGTACTTCCGAATGCGCTTGCCCTCGGCAATCGCTTGCCTCAGGAGTTCTCGCGGGTACGTTTCGGGGCGCACGTCGTCGCCGAACGAGATGCCCGCATTGAAGCCGCTGCGAAAATGGTAAGGGTCCGCCCCCATCTGCCCGCAGGTGCTGAAGGGCACATACCGATTGAGCCCGTCGCTCATGATCTGGTTCTTGAAGGCGGCCAGGGAGATGGTCGAAGCCTTCTTGTCCAGCATGTCGCAGGTGTTGTCGCTGCGCCACAGCGGGATGGAGCGGGACATCGTCTCGACGTCGATCCGCCGGCCGCCGCTGGCGCAGTTGTCGATGAACAACCCGGGGTTGGCCTTGAGGATGTCGTCCCACATCTGATAGAGGCCCTCGATGTAACGTATCTCGGACATGCCCAGACGATTGGGGACGCTGGCATCGGCCAGCTGCCAGAATGGAAGCGGCTCGATGTTGAAGTCGATCCGCAGGCACGACACTTTGTAGGCCTTTATGGCGTCGTTCAGGTAGTCGGTCATGTATCGCCGCGCCTCGAGGATGCCGAGGTTGAACAGCCCGCCGCGGCCGGCGGCTGTGGTCAGGACCCACTCGGGATGCTCCTTGGCGATCAACGTGTCGGCGGCCACGCGCTCGGGTTCGAACCAGAGCACGAATCCCAGGCCTTCCCGCTCCACGGCCTCGCCGATTGCCTTGAGCCCGTTAGGGAATCGGTCCTTGGGCTCGACGCGTTCGATGGGGAAACCGTAGTTGCCCATGGAGTTCGGAAAGCCATTGGGCCCGGTCCAGTATGCGTCCAGCCAGAACATCTCAAATCCTAAACCTCGGATCGAATTTAGATGGGACAGCACATTCTGCTCGTTGGAGTCGTTCAACTCGTGGAACGACGTGCTCAAGTGAACGATCGGTGGCACGACGAGCTGGCCGTCGATCCTGGGCATGATGTGGGCCAGCATCGTCTGTCGGAAGAGGTTGTGGGCGCGGCAAACGTCACCGCCCTCCCACCGAAGCTGCAGGATCCGCGGGGTTCGCATGCTCTCGCCCGGATGCAGCACCGTGTGGAGGTGCTCCATGCCCGCCTGTGTGCGAACGCCACCGGCCTTGTGCTCCACCGAGGCGTGCCATTGCCCTGACCAGCCGATGGCGGTGATCAAGCCGCCGCTGCCCCAATCCACATTGAACCAAGGCGAAACGTTAGATGATCGCCCGCCAAAGGTGTTGAAATCGATTCGCTGTCCCTCAGCCAACGCCTGGTCAAAGGGCAGCCAGTCGTCCGCGGTGCAGGGCGAGCCGTTGAGCCGATGGAGCACTGCCTTGGCGCCTGGGTCGATCGTTGCTGCGGCATCGACGGCCCAGAGATGTTCGATGACCGGCGTATCCTCCTGGCCGCGGTTGATGAAGAAGAGGGTCCAGTCGACACCGGCCGTGTCAAGATACGTCATGCACACCGCTCGTACTTCGAGCTGCGTCGCCGGGTCGGTCAGGGTCAGGGTACGGCGAATTGTCGCGCGGCCGAGCTGCTCCTCGGTGGTCTGACGATTCCATCCGTGGATGAACTCGGAGCTATGCCGCCCACCGTAGACGAAGGAGAACGGCATGGCATCTCCTTCACCAGAGAAGGCCTGCTGAGCCCATTGGCTGTTCAACGCCACCTCGGGCGCCACGGTCGGGGACACGTCATCTTGCGACATGGTTATCCCTTGTGCTGTAGGAGTAGCCTTGCCCGGGGGTGAGCAGGGCCACCTTGGCGTCTGAGCAGGTGCGGCTGCAGGCACGGACGAACTCGCCGACATCGCCGCCCTGCTCGGCGAACATCCAGTAGTGACAGGGGATAATCAAGCCGGCACCGGAGAGCTCTGCATACACGGCGGCTGATGCGGCGTCCATGTTGCCGAACACGCCGTTGATGCACGGCAGCACGATGTGCGGCCGCAGCGCGAACGCCGGCGCCCCCAGGTCAGGCCGCAGCGCCGTGTCGCCGCTATACAGCACGCGCATGCCGCCGAAATCCATCACCATCGACAACGCCGTGGGGCTCATCTCGCCATGATCGGCCTGGAACGCGTGCACGGTCACGCCGCCCAGGTCATACGTCCCTCCCGCCGTCATCAAGGTTCGGCGGTCGGCCGAGACGCCGGCCTGGTCGAGGCTCTCGGTGCAGCAGGCGGGGCCGGCAAAATGACATCGCGGGTTGTTCGCGGCAATGACGGGGATGGCGTCGGGGTCGAGGTGGTCGGCATGCTCGTGCGAAAACAGCACCAGGTCCGCCCGCACATCGCTCGCCGCCACCGGGGCCAGCGACAGCCGCTTGAAGCCGAACAGCCGCTCCACCGCGTCAGACAGGTACGGGTCGAGGTACACCACCTGCCCGCCGGCGGTCTTGAAGACAAACCCCGCCTGCGCCAGCCACCACAGCCGGAGGTCGCCCGGCGGCACAATCGAATCACGGACGTCGTCGATCATGTTCATTCGTTTGTCCCTGTCACAGGGGGCCGTTCTGGCCCGCCATGTACCACGGCCGAACCTCCGGGTTGACCACCTTCGACGGCGCCTCTCCCGCCAGCGCCTCGGCCACGGCCCTGGCGCCTCGGGTGAAGCAGTCAACGATGCCTTCTTCGGAGTACGCTGCCACGTGAGGCGTCATGAGAACGTTGGGCAGGCCGAACAACGGGTGCGTCGTCGCAAAGCCCTCCGGGGCAAAAACGGGGATGCCCTCAAACACATCCAATGACGCATAGCGAATCAGGCCGGTCCGCAGCGCCTCGGCCAACTCGGACTCGTCAACAATCTCGCCGCGGGCCACGTTCACCAGCACTGCCGACCTCTTCATGGCCGCCAGCTGCGTGCGGCCGATCATGCGCCGGGTGGCGTCGGTCAGCGGGCAGGTGAGGATGACATAGTCGGATTCGGCCAACAACCGCCCCAGCGGTACGAGCGTCGCGCCGGCCGCGCCGGCGGACGCATCTGACGCCTGCGGATCGCATGCCAGCAGGCGCAGGCCGAACGCCGCCGCCCGCCGCGCCACCGCCCGGCCGATCCGCCCCAGGCCCACGATGCCGGCCGTCTGCGTCGACAGGCGGTGCATGTGCAGCACATCATGCCTCTGGCGGCCCTGCCGCATGGCCTCCTCATAGGCCTTGATCTGCCGCGCCGCCGCCAGCAGAAGTGCCATCGCGTGGTCGGCCACTTCTTCGGTGCAGAAGTCCGGCACGAAGGCGACGGGGATGCCGCGCCGCGAGGCAGCGGCGATGTCGATCTTATCGGTGCCCGTGCCCAGCCGCGAGATCACGCGGCACCGGCGCAACGCATCGACCGTGGGTCCGCGCACGTAGGCCGAGACCACCATGACCGCCTCGGCATCGGCCGCCGCGGTGACGATCGCCTCCTGCGTGTCGCCCTCGATCTCGACGACGCGCGCCTCCGCGCGAGCGAGGATATCGCGTTCGCTGGCGATCATCGGGAACGTCGTGGCGTTAAGACGGACGACAAGACGCTCGCTCATGGCGCCGCCTTCTTGGGCCCCAGGGCCTCCTGAAGGCGGGTGAGCTGCTGGCGGGCCGCCTGCCACAGCAGGCAGATGTCGGCCGTGTACCAGATCGCCCGCATGCCGCGCTCGACCCAGAACTTGATTCGCTGGGGGTCGCCGCCGGCGATGCCCGGCAGCACGCCGTGCCGCCGGCAGGCGGCGATCACCCGCGTCACCGCGTCGATGTACGCCGGGCTGTCCAACTGCCCCACGATGCCCATGCCCAGCGACAGGTCGTCGTTGCCGACGACGGCCACGTCGATGCCCGGCACCGACAGGATGCCGTCGAGATCGGCCAGCGCCTCGGCCGTTTCAATTTGGATGCCCAGCACCACGCCCTCGTTGCCGTGGACGATCTGCTCCTGCGGCGTGGGCCAGCCCATGTACCGCCCGGCCGGGCACGTCGAGCCGCCAAAGCCGCGCTGGCCCAGCGGCGGATATTTCACGGACTGGATGATCTGTTCAACCTGCCCGCGCGAGCGGATTCGGGGCACGAACACGCCGTCGGGCGCCTGGTCGAGCGTGCGACACAATTCGTGATAGCTGTCGTCGGCGGCGCGGACCATGCACGGCAGGCCCAGCGCTCGGCAGAGGCGGATGTGTTCCAGGATGGTCTCGCTGTTCAGTGCCGTGTGCTCGCGGTCGATCAGGACCGCGTCGTATCCTGCATCCTGATACGCTTCAATGACGGCCCCGCTGCGGCTGTCCATCACGCCACCGAAGACCAGCAGGTCTCCGTTCTTGACTCGCCTCCGCAATTCGCCGGTGCATCCTTTCATATGCGTCCTCCTGGGGCTCAAAGCCCCGGCACGTATCCTTGGCCGAACCGAATGGACATGGGCTGCTTGAACTGCTCGCCGAAGGGCATCCAGCTGGTCGTGCCGCCGTCGACGACAATCGTCTGCCCAACGATGTAGCGGGCGTCGTCGCTGGCGAGAAACGCCGCCACCTTGGCGATATCCAGCGGCGTGCCCGCAAAGCCGCAGGGGATCTGGCGGCCCAGGGCGGTTGTGTCGTCGCTGCCGGAGAGCTTGAAGTGGTTCTCCACCGGCACCGCGCCGGGTGCGATGGCGTTCACCCTCACGCCGCGCGGGGCCAGTTCCACGGCCAGTTGCCGCGTCTGCGCCACGATCGCCCCCTTGGTGCCCGCGTACACCGCGTGCTCCACGTAGCCCTGAAACGCGTGGATCGATGTGAGGTTTACGATGGCCCCGCCCGCGGCCAGCAGGGCCGGCAGAGCGGCCTGCGTCAGGAAGAACGGCCCGCGGATGTTGACCTGGTAGAGGCGGTCGAACTGGTCGGGCTTCACGTCTTCAAACGGCAGGTTCATCGTGATGCCCGCGTTGTTGACCAGCACATCGAGCCCCCCAAGGAACGCGACGGCCTGGCGGGCCAACTCGCGGGCCTGCGCCACGTCGCCCAAGTCGGCATGAAATGCGCTGGCTGGGCTACCGGTGGCGATGATTTCGGCCACGGCCGATTCGGCGCCCGCGCTGCTATGCGCGTAGTGCAACGCAACGGCGGCGCCCTGGCGGGCGAACTCCAGCGCAATCTCGCGTCCGATGCCCGTACCCGAACCGGTCACCAGCGCACGTTTGCCAATGAGCTTTCCATCGGCGGTCATTGCGGCTCCTTGCCATCTTGCGTATCGCACGGTCGCGCATGCCCTGGCGACGGGCTCGGCCCCGAGGCGGGCAGCGGCCAAATCGCGATGGGATCGACCACGGCGGCAGATCATAGTGCCTGTGACGGATGCATGGAAGATACAAGGTGCGGCAATTGGCAAGGCTTTAAGCTGAGGAAGGTTTGGAGGATCATGGAAACCAGGGAGAGTAACAGCAGGCGACAATGGGGCAACAAAGGGGACAGGCCGCCATCACGGTGTGGATTGGAGCGGGTCGATGGTGGGCTGGCCAGCCCACCCTACGAAAGAGCCAAACATGCTTTTGGCCCTGCGGGCCTAAAAGCATGGCACCCGCGCCCACCCTATCATGCATGCTCCTATTTTCTCAGGCGTTGGCGGCAGTGGGTGTTGTGGGCGGCGATGTTGCGGGTGAGGCGGTCGTACCCGGGGGTGTCCCACTCGGGGTCCTGGGGCAGGATGACGCGGAGCTCTTCCCACGCCCGGACCGCGTTGGCCCACTGCGAGCCGCGTTCCTGGATGGTCGCACGGCGGTACTTGGCCGTCACGTCGCGGATCAGGTCGGCCATCGTGTTGCGATACATCTCGTTCATGCGGAAGTCGTCGAATTCCAGCTTGTTGCCGGCCTGGTTGGCCAGGCTGATCTTGAACAGCTTGGCGCAGCGCTGCAGGTCGCCCTTGTGGAACTGGCGGTCCTCGTAGAGCGACAGGGCCTTCTGTCGGGCCTCGGCGGCGATGTTGTTGTTGGCCCCCCGCTTGATCGGCTCGCGCAGGGCCTCGTCGATCTCGCGGTCCTCCATCTCCGCCGGCGGGCCGCTGGCGGTCTCGTTGGTCTTGCTGACCGAATTGAGGAACAGGATCAGCGCCACCAGCACGGCGACGTAGATGGCCGCGTACATGCCGTACTTCTTCAGCTTGGTCTTGCGGGCAGCAGCGGCGGCGGCCTCGGCGGCATCTTCGGCGGCCTGGAGGGGCGGCTGGGCGGCGTCGGCAATGATCGGCGGCGCGACCGGCGGCGGCGTCGCGGCCGCCGCGGCGGGCGACTGGGCGGCGGGCGGCGGCAGTTCGCCCTCGGGGTGCTGCTGGCGGTATTTCTCCAGGGCGGCCTCGGGGTCGTCACCGGCGGCGACGAACAGGATGTTCGTCAGCGTGCCGACGCTGAGGACGTCGCCGGTATCGAGGATGACGCGTTTGGAGCCCTTGAACTTCTTGCCGTTGACCAGCGTGCCGCGGGAGGAGAGGTTCTCGGCGACCCAGCCGTCGGGGCTGATCTCGAGGCGGAACTGCTGGCGCGAGGCGAACTCCTCGACGAGGTGCAGGTCGCACGTGGGCGCTCGCCCGGCGACGAAGACGCGTTTGCTCAGGGCGGCGCGTTCGCCGGCCTGTGGGCCCGAGACAAAGATGAGCTCCGGATGGGGCATTAGAACAGACCTCCGCGGAAGATCCTGAGGATAGCCGGGCCGAAGACGGTGAGGATCACGGCCATCACCAGCAGAAGGCACGGGATGAGGATTCGTACGCTGGCGACGGCGGCGGCGTTTTCGGCCCGCACGGTGCGCTGCTGGCGGAGCAGCGTGGCCTGGTCGTGCAGCACGTTGCCCAGGGGCGTGCCGAGTTCCTCGGCCTGCACGACGCTGGCGATGATGCTCCGCAGGCTTTCCAGCGGCACGCGATCGCCCAGGTTGACCAGGGCCTTGCGGCGGGTGGCGCCCAGGTCCATCTCGGCCAGCAGCGTTCGCAGTTCGATGTTGAAGGGGTCCTCGGTGCGTTCGCGGACGACGGTGCGGACGGCCTCGGTGAAGGTGGCGCCCGCGCCCATGGCCAGGGAGATGAGGTCCAGGCTGTACGGCACCTGGCGCGAGATTTCCATGATGCGGGAGCGGCTCTTGGCGTACACCTGGTACAGCGAGATCGACGTGCCGGCCAGGAACCCGCCGGAGAACATGACGATGCTGATCTTGCCCTCGATCATGAAGTTCACGAGCAAGGCCAGGATGCCCAGCCCCAGCCCCGACAGCATCGACACGGCCAGGTATTCCTCGGCGGTGTAGAGGTTGGGGCTGCCGGCGGCCACCAGCGTGCGGCGCAGCCAGTCCTTGAGCCGCCGCAGCGCCAGGCGATGCGACAGCAGGAGCAGCAGCCACATCAGCGGGCGCATGGCCACGTTTTCGAAGAGGGTTTCGCGATCGCCGTGGCCGGTGGCCAGGGCGGCGGCCCGCTGGGAGGAGACGGCGATCTGCCCGCCCTGGCTGAACAGGCCCGCCACCAGCAGCGCCACCGAAGCGAACGCGCCGCAGGACAGCGCCACCTGCAGCAGGGGCAGCCTCAGCAGGAGCAGCATCGCGGCCAGCACCGCCGCGGCGCCGGAGACGACCAGGATGATGAGAAGGTTGGGACGACTCATAATTCCACCGACATGATCTTTCGGATCATCAGGAAGCCGATCACGTTGAGCACCACCACGCCCAGCAGCAGGAGCTTGCCGAAGTCGTCGCTGAACATGGCCTTGACGCCGGTTTCATCGACGAAGACGTAGATGATGACCATGACCACCGCGGGCATGGCGCCCAGCCAGCGGGCCGTGGTGCGGCCCTCGGCGGTGAGCGTCTTGACGCGGTCCTCGAGGCGCTGGATCTCGCGGATGCTGGCGCCGATGCGGTCGAGCGTCTCGCCCAGGTCGCCGCCGCGGTCGCGGTGCGTCTGCAGGGCCGAGAACAGCAGGCGGAAATTGCCCGAGCCGATGCGGGCGGCGGCGTTGCTCATGGCCGAGTCCAGCGGCACGCCGTACTCGTACTCGCGCAGCATGTGGGCGAACTCGTGGCGCAGGGGCGGGGGGCCGTCGCGGGCCACCAGCTGCATCGACTGCACCAGGTTCAACCCCGCCCGCACGCCCGAGGCCAGCGTCTGGATGCCCATGATGAGCTGGCTTTCCAGGCGGGCGAGGTGGCGGCTGCGGAGCGTGCTGAGCACGAAGCGCGGCAGCAGCACGCCGGCCAGCACGCCCAGGGCGGCGCCCACCACGCTGCCGCTGAGGTTCAGCAGCAGCATCGACAGCAGCACCATCACCGACAGCGACATCAGCGTCAGCAGGCGGGGGCGGACGTTCATCAGCAGCTTGTACTGCAAAACGTGGGCGTACAGCACTTCCTGGCGGCGGATGTAAGTGATCACGGGCGTCCAGCCGGCCCAGACGGCGAAGCCCGTCATCACGAACAGCAGGGCGCTGTAGAAATATTGACTGCTGGCGACTTCGGCAAGCGGGAGGGGCATCACGTGAACACCTCCACGTTGAGGTAGCCCTTCTGGATCATTTCCTCGGCGAAGCTCGGGATGTAGCCCGTGTGCCGCAGCACGCGGTCGCCCTTGCCGCGGAGGACGAAAATGTCCTCGACGTTCACGCGGGTGCTCTCGGGGTCGATGCCCGTGATCTCCGACACGTGCGTGACGCGGCGCTTGCCGTCGGGAAAACGCGAGATCTGCACGATGATGTGCAGGGCGGCCGCGATCTGCTCGCGGATGGCCCGCACGGGCATCTCCACCGCCATCAGCACCATCGTCTCGACTCGCATCAGCGTGTCGATGGGGTTGTTGGCGTGGATCGTGCTCATCGAGCCGTCGTGCCCGGTGTTCATCGCCTGCAGCATGTCCAGCGCCTCGGCCCCGCGGCACTCGCCGACGATCAGCCGGTCGGGCCGCATGCGCAGGGCGTTCTTCACCAGGTCGCGGATCGTGTACGCGCCCTTGCCCTCGATGTTCGCCGGGCGGGTCTCCAGCCGCACCAGGTGCTCCTGCGGCAGGTGAAGCTCGGCCGAGTCCTCGATGGTGATGATGCGTTCCTCGGCGGGGATGAAGTGGCCCATCACGTTCAGCGTGGTGGTCTTGCCGCTGCCCGTGCCGCCGGAGATCAGGATGTTCCGCCGCCCCAGCACGCAGGCCTGGAGGAACTTGGCGACCGACTCGGTGACCGTGCCCCGCTCGACGAGGTCGTCGACGGTGAAGGGGATGCGGGCGAACTTTCGGATGGTCAAGGCCGGGCCCGAGAGGCTCAGCGGGTTGATGATGGCGTTGACGCGGCTGCCGTCGGGCAGGCGGGCGTCGACCAGCGGCGTGGAGCGGTCGATGCGCCGCCCCACCGGCGTGATGATGCGCTCGATGATGCTCTGCACGATCTCATCGTTGAAGAAGCTGCGCCCGGTGTTCTGCAACATGCCGTCTTTTTCGATGTAGATGTGATCGCGCCCCACCACCATGATTTCATTGATGTTGGGCATCTCCAGCAGGTCCTGCAGCGGGCCGTAGCCCAGCACGACGTCCTCGATCTCCTTCGAGAGCATCCGCCGCACGATGTAGTCGCGCAGCTCGGCGGGAATCCGCGGGGCGATCTTGCCCACCTGGTCGTCCCAGGCCTTCTCCACCATCGCCACGTCGTCCTTCAGCGTGTGGGGGCGAAGGCGGAGCGGGAACTGGCTGATCATGTCGCCGATCACCCGCGAGACCGCGTCCTCGTACTTGGCCACCAGCACGTCGGTGTTCTCGAAGCCGTAGCTGTACATCAGCTTGCCGGTGGCGCGGCGGGCGAGCTCGGTCACCACGCACCGCCACAGGAACTCGCGCACCAGGTAGGCCGACATCGGGACGTCGATCTCCTTCTGGTGCGCGGCGATGATCTCCAGCAGGTTGCGCTTGATCAGCACCACGTGCTGCTCGTCGGCCGAGCCCTTCTGCCCCGTGACGCGGAGGTTGAGCTTGTCCAGCAGCTCGGCGTGCATCTTCTGTTCCAGCTCGATGACGCGCTTGCGGGGCGTGACGGCGCGGTCGCCGGCGCCCACGCGCCGGGCCGCGGGCTCCATCATGTACAGGCTGAACTCGCCGATGCGGATCTCGTCGCCGTACTCGATCTTCTGGCGCTGCTTGTACGGCACGTGCTTGTTGGCCACCACCGTGCCATTGAGCCCCAGGCTTTCGACGAAGTAACTGCCGCCCTCGAACACGATCCGCGCGTGCTGCCGCGAAACGAACGCGCTCTTGAGCGTCACGCTGTTGCTGTCGTCGCGGCCGATGGTGACGGCGTCGCTGGACACCTTCACCACGTCGCGCTGATCGGAATATTGATTACAGACCCAGATTTCCACGGTTCATCCTCAGGGGGTGCTTGTGCCGGGCTTGGGGGCGGCGATGCCGGCGATGGCGCGGAGCAGTTCGGGGTTGACCTCGCCGGCGGTGGCGGGCATGGGCGCCAGGTGGTTCTCGACCTCCAGCTTCACGCCCGCCGGCACGTACGACAGCACCGTCTCCAGCTGCAGCGAGACCTCCTTCTTGACCTCGATGGTGATGATGCGGTAGTTGCTCTGCCCGGCGTCGCTGACCACGAAGCCCTTGCCCGGCTGGTAGCCTTCCTTGGTGCCCTGCCCGCCGATGCCCAGCACCTTGACGCTCTCGATGATGCGGAAGGGCTTGATCTCGTTGCGAAGGTTGAACTTGCCCACGAGGTTCACCCGCCCGCCGGGGCGAAGGATGTCGCCCACGACCTCGCGGACGGGCACGGCGATGGCCACGCGGGAGACGTCGATCCTGTCGGAGGGGTCCTCGGGGCGCTCGATCTGCAGGTCGTCCAGTGTGAGGTAGCGCCCGCTGTCGACGCGGCGCTTGAACGTCGTGTCCTTGTACAGGCGGATGCCGTCTTCCTTGTTCTTGAGCACGACCACGTTGCCCAGCGAGCTTTGGAACTGCTTGGTCACTTCCTGCAGGACGATGTCCTTGTCGAAGTCGATCTTCTCGCCCGGCTTGATGTCGCGCTGCGCCTGGGCCAGCAGCACCGTCTCGCCGCGGCTCTCGCGGCGGACGACCTCGATCTGCCAGTTGTAGATCACCACGACCAGGGCGCCCAGCACCAGCGCCACGATCAGCATGCCCTTATTCTGTACGCCCGGAGCTTCTTCAGCCATGATCATTCCTCATTCAGTTCGGCGTCACTGTCGCCGTGATGTTTACCCGGTTTGCGTCCCGCGCGTCGGGCCGCAAGGATACCACGAGGGACTTTCGATGTCCCGTGAAAGTCATGTAAGTGCCGCGCCCGTCGGCCGACTCTTTCACCAGCCGCCACTGCGCCTCGGCCAGGGCCTTTCGATAATACTCCCCGGCGGCGGCCGGGGTTCCGGGCCACTGCCACGAAGCCACCACGCCGGCGCCCTGGTGCAGCACCCAGGCGCTTTGCGTGCCCGAACCGGGCGGCGGGGCCGGCAGATCCCTGAGCTCGCCTTGAATCTTCTGTACGTCGCGCGAGACCATGTCGCCCATCGGATCCATGGGGTTCATCGGCTGGGACGTGGCGTCCTGCGTGGCCGGGCGGGGCAGTGCGAAAGTCCGCGGGCGCGGCGGCGGCGAAGCGTCCGGCGCCACCCAGGCCAGGTGCGCCTGCCACGCCGCGAACACCCCCGCCCCCGCCAGCAGCGCATACAGCCCCCCCCGCACGATGCGGCCGAAGAGAGGCTTGGGTTTGATTTCTGGGGTTTCGGTCATGTCGTCCACTCCGGGTGCCATGCTTTTAGACCTGCCGCAGGCAGGTCAAAAGCATGTTTACACACGGCACGTTTCAGCCGTCCCTAACGGGACTGAAATGCAGGGGGTCCCTGCCGTTTCCCAGCACTAGAGTGCTGGGCTACTCTCAGTCGTCCCTACGGGACTCCGGGTGCCATGCTTTTAGACCTGCCGCAGGCAGGTCAAAAGCATGTCTAACCATCCGGCACGGTTCGCGTGTTTGCCCTGCTACCAGCCGCCGCGGTAGAGGTTGCGGAACTCGCTGGCCAGCGTGTCGCCGGGCGAGGAGATATTCTCCAGCGTCGAGTCGAGGCTGTCGAGGAACTCCTGCTGCAGGGCGTCTTCGCACCGGGCCTGGGCGCGGCGCCATTCGACGCCGTCGCGCCCATGCATGCCGGTGATGGCGCCGGTGAATCGCGACCACGCGGTGTTCGTCGTCGGAAACTCGGCCGTGACGTTGGCAGTGAAGCCGTGCGGGAAGCGGTCGATCACCAGCGACTGCGTCCACATCTGGGCGGGCTGGCTGATCTTGCCCGCCTCGGTCACCAGGGCCTGAAGCGTCTTGTCGGGCCCCGAGCCCGTGGTCATGCCGACGTTGATGGCCTTGTCCTTGAAGAAGTTGTCGCTGAGCTGCTGGGGCACCGGCTCGCCCGCGCCGCGGACCGTACGCCACACCGCCCAGCGGTTGCTCATGCGCACGTGTTCCTTGTTCACCAGCTCCCAGCCGAAGAACCACGTCAGCGACCACACCAGGGCCAGCAGCGGCAGGATCATGACGAATTCCACCATCGCCGCCCCGCGGCGCCCGGTGAGAGATCGAGTTGTGCGGTATTTCATCATGGCCGAACTCCAACAGTCGTTACAGTCTACTCCGGGTGCCATGCTTTTAGACCTGCCGATAGGCAGGTCAAAAGCATGTTTACCCGCGGCACGTTTCAGTCGTCCCTGACGGGACTCAAATGCAGGTGATCCCTGCCGTTTCCCCAGCACTAAAGTGCTGGGCTACTCTCAGTCGTCCCTGCGGGACTCCGGCAACAGAAGCTGCTTGTATTTAGTGATTCATATACGGCGATTTCGCCGCGTCCTTGAGCCGGTCGAGGTAGTTGTACATCTGGTCGACGTCGGCGTCCTTGAGCACCTTGACGGCCTGCACGTCGCCCTTGCCGTCCTTGATCCGCTGGGCCCAGTCCGCCCACTGCGTCACCGGCGTCAGCTGCACCTGCCAGTCCTGCGTCCACAGGTCCCAGCTGTCGTTGTTGAAGACCTTTGCCTGCCCCACGGCCACCACCGACGTGATGGGGCTGGCCGAGGAGAATCGCGCCGGCCACACGGGGGCCTTGTCCGGGGCGGCGGCCGTGCCGAGATAGCTGAACTGGCTGCGGCGGACGCCCTCATCCCAGTTGGGGTCGTAGGGGTCGATGTCGCCCTCGGCGATATCCAGCAGAATCGGCGCGGGCCGCTTGTCCTCGCCGCTCCAGTTGCACGGGTTGCGGGCGACGACCTCGGTGCCCACGTCGATGCCGCCCCACACGTACCAGTCCGCCACGTACACCGGGTGCCAGACGGGATTGTTCGATTCGTCGTACGTCAACTGGATGCCGATCTCCGGATCGGCCGTGGTCTCGTAGGTGTACTGGTCGCGCCAGATGTGGTCGGACACCTTGGGCACCTTCCAGCCCTCGGGGTCGGCCCAGCCGTTGGTCCAGATCGCCAGCGGGTCGTCCTTGTTGGTGCGGCAGGTGCCGGGGTTGAGCCAGCGGGAATCGCCCATCGGCACCGACGACTGCACCTCGATCTTGTAGAACATCGTGCGGTAGATCTTGAAGTTGGGGTCCTTCACGATCGCCTTGGCCGTGGGGTAGTCGATGACGTAGTTGGACTCGTGGATGCTCTGCGGCGCCTGCGAGCCGAACATGTACTCCAGCTTGAGGTTCGACAACTGGCTGATGTAGTCGTAGAAGAATGTATCGCTCAGGTGTCCCTTCACCTGGGCGTTGCCGAAGACGTAGTAGTTCAGCCGCCGCAGGGCCCAGGAGTACGGCCCGAACGTGTGGTAGCCTTGAAGCTCCCACTCGGTGGCGTGCCAACCGCCGCTGCCGCCCCCGCTGGCGCCGGCCCCGCCGCCGCGGGTTCTCCCGCCCAGGGGCACGCTGCCGCCGCCGCCTCGCGTCTGGCCGTGCGCGCCGGGCGTGGGGGCAACCCATTCCCATGCGGTGGCCTTGTAGATGTAGTCGCGCCAGCGGAACAGGCGGGCCCAGGGCCCCAGGCGGTGCGGGAACACCGCGTCGGAGATTGCCCCGCCCGAGCCGGGGTTGGGCTTCACCATCACGCTGTTGCCCGTCACCAGTTCCTCGCCGCGAAGCACCGGCTGGAAGTCGGCGAAGGTGCCCTTCCTGGCCGGCATCTTCGGCAGGACCGGCACGAGCATCGACGACTCGACGCCGTTCTCCTGCCCGAACATCACCGCGTTGGACTGCGCCAACGCCCCGGCCGACTCCGCCGTCGCCTCGTTCATCTCTTCCATCGCCATCGCCGCCTGCCACAGCGTGCCCTGCGGCGTCGTGCCCCCCTGCCCCTCGATGGCCCAGCAGGTGGTCTGCTGCATGTCGAAGCCGCTGTGGTTCATCGCCGCGTCCATCGGGGCCAGCACGTCCCGCTCGGTGGCGATGCGACTGTGGAGCACATTCAGCGAATCGGCGATCAACTGGCGGTTCAGCGGCAGGTCGTTCACCGTCTGCCCCTGTTGCCGCGAGAGGCAGATCTCCCACTGGTTGGTTTCGTTGTAGGCGATGGCCGAAGCCAGCGGCAGCGCGTCCATGACGGGAATCAGCGCCAGGCAGCGGGCCTGGGCGCAGTTGTTCATCGCCACCACGTTCATGCTGCGGGCCATCCAGTTGGCGCCGCTGATGGCGGCAGAGTCGGCCGCCTGCTGCACGGCGATGCGACGATTCACGATGCTGCCGAGGTTGTAGACGTAGAAGATCAGCCCCACCAGCATGGTCATCGCGATCAGCGTGATGATCAGCACCTGCCCGCCGCGACGGGGCTGAGCCCGATGGCCCCTTGCCCGCTGCTTGTCGCTCATGTAGTGGTTCATAGCATCCCAGCCTATCCCGCCGAACGAAATTCGAAATTCGAATCACGAAATTCGAAACAAATCTCAAATCCATTTCGGACATTCAAATTTGTTTCGGATTTCGAGGTTCGCATTTCGAGTTTCGCTGTCATTTCGGGGCTTTGCTCTCGGCCTTGGCCAGCAGGTCGTCGGCCTCGTGGCCGGGGACCTTGGCCTCTTCCTGGTACTTCTTGGCCAGGCTGAAGGAGGCGACCGCGCTGGCGTAGTTGCCTTGATCCATCGCCTCTTTGCCCAGGGCCATGTGCTCGGTGTAGAAGCTCAGGGCGATCTTCTGCTTGACCTCGGCGGTGTCCAGCTTGGCCTTGGCGCTGTTGTACGCGTCGCGAGCCTTGCCGAACTGCGAGGTCCGCATGAACTCGTCGCCCTTCTTGATGAGGTCCTCGTACTCGCGGGCCATGTTGGCCGCCTGCAGGCGGGCGTCGATCATCGCGCCGCGGGACGGGTCGATCGCACGCGCCTTCTCGTACGCCGCGGCGGCGCCGGCATAGTCACGCTTGTCGCGAAGCCGGTCGCCCTCCACCAGCTGCATGCGGAACTGAACGTCCACGATCCGCTTGGTCACCTCCGCGTCGTCGGGCACCAGCTTGGCCGCGGCGGTGAACTTCGCCAGCGCCTCGGAATACTTCGCCTGCGTGACCAGGATGTCGCCGTCGGACACCAGGACCTTCTTCTGCGTGTCCTTCTGCAATTCCTCCAGCTTGGCGATGGCCTTGGCGTTGTCGGGGTTCACCTTCAGGGCGTCTTCGAGGTGGGCCTTGGCGGCGACCTCATCCTTGGCCCCGATGTACGCCAGCGCCTTGTCCACCAGGATGTCCGACTGCAGCTGCTTGATCTGCAGCTTGAGGTCGTCCGACGGCAGGATCTCCTGCGCCTTGATCAGCGCCGCGACTTCCTCAGCCTTGTTGCCGGCGGCGCGGGCGGTCTCGGCCTCCTTGATCGCCGTGCGGTAGCGGTCGCGCGTGCTGCGGGTCTCCATCCGCTGGGCGGCCTGGGCCTTGTTGGCCTGGCGCTCCTCGTCGGTGAACACCCCGGCCGGGGCGCGATCCAGCGCCGCCAGGGCCTTCTCGTATGCGGACTTGGCCCCGTTGAGATCATCCTGCTTGACCAGCGAGTCGCCGCGGGCGATCTCGGCGGCGAACTCCTGCCCGATCTGCTCGTGCAGCACCTTCTGGCGCAGGACGTCGCGCTGGGCCTTCTGCTCTTCGGTCAGGTTGACGATGGTGTTGACCATGTCATCCAGCGTGACCATGGCCTCGGCAAACTTGCCGCTGGCCAGCTCGGCGCGGGTCTTGGCCATCGCCGAGCGGAATTCGCGGACCTTGGTGCGGTCGTCGGCGAAGTTGTCCACCTCGCGCAGCACGGCCCGCGACCAGTCCAGCAGGGTCTTCTGGTTCGCCTGCACCTTCTTGAGCTCTTCGCGGGCGGCGGTCTCGTGCGTGATCACCTCGCTCCACATCTCAGGGTCCACCGTGTTGGGGTCCTGGGCGAGGTTCTTCGCGCGGGCCAGGTACAGCATGACCTTGGCCTTGGCCCCGGCGGGCCGCCCGGCGTACTGCCCGGAGGCGGCGATCTCCTTGAAGGCCTTGATGGCCTGCGGATACTGCCGCTGCTGGTAGAGCGCGTCGGCATCCTTGAAGGCGAGGCTGGCCTCTCGGTCGACGGCGTCGCGTTTGCTGATCTCGGTGAAGATGAAGACCGCGGCGGCGGCCAGCACGATGCCCAGGGCCGCCCCGGCCAGCGTGAGCTTTTTCCGCAGCGACATGGCCGCCTTGGGAATGGGCGCGGTGGGCGGCGCGTCGGCGGGTGGCTGCTCCACGTCCAGTTCGTCGCCCTCGTCGCTCATGGCCTTGAGGCGTTCCAGGGCGGCCTTGCGCGAGGCGGCGTCGATCGGGGCGCCGCCGGTTGCGGGGGCGGACGCGGCGCGGCCCTTGGCGAACGTCAGCTTCATCGCCCGGCCCAGGGCTTCCATGCTCGCGAACCGCTCGTCGCGTTTCTTGGCCATCATCTTGGCCACGATGTCCGACAGCGACTGCGGGATCGACGGGTTCACCTCGTGCAGCGCCGGGGCTGCGACGCTGTCGTTCCCGTGCCACTTCATCCACCGCAGCGCCTCGCTGTGGGGGTCGCGGACGATCTCGCTGAAGATCTCCTGGAACTTCGGCCGACCGGCCAGCAGCTCGTAGGCCACCATGCCCAGGGCGTAGATGTCGACGCGGCCGTCGACCTCGCCGCCGGCGAACAGCTCGGGGGCCATGTATTTCGTGGTGCCCAGGGGCATCGACGTCTGCCCGGTGATGCTGGCGGCGACGCCGAAATCGGTGATCTTGGGCCGCAGGCCGTCGCAGATGATGATGTTGGCCGGCTTGATGTCGCGGTGGATGATGCCCGCCTGGTGCACGTCGTGCAGCGCGGCGGCCAGGCGGAAGATCACCTGCAGGGCGGCCTTGGGCTCGGTGGGCCCGTTGGTGTCGCGCAGGACGGTCTCCAGCGTGTGGCCGGCGATGTACTCCATGACGATGAACAGGCCCGCGGGCTCTTCGATCAGATCGTGAATGGTGACGATGGCGCTCTGCTGCGTGCCCAGGCGGGCCAGGATCTGCGCCTCGCGGCGGAACCGCTCGAGGAACTTGGGGTCTTCGGCCAGGTGAGTCGAGATCTGCTTGATCGCCACGAACCGGTCCAGCAGCGCATCATAGCCCTTGTAGACCACCGACTGTCCGCCGATGGCCTTGCGCTCCTTGATCTCGTACTTGCCGATCTTCGATCCGGTGGGCAGGCCGATGCCGCCGCTGGTCGGGTTGACATTCTCTTCAGCCATTCAAAAGTCCTGTTAGGTTACACACCCGCCATTGGGCGAGCTTCGAGTTATACGCTTCTGAACATCCTGTCGTTTCGGGGTTTGACTTCGCGCCTACGGCCGCTTCTGCGGGAAGGGCTCGATGTCGATGAAGTCCGTCTCGCCCTCGTTGGTCAGCGAGCAGGCCGCTTCCATCTTCGTCCCGTATTCCTTGACGCCGAACGGCAGCGTCACGCCGTCCTTGTCCATGTGTGCGAAGATGTACGATGCGTACGGCACGGCCAGGTAAAACGTATGGCGCACCGTCACGCGGACGTCCTCGTTGCGGGCGTAGCCGTTGCCGTCGGCCGGCGGAGCCAGCTCCACCTCCGTCTGGTCCAGGGCGTACTGGTAGCGCCGCCCCAGTTCGTTGTTCACCCAGCCCGGGGCGTTCTGGCCGTAGCCGGCGAAGAACTGCTTGATGCCCTGCTGGAAGTCGCCCACGTCGCCCTCGGGCGCCTGCTTGTCGCTGCAGGCGACGGGCATGATCGTCCACGCCGCCGCCTGGTGAATCCGCCGGATCTTGGCCGACGTGTAGACGTCGCCCTCGACCACGTTGGAGGGCTCGGTCACGCTGAGGCTCAGCGGGATCGTCACGATCGCGCTGCGGGCGGCGGTGTACGACGCGTACTGCACGCACAGGTTCCCGCCCCACAGAAGCGACGCCTGCACCATCATCAGCACCATCATCAGCGCGATGGGCAGCACCATGGCGAATTCCAGGATGGCCGCACCCTGCTCGCCGTTATGGCGGCGCTGGCGGCGGCCGGCGGCGCCGGCCTGCCATAGCACCGTGCCCAGCACGGCCAGCACAGCGGCGCCGACGATCAGCACGGTGGCGCACATCCAGAAGATCTTGCCGCTGAACATTCCGCGCACGACCGGGCCGCGCAGCACCACGTACCCCCCGCCCAGCAGCACCATCCCCAAGGCGCAGATCAAGCCCGCCGCCATCAGGGCGGCCATCACCAATCGAGGACGTATGGTTTTCTTCGCAGCTTCCATCACGCTCTCTTCGTTCCCAGGGTTGCGGCCCTTCCTGCCTTCGGCAGGCAAGCCCGGGCCGCCGACGTCTTGGGGTGGCCTTCCCAGGCCGCCGCCCTCTCCGGCGTCGTCTGGCGGCGGCCTGGGAAGGCCGCCACCCGGAATCACCAGAGTCACTCCAAAGTCACATCCTCAGCAGCCAGCCGGGGCCCTTGACGAGCACCTCGATCATCGCCAGGGCCGAGCCCAGGCAGAACGCCAAGCCCATCGGAATCTTCGGGCTGTCCGGCGCGGCGGGGTCGGCGGCGGGTTTGCGCGAGACAAACGACAGAAGAAGGTACCGCCACACGCGGCCGATCGTTCGCCGAAAAACCCGCTGGTGCAGGATCACGACGATCGACATCAAGGCGGCCACCGCCAGTCCGAAGAACAACGCCGACAGCGCAAACTGCCATCCGGCCAGGGCGCCGACGGCGCCCATAAGCTTGGCATCGCCGCCTCCGATGCCGCCGGCCAGGTGCGCCACCAGCATCGGCAGGAAGCCTGTCGCCAGCCCGGCCGCGGAGCCCGCCAGCCCAAGCGACTGCTCGTTGCCCGTCAGGCCGCCGACCAGCGTGTGGGCCATCAGCCCCGCCACGATCGCCGGGTACGTCAGCGCGTTGGGAATCTTGCCGGTCCGGACGTCCAGAACGGCCGCCGCCACCAGCACCGCGCCCAGCAGCGCATGGCAGGCGATCTGCATTTCATGACCCGCGAACATCAACGGCCTTTCCAGCTCGCTGTTCAGGGGCGGGCGCCGGGCGCCATCAAGCGCCCGCCGCCCCGAGGCCCACAAAAAGTTACAGCGTGCTCGGGTCGATGCCTTCCTGGCCCTTGGCCTTCTGCCAAAGGTCGTACGCCCACTTGCTGATGTCCTTCCAGTACCAGATGATCACGCCCAGCAGGGGCAGCGCCACGGCCGCGATGACCATGATGTATTCCACCATGGTGGCGCCCTGTTCGTCCTTGTGCAGCGCGATCAGCTTGCGGGCCAGTTTGTTCCACATTGCGTTCATAGTCTCTCCATGATCCCGGTGGGATCAGTCAAGGCAGCGGCAAGGTTACATGAAACGTTATCATTTTGTAGTATTCCGCCAAGGCCGCCAGCAGCAGGCGGAAGACAAAGATCATCGGGATGCCAAACGCCGCCAGCAGCAGCGAATACTCCACCGTGACCGACCCGGTGGCGTCGGCGGCGATCGTCCGAATTCTACGGGCCAGGGATCGCATGTATATCTCAAGTTTCATCGGTCGCAAAGATCGGTTTGGATGAGCCCCAGCTGTCGCGCAGCACGCGCAGCTTGGGGTCGTCGCGGAAGCTGCTCTTGGCGCCCGACCACACCAGGCCGCCCAGGCCCACCTTGCCGCCGGCCCCGTCGGACAGCTGGTAGGTGAACATCTCCTGAAGGCAGTAGTGCCCTTCCTTGTCCAACGGCAGCACCTCGCACACCTGCGTCAGGGCGCGGCGGCCGTCGTTGAACCGCGTCGCCTGGACGATCACATCGATGGCCGAGGCGATCTGCGACCGCAGCGCGTGCAGCGGCAGTTCCACGTCCGACATCATCGCCAGCGTCTCCAGGCGGTTCATCGCATCCATCGCCAGGTTCGCGTGCAGCGTCGACATGCTGCCCGCGTGGCCGGACGTCATGGCCTGGATCATGTCCAGCGCCTCGCCGCCACGCACCTCGCCGATGATGATGCGGTCAGGCCGCAACCGCAGCGACGACTTGAACAGGTCGCTGATCGTCACCTCGCCCTTGCCCCAGCGGTCTTTCTGGCGGCCTTCCAGCGAGATCACGTGGTCCTGCTGCAGCTCCAGCTCGGCCGAGTCCTCGATCACCACGATCCGCTGGTGGGCGGGAATGAAGCCGCTCAGCACGTTCAGCAGCGAGGTCTTGCCGCTGCTGGTGCCCCCGGCGACCAGGACGTTCTTCTCGGCCAGCACGCACGCGCGGATGTAGTCCATCGACTGCTGCGTCCACGAATTCAGCTGCAGCAGGTGGTCGGCGCTGAAGACGGTCTTGGAGAACTTGCGGATCGTCATGCAGATGCCCGAGCGGCTCAGCGGGGGCAGGATGACGTGCACGCGGCTGCCGTCGGGCAGGCGCGAGTCGATCAGCGGGTGATCGCTCGACAGCCGCTTGCCCGTGAACTGCAGCACGTTATTGACGGCTGACAGGAGCGATTCCTCATCCTCGAAGCGTGCGTCGGTCTTGACCAGCCTGCCTTTGAGCTCGATGTAGATCTCGCTGGCGGAGTTGATCATGATCTCCGACACCTCCGGGTCCTGCATGAACGGCAGGATGGGCTGGAGGAAATGCACAACGGTCGTATCGAATATGTTTGTAATTTTGGCCATCGCAAACTCGGTGCACCTGACGTTGCTGCGTTGGGGCGGTCGGTCGCGCCGGGGGCGCGGCGGTCTCCACCCATTGTGGATACCAGTACCTATTACGTCAGCCGGACATCGCTGGCCGTGCAAAATCGTGGACTCAAGCGGGCCCACAGTCAGTAGAACGCACCGCCGGCCCGTTTGTGGCGGAATTCCTACGGAAATCCCGCATGCAGGATACTTTATCCGAGGCCGGGAGGGTAGACAAGAATTGGTTTGAGCAACCCGCGTGATTTCGCGATCCCGAATGGGTGCCATGCCGAAGCGTACTCGCGCCGGCATGCTCGCCTGGGAATTGAATCCCCCGCCGAAGTGACGCTGGCTGATGGGTCCCGTAGGGACCACTGAAGGTAGCCCAGCACTTCAGTGCTGGGTCCCGGAAGGGCTCGGCCTATCTGAGTCCCGTAGGGACGACTGAAACGCCTTCAGTCGTCCCTACGGGACTCAAATGCAGGAAGGTCCGCGGTTCTCCCAGCACTGAAGCGCTGGGCTATTCTCAGTCGTCCCTGCGGGACGAAACCGCGAAGCCTTATCTTAGGGCCATAGGTTCCTGACCTGCTCTGTAGAAAACACTAATGAACGTCCATAAGTCTTGCCGA
>CAZTVF010000073.1:0-8797 GCA_964616985.1 uncultured Planctomycetaceae bacterium
TCGGGGCGTGGCGCAGCTTGGTTTAGCGTGCTTGACTGGGGGTCAAGAGGTCGAGAGTTCAAATCTCTCCGCCCCGACATTAGAAGCCCTTGTAAGACAATGACTTACGAGGGCTTCTTTATTTTGTCGTTTTTCACTGTGACCCACTTTTTCGCAGGTGTGACCCATCTTTTCCAGAATTGGGCGAGCCTTCGCCCTGAACGACCGCGTTCTTTCGCTGCCGCTGAGAGACATTCTGCTGCTGGCAATTCTTGAAAAAAAACGAAGTCATTCCGGATCGATGATGGGGAAAACACTCGCCTCGCCGACGGGCGCGGTACAATCTTCGCCAGTACCGTCTGGGTTTTGGGCAGAAGGAGTTCGCATGGCGGCGAAGTCAGTTAACGTCTTGCTGGTCGGCGACCACGTCATGGTGCGCGGAGGCTTTGCGGCGTTGGCCCCCCAGCCGATAGCTTTCGCCGTTGGCTTCCACGATATGCACCCGATGGGTCAGCCGGTCCAGCATGGCCCCGGTCAGGCGTTCGGAACCGCAGACCTCCACCCACTGCTCGAACGGCAGATTGGTCGTGAGGATCAGGCTTTGCCGCTCGTAGGCCCGGCTGACCACCTCGAACAGCAGTTCCGACCCCGCCTTGGTGAAGGGCACATAGCCCAGCTCATCCAGGATCAGCAGGTCCTGGCGGCCCAGTTGTTTGAGCATGCGTTCCAATCGGCGGTCTTCCCGGGCCTCCAGCAAGGGGGGCGAGTATTTCAGGGGAGGGGCGAGTATTTGTGGTCAAGCCGAACGCTGCGTGCCCACCGCAGCCTCTTCAAATGCCCGATTCCGGGGGCCAGAGCGGCGAGCCTTCGGTTTCAGGCGTCACCGACGAGGTGGTCATATCCCGAGGCATCTAGGCTGGGCTTTTCATAAGCTCCGTAAGCTCCTCGGTTTGGACAACCGGGCCCACGAGTGCATCGAGGTAGGCTTGCAGCAAAGGTTCAAACATCGTGCAGTTGCCCCGACTTGATTGCAAAAGGCCGTTCGACGAGCGTCGAACGGCCTTTTCAATTCAGCAAAACAACAAGGGCGGCGGCCTGGGGCGGCGGCCACCCTTGCGGGATAGTTGGTGTCTAGATCTTCACGCGGCGGCGGCGGAGCAGGGCGAGGGAGCCAAGGCCGATCAGGCCCATCGTGGCGGGTTCGGGCACAAGGCTCACGTTGTCCAGCGAGGCGGTGTCGCTGCCGTTGAGGTAGTCGCCCATGATGTAGATGTTGTCCAGCGAGCCCAGCACGGCGGCGAACTCACCGGCCGTCGCGGGCGAGCCGTTGGGGCCGTCCAGCAGCCAGTTCGACCCCGCCACCAGCGGGATGTTGTAGTGCAGCCAGTCGCCGTCGGGGCCGGCCATCCCCGCTCGGTACAGCGAGTGCCCGTTGCCCGACAGGATCAGGCCGATCTCGAGGTTGCCGTTGGTGTAGTTGTGCAGGTCCCAGCTGATCGACTGCCCGTAGTAGGAGCCCATAGCGCCCAGGAACTTCGACGGGGCGGAGAACAGGTAGGTGTCGGTCAGGTTGGGGTCGGTCTTGTAGATGTAGCCGGCCACCCACTCGGCGGGGTAATAGGCCTTGACCACCGGCGTCGCGCCCAGCCCCGTGTTGTAATTAATGTCCACGACCGTCCAGCCATCGGTGCCGGTGTCGAACGTGCTGGTGATCACATTCGCCTGCGCACTGACGGCCACGACGAGCATCGCGGCCACAAACGCTGCGTAATTGAGCTTCTTCATCTGTTTCTCCTTTGAGCGGTTTTCTGTCAGCCCTGAAGGCCTGAGTTCCACAGGAACTAAGCCGTATCAGGCGTCCGACCGGAGTCGGTTATTCAACTGTAGGTGCTTGCTGGCGGCCTACACAGACTGGATCGACGAGGGGGAGGGGCGACTGAAATAACGCAGACGGAAAAAACGAATTGTTTTGCCCAGACGGAAAAGGCCGCTTACGAAGAACCGTTGTAAGTCATTGCGAGAGAATGGGATGCGACTCAAGACGGCCCCGGATACCCCCCGTAGATTTGCCTACGGGGTTTTAGGGAAATATATCGATATTTCCTAAAACATCGCCTGTAACGTTTAGGCAATTCCACCCACGCTTCACGTCCGATGCCGGGCGCGGTTTGCATGCAAAGATCAGGGCCGCCTCGATGAGCGGCGGCGTTCCCAGGCCACCGGCAAGAGCGGCGGTGCGAGTTTATGGTGGCATCCATCGGGCGGCAAACATTCACATGTCAGCCCACGGCGGAAGCCGTGGGTTTCGGGAGGCTCCTCGACTCTTCAAGCCCCGCAAGGGGCGACACAAACGCCGTCGTTGTGTCGCCCCTGACGGGGCTTCCAGAAATGCGACGATCCTTTGCCCATGGCTTCCGCCATGGGCTGACATGTCGGCCCAGCCGTAATCCGCCCAACTGTGCAACCCATAGCCGGCCGCACCCCAAGGCGGTACGAAGGGTGGCGGCCTGGGAAGGCCACCACCCCAAGACTGCTACCCGTCTATGCCACCAGACTGCTGCCCGTCTCTGCCACCAGACGCACCGCCGGTCAGGGCAGCTCCGATAGCCGCTGTGTTAACTCAGACGCGGTGGCGGCCGGCGGCAGGCAGGTGTGGCCGCCGCAGACGTAGGCCACCGCCTTGCCCCGCGGCACCAGGCCCATCAGTCGCATGATCGCCGCGTGATCGGGCTGCTGGGGGTCCAGTGGCAGGATGATCGATCCCGGCATAGCTGCCCGCCGGGCCGTGGCCAGCAGTTCCTGCGTTTCGCCCGCGGGACCGACGATGGCGATCACGCGCGGGCCATGCAGCAGGTGGTCGACGGTCGTCGCGTACCCGGCCAGGAAGGTGCCCCAGCCCGGCTCGATCGCGCCGGCGAAGCTCGACAGGGCCGCCGCCCCCGCGGCCGAGAACTTGTCCTTGCCCGTCAGGTGGCCCATGTCCAGCAGCAGTTGGGCCGCCACCGACGCGGCGCTGCGGCAGGGGGCGTCTTCCCAGGGGCGGTTGGGCGGCACGGCCGTGGGCGAGTCATCCGCCGGCTGGGGGCCTGAGAGCAAGCCTCCGTCGGATGCCGTCAACTGCTCGACGATGTAGTCGCAGACCGCTTGGGCGGCCTGGAGATACTCGCTGTGCCCGCTGTAGCAGAAGGCGTGCAGCAGGGCCTTGCCCATCCACGCCTGGTCGGCCAGCAGCCCCACGCCGCAGAGCTCGCCCTGCTGGCGGTAGTGGGCGAACACGCCGCGCGGGTCGCGCAGGTCCATCAGCAGCGGCTCGATCTTGGCCAGGGCCATCTCGGCCGCCGTAGCGTCTCCCATTCGCTCTGCCGCCGTCAGCAGCGCGTCGATGAGCATGCCGTTGAGGTCGGCAAAGATCGTCTTGTCGACGGCCGGGGTGGGCCGCTGATTGCGGGCGGCCAGCAGCCGCCGGCGGGCCGCCCCGACGGACTTGGCCAGCTGCTCGGCCGGCACGCCCGTCAGCGCCGCGTGCTGGGCGAAGGTCTTGGGCACGTGCAGGACGTTGCGCCCGGGGCGGTCGTGCATGTCGCCGGCTTCGTCGACGTCGTAGTAGACGATGGCGGCGTCGGCGTCGCGGCCGGCGGCGCGGCGGAAGTCGGCCAGCGTCCAGGTGAAGTGGTCGCCGTCATCCTCCAGCCCGACGTCGGCGTCCTGGCTGGCGAAGAAGCCTCGGGCCTCGCCGCGCCCGCCCAGGATGCCGGCGATAAAATCGATCGTCCCGCGGGCGGCCTGGGCGAAGTCCTCGCGACCGGTGAAGGCGTAGGCGTTGGCGTACACCGCGAGCATGGCCGCGTTGTCGTAGGCCATCTTCTCGAAGTGCGGCACGTGCCAGAAGCGGTCCACGCTATAGCGGTGGAACCCGCCGCCGAGGTGGTCGTACACGCCGCCGCGCGCGATAGAGTCCAGCGTCTTCTCGAGCATAGCCCGGGCGATGTCGTCGCCGCCGCGGGCCTTGATCTGCAGCAGTTCCAGGGCGGTGGCGGTGAAGAATTTCGGCGAATCGCCGAAGCCGCCATGCTGCGGGTCGTACGCCTGGCGCAGGCCCGCGTAGAGCTGGTCCACCAGGTTTTCCGACGGCGTGCCGGGCTGGCTGAACGCCTCGTCCTGCTGCTGGCGGATGGCGGTGATGTACTCGGCCGCGGCCGTGGTGATCTGCGTGCGGTTGGCCTGCCAGTATTCGTCGAGCCTGGGCAGGATGTCGGCCAGCCCGGCCGACGCGCCGATCTGCAGGTCGGCCCGCGGGGGCACGAAGGTGGCCTTGTAGAGGATGTGGCCCTCGGGCGTCATGACGACGGTGAGCGGCCAGCCGCCGACGGCCTGGCCGGCGCCGATGAGCGAAGGCGTCTTCTGAAGCATCGAGTCGACGTCGCTGAGGCGGTCGCGGTCGATGCGCACCGGCACGAAGCGCTCCTGCACGATGCGAACGACCTCCTCGTCGTCGTATGTTACAAGGTCCATAACATGGCACCAGTGGCACCACGTGGCCCCGCTGTCGAGAAGGATCAGCTTGTCCTCGTCCATCGCCTTGCGGAATGCGTCCTGGCCCCAAGGCAGCCATTGGATTGCGGTTCTGGCGGCAGTGGTCATAGATTGTCCTCCAATCCATGATAGGCCGCTGGAGGACGGCGATCGTGTGCGAGCACGAGCCTTGCAGCCGCCAGAGGCACCAAGTCGACCGTGACGGCGGCGGGACTAGTTCTGCCGCTTGCTGCAGTCGAACATGTAGAAGCAGTAGAGCCGCTGGCGGGGGAAGTGCTTCATGATCTCCGGCAGGTTTCGGTGGTAGATCACCGTGCCCTTCATGTCCGGGGGGATGCGGCGGTAAATGCGTTCGGCGAAGGCCTCCGGCGAGTACGCCCGGGCGAAGGGAAGTTTCTTGTGCTGATCGTCGCGCCAGACGCGGCGGGCCCCCTCGTCCACGACGGTGTCCCCGGGCATCCGGTAGGCGCTGACGGTGTTGTAGAAGACGTCCTCCAGGTACAGCGGGGCGATGACGTACCGGCCTCGCTCGTTGAGCACCGCGGCGGCCTGGCTGACGAACCCGATGTCGGCGGGGCCCATCATGCACTGGTAGGCATCCTGCAGCGACATCCCGGCGGCGAAAGCGCGGGGCAGTTTCATGTCCATCACGTCGGCGCCGATCTGGTTGCCCTTGATCCCTTGCGGGTAGGAGAGATCCATCCTGTAAGCCGGGATCCCGCTGCGCGCGAGGATGTCGGCCCAGGGGCTGTCGGAGGCGGCGACGTCGATGTAGACCCTGTCCTTGGCCAGCCCCAGCCGCCGGTACGCCAGGTAGTGCTCGAGGCATTTCTCGATATGCAGGGACTTCAGCGGCTTGTAGAAATCGCACAGGTCGGGGAACTGCCGCATCCACGCGCGGAAGTCATCAAGGTCGATGTCGGCGTCCTCCATCGCGATGCCGGCCGCCTGAAGCCGCGGCCGCAGAGAGGCGTAGAAGTGCGTATTTGCGGCGGGGTCGCCGGTGTGGTCGTAGAACGACTGGCGATCCTGGGGCGGGCTGGCCTGGAACGCCAGCAACTGCGGCAAGACCGGGAGCAGCCGCTCGATTTCCTTCTCGACGTTGGCCCGCACCAGGCGTTCAAGCCGTGCCGCCACGAACCGTTTGATCGATGATAGAACCGACATCATGGGCTCCTGCGTTCGCCAACGTCCGCTCGCCGCCGGAGGCAACACGCCTCGGGATTCGCGTCAACCTCGCTCATCGGCCGGGCCGCCCGGAGAGCGTTCCTGTGCTACCTGTGATCGAGCTACTCTGCCGTTGTGACTGGCGTCAGTCTCAAGTGTAGGCGCTTGGGGGCAGCGAGCACCCTTTGGGTGGGGAACATGGGAGCGGGCGGCGACAACCGGACTTTCTTTCCATGGCCACTTGACGCGATTGGCGCCGAGTCGTAAAAACACTGGATTCGCGCGAGACGCGGCCGAGCGGTGGTGGAGCGTGTTGCCTGCCGCTAGCCGCAGCGTCCCACGGCCGAAGGAGAAATGATGTCCAACCAGGCGGAAATCGTTCAGGACTCGTTGAAGTACATGATCCCCAACTACGGGCGGCTGCCGATGGCGATCGTCCGCGGCGAAGGCTCGCGCATGTGGGACGCCGATGGCAAGGAATACCTCGACCTGTTCGTCGGTTTCGGCCTCGGCGGCGTGGGCGGGCACTGCCACCCCGAGATCACCAAGGCCGTCGTGCAGCAGGCGGCGACGCTGACCTGTGCGGGCAACTACTTCCACAACCTGCCGCAGGCGGAGCTGGCCAAGGCCATCACCGCCCACGGCTTCGGCGGCAAGGCGTTCTTCTGCCACAGCGGCGCCGAGGCCAACGAGGCCGCCTTGAAGCTCGCCCGCATGGCGGCCGGCCCGGGGCGGTACAAGATCATCAGCTTCCACAACTGCTTCCACGGGCGGACCATGGGGGCCTTGTCGCTGACGCCCGAGAAGTTCCAGAAGGGTTTTGAGCCCATGCTGCCGGGCAATGTGAAGTGCAACTACGGCGACCTTGACGGCGTCCGCAAGGCCATCGACGCCGAGACGGCCGCGGTCATCCTGGAGCCCATCCAGGGCGAGGGCGGCATGAACGTGCCCACCAAGGCCTTCATGCAGGGCCTGCGCCAGCTGTGCGATGAGAAGAAGATCCTCATGATCTGCGACGAGGTGTGGACGGCCCCGGCACGGACGGGCAAGTATTTCGCGCACCAGTTGTTCGACATCACCCCCGACGTGATGACGCTGGGCAAGGCGATCGGCGGCGGTCTGCCGCTGGGCGCGTGCATCGCGGCGCCGAAGTACCAGGACGTTCTTCAGCCCGGCATGCACGGCTGCACGGGCGGCGGCAACCCGCTGTGCGCGGCGGCGGGCGCGGCGTCGATGCGGCTGATCGAGAAGGAGAACCTGCTGGCCGGCGCGGTGGCCAAGGGCAAGCGGATCGAGCAGGCGCTGCGGGCGGCTAATCTGAGCGTCGTGAAGGACATCCGTGGCTTCGGGCTCATGGTCGGCGTGGAACTGACCAAGCCCGGCAAGGACGTGTTCAGCGAGTGCCTCAATCGCGGCCTGTATATCAACTGCACGCAGGACGTCGTGCTGCGGCTGGCCCCGGCCCTGACGATCACCGAGGCGGAGATCGACAAGGCGATGGGCATCCTCATCGATGTGCTCAAGGCGTAGGCGAGGGGATCTCACCACAAAGAACACGAAGAGCACGAAGAAGAGAAAAACAGAAAGAGAGCGGGATTTAGAGGATTCATTGGATTTACGGGATTTGGAAGAAGGCAGAGGACTGCTTTTCGAATCCCGTCAATCCGTGAAATCCCTACATCCCGCTCTCTTTCTATTCTCCCTGGCCACGCTTCACAGACAGAAGGGGGTGGAACTTTTCAGTGATTGCCCCGGCCGATCTGGCCGATAAGAAGACAACATAGTGTCATCGACGAAGTGATCTCAATGGAGCGATGCCCGCCGGGCGGGCCGTGGTGCGATATGCGTTTGTCCGTCGCCATTCATGTTGTTGTCGCGTTGATTGCGTTTGGTCTCATAGGCTGCCGGCAGGACACGATCAACCCGCCGCCGGGCAACAGGGGGGAAGTCCCTTCCTACCCGATCCCGCTGACGGACCTGCTGAAGCTTCAGAACGGGCAGCCCGCTTCGCCGCCGTCGCGCACGTACGGCGAGGTGGCGTCTGCCGGCCCGACGGCATCCCCGGCCCGCTATGTGCCCGCGGCTACGGCGAGGCCGATGGTCTCGCGTCCGTCGCCGGCGCCGCAGTGGGCTGCGCCGGTCCCTGCGAAAAAGCCTGTCGATGTCGACACCCGGCTTGTACCATAGCCCGCCATGCCGGACCTTTCCCAGCGACAACTGATCGCCGCGATGAAGCAGGCGCCTTTGTTCTCGGCCTTGACCGACGAGACGCTGGCGGGCCTGCTCCAGCGGTGCATCACCCGCAAGTATGAATCCGGGCAGATGATCTTCGGCCCGCGGCAGAAGGCGGACAAGTTCTTCGTCGTGCTGTCGGGGCAGGTGAAGGTGTTCAAGCTTTCCCCCCGCGGCGACGAGCAGATCCTGCACCTGTGCGGCCCCGGCGACACGTTCGGCGAGGCGGCCATGTGGGCCAACATCAACTTCCCCGCCCATGCGCAGACGGTGAGCGATTCGGTCCTGCTGCACATTCCGCACAAGGCCCTGGCCGAGGCGATCGGCCGCAATGCCGAACTTGCCGTCGGCATGCTGGTGGGCCTGTCGGCCAAGCTACGCGAGTTCAACGTCATCATCGAGCGGCTGAGCCTCAAGGAAGTCCCCAGCCGCATCGCCGCGGCGCTGCTGGCCGAGGCCGCACTGCAAGGCTGCACGTTCCGCCTGCGCCAGACGAAGCGCCAACTCGCCGCCCAGATCGGCACGGTCGCCGAGACGCTCAGTCGCGGCCTGGGGAAGCTCAAGGACATGGGGCTCATTGAGGTGGAGGGCTCGCAGATCACGATCGTGGACGAGCAGGGGCTCAAGGACATCGCGGAGGGGGAGTAACCGCTATTCGTCGGGTCACGCTACGTCCCGCGTTGTGAATGATGCTCACTCCGCTTTTGCCAGGATCGTGGCGGCCGCCACCGTTCTGCTAAGAAGCGAGCGTCTGAGGATGTCGTGGCAATTCCATTGCCGGCGGCGCGAGATGATTCATCGGTGGCGTGAAATCGCCCATGTCAGGTTCCTTGGGGGTGGTCCCAATCGATGATGTACGCGTGTTGACCCACCGGGAGAGTCCACC
>CAZTVF010000073.1:8807-27463 GCA_964616985.1 uncultured Planctomycetaceae bacterium
CTGAAAAGGAGCTGGCGAAATGGCGATGGAACTGGCGAAGGATTTCTACTGGGTCGGCGTGGTGGACTGGGGCATCCGCTTCTTCCACGGGTACGAGCTGTCGACGCATCGGGGCACGACATACAACTCGTACCTGATCAAGGACGAGAAGATCGCCCTGGTCGACACGGTGTGGGAGCCTTTCGCGCAGGAGTACATGGACAACCTCCGCAAGGTGGTGGACCCATCGAAGATCGACTACGTCATCGCCAACCACGCCGAGGTGGACCACTCGGGCCTGCTGCCGGAGGTGATGAAGTGCTGCCCCAACGCCACCGTCGTGGTGTCGCGCAAGGGCGCCGAGAGCATCCCCGGCCACTATCACAAGCAGTGGAACTTCAAGACGGTCTCCACGGGCGACACGATTGACCTGGGCCGCCGCAGCGTGAAGTTCGTCGAAGCCACCATGCTCCACTGGCCCGACAGCATGTTCACGTATCTCACGGGCGACAACATCCTCATGCCCAACGACGCGTTCGGCCAGCACTACGCGACGGCCTTCCGCTTCAACGACCAGGTGAACCACGCCGAATTGCTGCAGGAGGCGGTGAAGTATTACGCCAACATCATCACGCCCTTCAGCTCGCAGGTGATCAAGAAGATCGACGAATTGGTGGCGATGAACCTGCCGATCTCGATGATCGCGCCCAGCCACGGCGTGCTATGGCGGGATAACCCCATGCAGATCGTCGAACTGTATCGCCAGTGGGCGCAGCAGAAGCCCGCCAAGACGGCCGTGATTCTTTATGACACCATGTGGCAGGCGACGCGCCGCATGGGCGAGGCCATCGCCGACGGCCTGGCCGCCGAGGGCGTGGATTACAAGATGTTCCACATGGCCGTGAGCGACCGCAACGATGTGCTGACGGAGATCTTCAAGGCCAAGGGCATCGCCATCGGCTCGCCGTCGCTGAACAACGGCCTGCTGCCCTCGATGGCGCCCGTGCTGGAGGACATCAAGGGCCTGAAGTTCCAGAACAAGGTGGCGGCCGCGTTCGGCAGCTACGGCTGGAGCGGCGAGTGCGTGAAGCTCATCGAGGAGCACATGGCCAAGTGCAAGATCCCGCTGGCGGCCCCCGGCGTGCGAGCTAAGTGGCAGCCCACGGCCGAGGATCTCCAGAACTGCCGCAAGCTCGGCGTCCAGCTGGCCGAAGCGATCAAGAAGGACTAGTAGTTTATCACAATCGAATGTGTGAGTGCGTCTGGCAGCGGCTTGCCGTTCGGCGCTGTAGAAGGCCGGTGCGTGATCCACATCTGACGGCGCCGAACGGCAAGCCGCCGCCAACGCCTTACTCCCAGAATCAAGCGTGAAGGACTACCAGCAACACAGCGCGGAGCGGGCCGCCGCTCGTGACGGCAAGGCTTTCGGCAGTTGCCGATCCGTCAGGCCAGACCGCTTGCCGCACGCGCCTGGTGGGCGTAGGTGGTGACGAGGCCGATGAGGCGGGCGCGGTCGATGGGCTTGCTGAGGTAGTCGCAGCAGCCGGCCTGCAGGCAGCGCTGGCGATCTTCGGCCAGCGCGTGGGCGGTCAGGGCGATGATCGGGTTGGTGAAGCCCGCCTCTCGCAGCGCCGCCGTCGCCTGGTAGCCGTCCACTTCGGGCATCTGGATGTCCATCAGGATTACGTCGATCGGGTGCGACAACGCCTTGGCGATCGCCTCTCGGCCGTCGTTCGCAAGCGTCACCTCGGCGCCGGCTTTCCTCAGCAGCAGATCGATCAGCCGCTGGTTGTCGGGGCCATCCTCGGCCAGCAGGATGTGCATGCCGGCCAGGGGCCTGTCGCCCATGGCGGCAGCCATCGCAGGGGCGGGCGTCCTTGGCGTCGGCGTCGCAGCCACGGCGTCCATGTCTGCGCCCGCCACCGACCCCAGCGGCAGGGTGAGTGCAAACGTGCTGCCTTGGCCTGCCTCGCTACGGACATATATCCTGCCGCCCATCTTTTCGATGATCCGCTTGGTGATGGTGAGCCCCAATCCCGTGCCGCCATAGCGGCGCGATGTCGAGGAATCGCCCTGCGTGAAAGGTTGGAACAGGCGTTGCATCACCTCGCTCGACATGCCGATGCCCGTGTCGGCGACCTCGATGCGGAGGGCGGAAGCGTCGTCCTCGGCGGTCAGGGTGACCTTGACCTCGCCGGCCTCGGTAAACTTTACCGCGTTGCCCAGCAGGTTGATCAGTATCTGTCGCAGGCGGGCCTCGTCGCAGACGATTTGCCGCGGCAAAGCGGTGGTACAGTGCACGGTCAAGTTCAACTTCTTTTGCACCGCACGGACACGCATCATGTTCACGACGTCGGCGATCACTGTTTCGATGCAGCAGGGGCGGGCTTCCACTTCGAGACGGTCGGCTTCGATCTTCGAAAGATCGAGGATGTCGTTGATGAGCTCCAGCAGATGCTGCCCATTGCGGCGGATGGCATCCAGCGATTCCAGCAGCAGGTCGCGCTGGTCGCAATCGGTGATCGCCAGATCGGTGTATCCCAGGATGGCGGTCAGA
Source organism: uncultured Planctomycetaceae bacterium (assembly GCA_964616985.1). Taxonomy (GTDB): domain Bacteria; phylum Planctomycetota; class Phycisphaerae; order SM23-33; family SM23-33; genus CAZTVF01. The sequence continues at coordinate 11,344 of CAZTVF010000073.1, forward strand.
GGGGTGCGGATCTCGTGGCTCATGTTGGCCAGGAACTCGCTCTTGGCGCGATTGGCTGCATCAGCCGCCACGGCCAGACGATGGGCCTGCTCCTCAGCGGCCAGGCGATCGGTGAAGTCCGTGAGGATGGCCACCGTGCCGCTGAACGTCTCGCTCACGTCGAACATCCGCTGCAGGCGAACCTGGAACCACAGCGTTCGATTACCAACGGGCAGTTCGATATCGAAGATATCGTCTCGGCCACCCTGTTGCTGGAGCAGGGCGAGGTGCTCCTGCAGCCAGCGAGGCGCAAGCTGTTTCTGGGCGAGGCTATAATAGGTGGCCCCGGGTGACAGGGTTAGTCCGAACAGCGGCATGGCGGCGTGATTCATGTTGTCGATGCGGCCCTGCTCGTCGACCAGCAGTGCGGGGCTGCAAAGGCTTTCGAAGAGGGTGAGGTATTTGTTCTTCTCGTTGGTCATCTGGCGAGCGGCTGCCTGCACCTCCGCCAGTTGTTTCTCCCCCGAAAGATTGGCCCACTCGACGCAGAACGCGATCTCGACGCGATCGAAGAATCGCTCCACGACCGCGCGGTAGTCCTTTCGCGAGTCGGCGTTGAAGTCGCCTTCGTCGACCAAGTCTTTGTACGTCTGCTTGTAATACTTCATCAGTCCCAGGAACATCGCCAGAGGCACGCCACGGCGGCGGTGCTTCTGCGCCTCTACCAGGCCGAACTGGGCGGCGGCGTCCTGCTGGTAGTCGTCATCGGGGCGGAATTCGGCCAGCGCTCCGTCCGCCAGGGCCTTCATGAGCGAGGCGGACAGGCCGGAGATGCTCATCCGCCACGCCTCCTCCAGGGTCGAGGTGTAGCGGGTGAAGTCCTGCTGCCGCGCGTAGTGCAGGATGCGTTTCATCAGCCAATTCTCGCTGGCGGCGATCCGTTGCGAGAAATGCTCAAAGCTTGACTTGCTCATAGAAGGCCTCCGGAGGTGAACGCCTGGAATGCGGAACGAGCCTGGCCGCGAAGGCGGTCCTGCCGAAGGCCCCGGTTGTATCCAATAGCACTCATTCGTTGACGCAACGCTACCTGGACCGGACCCGATGCAATCATCATCGGTCCATTTGGTATTGGGCTTAAGAATCGGCTGCGCTGCGGAGGTCGCCAGGGCTATCGACGGGAGCTTTTGCGGCCGATGCCCGTTGCGAAGAATTCTTCAGAAAAATCCCGTTCTTGACCTAGGTCAAGGCGGCCGCACGCGCGGCGGGCGATAATGAGTAACGTAATGAGTGACGTGGAAGAAAGGTCAACCATGAAAACCGCCATGCGAAAAGTTGTGAAGATAGACCAGGACAAGTGCAACGGCTGCGGCCTGTGCGTGCCCAACTGCGCCGAAGGGGCGATCCAGATCATCGACGGCAAGGCCCGCCTGCTGGCCGACAACCTCTGCGACGGCCTGGGCAACTGCCTGGGCAAGTGCCCCCTGGACGCCATCACCATCGAAGAGCGTCCGGCCGCGGAGTTCGACGAGGCCGCTGTCGAGAAGCACCTGCACGCTGCCGGTGCACCGGCCGCACATGCGGCCCCGGCGCATGCCCATGCCCCCGGCGGCTGCCCGGGCTCGATGCTGCGGATGCTCGGCGGCGGGGCGGCGGGCGGCGGCTGCCCAGGCACGGCGATGCGGAAGATGGCCCCCAAGCCCCAGGCCGCCGCGGCGGGCGAGCCCGCGCCCTCGCAACTGGGCCACTGGCCCGTGCAGCTGACGCTGGTGCCCGTGGGCGGGCCCATCTGGCAGGATGCGGACGTGCTGATCGCCGCCGATTGCGTCGCCTTCGCCCTGGCCGATTTCCACACGCGTCTGCTGGCCGGAAAGACGCTGGCGATCGCATGCCCTAAACTGGACGACGTCGGGCCGTACATCGAGAAGCTGACCGAGATCTTCGCCAACAACAGCATTCGCTCCGTCACCGTCGCCCATATGGAAGTGCCGTGCTGCGGCGGCATCGTCTATGCGGTCGAGCAGGCCCTGGCCGCGTCGGGCCGCGACGACGTGGCGATGCACGACATCACCGTCGGCGTCGACGGCACGATCAAGCGGGAGATCTAGCGTGGACAAGGCAGCCGCCCGGGACATCGCCGTGCTGCGGGACTTCACCGAGTTGTTCTGCCGCGAGCACCATCGCCACGGCGACGCCTCGGCCCCGATGTGCGATGAATGCCGAAGGCTGCTGGATTACGCAGCCGAGCGGCGGACGAAGTGCCCGATGAATCCCAAGCCTTCGTGCAAAAACTGCCGCATACACTGCTACAAAGAACCGTACCGCGTTGAGATCCGGCAGGTGATGAAGTTCGGCGGCATGCACCTGGTGAAACGAGGCCGCGTGGGAACGCTGGCCAGGCTGGCCTATCACGCGGTGAGAGCGAAGCTGAGGTTGCACTGACCCGGCGGCGGCCGGGAAAGGCCGTCACCCCCAGAGACAAAGGACTGACCGTGAGCGAACTGAAAAACCAAGTGATCGACGAGATGAAGGCCGTCTTCGGCCCCGACGGCAGGCGGATCAGCCACGCCCTGGCCGTGCTGGGGCACGCGGAGGATCTGCTGGCGGCCACGCCGGTGGCCGACCCTGACGTCGTCATCGCCGCCGCGGTGCTGCATGACATCGGCATTTACGCCGCCGAGCAGAAACACGGCAGCGCCGCGGGTCACTGGCAGGAACTGGAGGGGCCGCCAATTGCCGAGGCGATCCTGCGGCGCCTGGGCGTCGAGGCGGCGAAGGTGGCGCACGTCAGCCGCATCGTCGCCAACCACCACAGCGCCCGCTCGATCGATACGCCCGAATTCCGCATCATCTGGGATGCGGACTGGCTTGTGAATCTTCCCGACGAATTCCCCGCCGCCAAAGGGGCGGCCCTGGAAACTACAATTGCACGCATCTTCAAGACAACACGTGGCCGGCAGAAGGCCGGCGAACTCTTCCTTGAAAGGAACATCACGATGAACATGTTCTGCTACCAGTGCGAACAGACCGTCAAGGGCGCAGGCTGCACGCAAATGGGCGTGTGCGGCAAGGACCCGCAGACCGCGGCGATGCAGGACCTGCTGGTGCATGCGGCCAAGGCCATCTCCCAGTATGCGCATCGCGCCCGGCAGTTTGGGGCGGCCGACAAGCAGGTCGACGTATTCGTAACCGAGGCCCTGTTTACGACCGTGACGAATGTGAACTTCGACGCCCCGCGCATCGCGGGCATGGTGAAGCAGGCCGCGTCGATCCGCGACAAGGCCCGCAAGCTGTATGAAGACGCCGCCCGCAAGGCCGGCAAGACGCCCGAGACCCTCGCAGGTCCCGCCAGCTTCGCCCCGGCCGCTGACATGGACGGCCTGCTCGCACAGGCGCAGCAGGTGAGCATTGTCGGCCGCAAGCAGGCCGCCGGTGACGACGTTGCCGGGCTGCAGGAACTGCTCGCCTACGGCGTGAAGGGCACGGCGGCGTATGCCGACCATGCGATGATCCTGGGCCAGGAAGACGATTCCGTCTACGCGTTCTTCCACGAGGCGTTGAACTTCCTGGCCGGCGAGCCCAAGGACGTCGGGGCGCTGCTGGCGATGAACCTCAAGTGCGGCGAGGTGAACCTCAAGGTCATGGGCCTGCTTGACGCCGCCAACACCGGGGCGTACGGCCACCCCGTTCCCACGCCCGTCCGCACCACGCCGGTGGCCGGCAAGGCGATCCTCGTCAGCGGCCACGATCTCAAGGACCTCGAGGCACTGCTCAAGCAGACCGAGGGCAAGGGCATCAACGTCTACACGCACGGCGAGATGCTGCCTGCGCACGGCTACCCGGGGCTCAAGAAGTACAAGCACCTCGTGGGCAACTACGGCGGGGCGTGGCAGAACCAGGCGAAGGAATTCGACGAATTCCCGGGCGCCATCCTGATGACGACCAACTGCATCCAGCGGCCTCGCGAGGCATACAAGGCCCGCATCTTCACCACAGGCCTGGTCGGCTGGCCGGGCGTGACGCACGTGGCCAATGGCCAGTTCGCCCCCGTGGTTCAGGCGGCACTGGCCGCACCGGGCTTCGCCGCGACCGAGCCCGAGAAGACGATCCTCGTGGGCTTCGGCCGCAACGCGGTTCTGAGCGTCGCCGGTACGGTGATCGAGGCGGTGAAGACCGGCAAGATCAAGCGGTTCTTCCTGGTCGGCGGCTGCGACGGCGCCAAGCCGGGGCGTAACTACTACACCGATTTCGCGCAGGCCGTGCCGAAGGATTGCGTGATCCTCACGCTGGCGTGCGGGAAGTATCGTTTCAACCAGCTCGAGTATGGCGACATCGGCGGCATCCCGCGGCTTCTGGACATCGGGCAGTGCAACGATTCCTACAGTGCCATCCAGATCGCGGTGGCCCTGGCCGGTGCATTCAACTGCGGCGTGAACGACCTGCCGCTGAGCATCATCCTCAGCTGGTACGAGCAGAAGGCCGTGTGCATCCTGCTGACGCTGCTGCACCTGGGCGTCAAGAACATCCGCATCGGTCCCAGCCTGCCGGCCTTCGTCACGCCCCCGGTGCTCAAGGTGCTGGTCGACAAGTTCAACATCATGCCCATCACCACCGCGCAGGCGGACATCAAGGCGATCATGAGCTAAAAGTGTAAATGCATTCACGCAGATTCGCGGCGGCGGTCTCCCTATGGAGGCCGCCGCCGTGTTTTCGTATGCGAGCGCGCTACAGACTGCGACGACGCTGTCGAGTGCGGCGGCGCTATGGAGTGTGACGGCGCTATGGAGTGCGGCGGCAACGACGCCGCTTTGGATCATGGCGCCACCGGGCCTCGCCGCATCCACGGCGTGCTGGCTGCGAAATCCATAGCGGCGTCGTTGCCGCCGCACTCCATATGGCCCTGCCTCATGTGGCGGGGGAGGTGTTGATTGCAGTCTGACAAGTGGTGCGGCCGGTTTATGGTGGCATCCATCGGGCGGCAGACATTCACATGTCAGCCCACGGCGGAAGCCGTGGGTTTCCGGAGGCTCCTCGACGCTTCAAGCCCCGCAAGGGGCGACACAAAGGCCGTCGTTGTGTCGCCCCTGACGGGGCTTCCAGAAATGCGACGATCCTTTGCCCATGGCTTCCGCCATGGGCTGACATGTCGGCCCAGCCTCAATCCGCCGAACTGTGCAACCCATAGCCGGCCGCACGCCTCACAACTGTGGTTAGCGAATTGAGTAGCCAAGGAAGGAAACTACACATATAATATGTCACCCCTTTTTAGAAACAGGAGATAGCAGATGCCGAAGTTGAAGACGCTCGCAGATCTGAAGAAAGAGATTCAGGCCAAGGAATTGGCCCTGAAGAAGCTTGAGGCCAGAAGGGGAAAGGTTTTGGCCCGGCTGACGGCGATCGATAAGAAGATCGCTTTGATTACCGGCGAGGGTGGGCGTCGTGGAAAGGCTGCCGTGGTGGCGGAAGTCAAGGTGACTGCCGCTGCACCCAAGCGCAAGGGCCGTCGCGGCCGCGCGACCGGCAAGCCGCTTAACGAGTACATCCAGGCGGTGCTGGCCAAGAGCACCGACGGCATGCGGGCCAAGGACATTGCCGCCGCCGTCAAGGATGACGGCTACAAGACCTTCAGCAAGGACTTCTACGGCATCGTCGCCACCGCGCTGCGCGACAAGAAGAAGTTCAAGAACCTCAGCCGCGGCGTTTACTCGCTGAAGTAAGACCACAATTCGTTCCGAGTTCCATACACCGCCGGGCCCCGCGCTCGGCGGTGTTGTTTTCACGCAGGCTTGCCGCTGTTGCTTCCGTCGTCATCTCTATACAATGCCGCCAACATGACCAAGAAGAATCAAACTGAGGTTATCGCTGCCGGCCCGCCGATCACGGGCGCGCGAAAGTGGCTGTTGCGGATCGTGGCGACGTCGTTTGGGCTGGGCTACATGCCGGTTGCGTCGGGAACGTTCGGCACGATCCCGGCCGTCGTCGGCTTCTGGGCCATCATGCGGTACGCGCCCGCAGAACTGCAGCTCTGGCTTCTCGGCGCGGCCGTGCTCGTCTGCAGCGCCGCGTGCGTCATCATCGGCAACTGGGCCGAGCCGTACTGGGGCCGCAAGGATCCCGGGCGCGTCACTATCGATGAGATGGCGGGTTACTTCCTGACGGTGCTGCTGTTCCACCCCTCCCACATGGGAGGGTTCGGGACGGAAACCGGCGTGGGATTCGTACGCCTGGTGGCCTGGACGTTCCTGGTGACGCGGATCCTGGACATGATCAAGATCCCGCCCGCCCGGCAGCTGGAGCGGCTGCGAGGCGGCTGGGGCATCCTGCTGGATGACCTGATGTCGTCGGTGTATGCCGCGGCTGTGCTGCACGCGATCAACCGGTTCGCGCCGCAGCTGTTCGAAATGACCTTCCGAGGGTTTGACTGATGAGTGTTCTCGACGACGGACGGCTGGCCATCCTCGCCTGGATCGGCCCCTGCAATGAAGCGATCACCCCCAAGTCCATGGCCGACCTGGCCGAGGCGGGCTTCAACCTCTCGCTGTCGGGCGTGACACCCGAGCGGCTGGTGGATTCGCTCGACATGGCCCGCGACGCGGGCATCCGCCTGGTGATCGGCCTGCCGAACCTGCGGATCGCGCAGCCGGGGCAACTGAGCGATTCGTGGTTCAACCAGCTGCGCGACATCGTGCTCCGCATCCGCAGTCACAAGGGCCTGTTCGGCTACTACGTCGCCGACGAGCCGCGCGTGAACCTGCTGGAGGACATCGGCCGCGTGTCGAACTTCCTGCTCGACCTGGACCCCGAGCACGTGGCGTACATCAACCACTGGACCGTGAGCATGACGTACACCGGCGCCCGCGGCTACGAAGACCTCTGGGAGCGTTATTTCCGCCTCGTGCCGCGCGGGCAGCTGGTCAGCTCCGACCTGTACCCGTTCCGCGTGGTGACCGAAGAGGACTGGCAGCAGCACCGGGGCGATCCGTACTACTTCCCGCACACCAAGGCCCGCATGGAGGTTCCGTTCTTCGAGATGCTCGACTTCCTGCGGCACTTCTCGTTCCGCTGGCGGACGCCGATGTGGAACTGCGTCTATAGCACGGGGGTCTATTCCCCGGCGACCACCGAGGGCGAAGTGCAGTTCCAGCTGATGATGAGCCTGGCCTACGGCGCGGTGGGGGTGCAGTACTTCTCGTATTGGCACGGCAACATGATGATCGAAAGCGATCTGACGCCCAACGCGAACTGGCACAACGCCAGGAAGCTCAACGCCATTCTTCGCGCGTGGGAGCCGGTGTTCATGAAGCTGCGGTCGATCGGCGTGTACCACCACCCGGCCAACCTGCAGTACACCCGCGCGCTGGACCAGTTCCTGCTGGGCGGGCCCAACGACCTGGTGTCGCGCGGCGACCCCGTCGTCGTGGGTCACTTCCTCGACCCGCAGGACAATGAGTACGTCCTGATCGTCAACCGCAATCCATACGATCCCGCGGCCATCACGTTCCACTTCGGCACCGATGGCGAGGTGCTGGAGTGCAGCGGCAAGGACGGCAGCTTCGCCAAACCCTGGCCGTACAAGCCGCGCCAGATGCCGCTGAACTTCGCCCCCGGGCAGGGAAGGTTGTTCAAGTTCAAGCGGGAGATTGTCGTGTAGGCAAGGGCGCACGCGGAGACGTGACGACGTCATCGCTTTTCCAGGAGACGGCCATGAAACGCGCACTAGGGTTCATCGCATTGGCGGCCGCCGCGGCGATCATCATTCCCGCTTCCGCTCAGACGAGGCCGGCAGCGACATCCGGCCCTGCCCACCCGATCGTGGTGGGCCCCGACGGCCTGGCTGTGTACCGCAACGTGGAATACGCCAAGGCCGACGGCAACATCTCGTTGAGGATGGACATCTGCGTCCCGGCCGGCGGCAAGCCGCTGCCGCTGGTGGTGTGGATCCACGGCGGGGCCTGGGTGGAGGGCGACAAGCAGCAGTGCGGCGCAATCCCCCTGGTCAAACGCGGCTACGCCGTGGCGAGCATCAACTATCGCTTCAGCCAGCAGGCCATCTTTCCCGCTCAGATCCATGACTGCAAGGGCGCAATCCGCTTTCTGCGCGCCAACGCCGCCGCGTACAACATCGACGCCAACCACATCGGCGTGTGGGGCGCGTCGGCCGGCGGGCACCTTGCGGCGCTGCTGGGCACCACGGCCGGCAACAAGGAAGTTGAAGGCTCCACCGGCGGAAATGAGGGGGTCTCCAGCGCCGTTCAAGCCGTGTGCGACTTCTTCGGGCCGGCCGACTTCGTCACACTATCCGACTCCAACCTCTGGATCGCCGAAGCGAACAACTCGCCGGTGACCAAGCTTCTCGGCGGGCCGATCAGCAGGAACAGAAAGCTCGCCGCCCTCGCCAGCCCCGTGACACACGCCAGCAAGAACGCCGGGCCTTTCCTCATCCTGCACGGCGACAAGGACACCCTCGTGCCCTTGCCTCAGAGCCAGGCCCTCCATGAGGCCTTGCTCAAGGCAGGTGCGAAGTCCACGCTAAAGGTTATCCCGGGCGCCGGCCACGGCTTTGCCCCCGCCCAGATCGGCGACGCGGTGGAGACGTTCTTCAACACACACCTCAAGATCGCATCGGCCAAGACGCAGAAATAGAAGGAACGATGATGAAGACGAGTCCCGCTCAGCGGCGGAAGGAACTGTACAACCTGATGGGCGATCTGCCCGATCGCAAGCGGCCTGTCCGTTGCGAGACCGTCTCAGTCGAGCGGTCGCCGAAGTACATCCTTGAGAAACTCATGCTCGACCTCAATGGCATCGAGCGCGTGCCGGCGTATCTCGCCCGCCCGCTGCACGCGACAGGCCGCGTCCCGGCCGTGCTCTACAACCACGCCCACGGTGGCGACTACATCCTGGGCAAGGACGAACTCATCCGCGGGCGCGGCGCGGTGCAGTCGCCGCCCTACGCGGAGGAACTCACCGCGATGGGCTGCTGCGCCTTGTGCATCGACCACTGGGCCTTCGGCGAACGTCGCGGCCGCTCCGAGTCGGAGATATTCAAGACCATGCTCTGGCAGGGGCAGGTGATGTGGGGAATGATGGTCTTCGACAGCCTTCGCGCGGTGGATTACCTCTGCCGTCGCGCCGACATCGACGCCGCCCGCATCGGCACGCTCGGCCTGTCGATGGGCAGCACCATGGCGTGGTGGGCAGCGGCGCTGGACGAGCGGATCAAGGTCTGCGTGGACATCTGCTGCCTGACGGACTTCCAGGAGATCATCAAGTCGGCCGGGCTGGACGGCCACGGCATCTACTATTACGTGCCCAGCCTGCTGAAGCATTTCACGACGAGCGAGATCAATGCCCTGATCGCGCCGCGGCCTCACCTGGGCCTGGCCGGCAACTACGACCGCCTCACGCCGCCGGCGGGGCTGGACAGGATCGATCGTGATCTCCGCCGCGCCTACAAGGCCGCCGGCGCGCCGGACGCCTGGCAACTTGTCCGCTACGACATCGGCCATCTCGAAACCGCTGACATGCGTGCGCGGATCGTGCGATGGCTGAAGAAGTGGCTGTGACCTTGGATTCGCCATTCGGTCCGCGGGGGCCGTGACTAACGAACCGGCAGGGCGAGTCGTCGCGCCAGGACTGTGCGCATTGGCGGCAGGCCCAATCTGCGGATCGGGATCGACGAAGCCCGTCAGGGCTGGAAGAAGGTAGCCCCGGGCGCAGCGCAGCGAAGCCCGGGGGCTGCGATGTTGGTGAATGGAGCCCCGCCAGGGGCGACAGAGGGTCGGCCTCGTGTTCTGCCGCCCCTGGTGGGGCTGGCATGTCGCGGGGCAGACCATTCCCGCCGCTCACGCGGCGGGCTACCATCTTCCGCCCCTGGCGGGGCTCTTCATTGGCTGTCCTAACAAAGGCCTAATTCGCTTGTCAGGCGTGCCGGCGTTTGTCATAGTATCGCCATGGATGCACGAAGCTTCATCAAGGAGATCACGGGTTCGCGGGCCTACCGCGACCAGTTGATCCACGTGCAGGCGATTCCGCCGCGCGAGGCCCAGTACGCCCAGCCGCGCTGCGAGATCCCCGAGGTGCTGTGGTCGCTCTTGCGGCGGCAGAACATCCACCGACTCTACACGCACCAGGCCGCCGCCATCGACGCCGTCGCCGACGGCAATGACGTGGTCATCGTCACCGGCACGGCCTCGGGCAAGACGCTGTGCTACAACCTGCCCGTCGTCCGCGAGCTGCTGGCCGACCCCGCGGCCAGGGCGATGTACATGTTCCCCACCAAGGCCCTCGCACAGGACCAGCTGGGCGTGCTGCAGCGATGGGCCGGCGAGGAGGAACTCATCGAGTCCCTTCGCCCAGCCGTCTACGACGGCGACACGCCCAGCCACACCCGCACCAAGGTCCGCTCGCGGGCGAATATCGTCCTGACCAACCCCGACATGCTGCACGTGGGCATCCTGCCGTATCACACCAAGTGGCACGAGTTCCTGCGCAACCTGCGGTACATCGTGATCGACGAGGTGCACACGTACCGCGGCATCTTCGGCAGCCACGTCGCGGGCGTCATCCGCCGCCTGCTGCGGATGTGCGCCCATTACGGCTCGCGGCCGCGGCTGATCTGCTCGTCGGCCACCGTGGCCAACCCGCTGGAACTGGCGCAGAAGCTCACCGGCCGCTCGATGACACTGGTGGACAACGACGGGGCGCCGCGCGGGCGGAAGTATTTCGCGCTGTGGAACCCGCCGTTCCTCGCCGACGACAACGTCAGCCGCCGCTCGGCCAACGTCGAGGCGGTGGAACTGCTGGCCGAGCTGGTGCGGCGGCGCGTGCAGACGATCGTGTTCGGCAAGGCCCGCGTGGTGGTCGAGCTGATCTACAAGTACGCTACCGAGATGCTTGCCGGCGAGGGCGACCTGGCCCGGCGAATCCGCCCGTATCGCGGCGGCTACCTGCCGGCCGAGCGGCGGCAGATTGAGAAGGACCTGTTCTCGGGCGAACTGCTGGCCGTCGCCGCCACCAACGCCCTGGAACTGGGCATCGACGTGGGCGGCATGGACGCGGCGATCCTCGTGGGGTTCCCTGGCACGATCTGCTCGACTTGGCAGCAGGCGGGGCGGGCCGGGCGGTCCAGCCAGGACAGCCTGGTGGTGCTCATCGGCTACGACGACCCGATCGACCAGTACCTCATGCGGCACCCGGAATACTTCTTCACGGCCTCGCACGAGCATGGCGTGATCGACCCCTGGAACCCGTTGATCCTGGAGGGGCAGATCTCGTGCGCATGTTTCGAGAAGCCCTTCAGCGCCGCCGATCACGAATTCTTCGGCCCGCTGGGCCCCAAGGTGGCCCAGATCCTGGCCGAGGAGGGGCAGACCAAGGCGATCGACGGGCGGTACTACTGGTCCAGCAGCGAGTTTCCCTCCAAGCGGGTGAACCTGCGGACGATCAGCGACGACACATACAGCATTGCCGATTCATCCAAGGGCGGCGCGGTCATCGGGAACGTCGACTCGATCTCGGCGCCCGAACTGGTCTATCCCGGCGCGGTGTACCTGCACGAGGGGGCGGGCTACCTCGTCCGCAAGCTGGACCTGGAGATGAAGATCGCCACGGTCGAGCCCGCCAACGTGGATTATTACACCCAGCCGGTGCTGTCCAGCGCCTGCCGCCTGCAGGCGGCCTCGGAGCAGAAGGCCTTCGGCGACGGGCAGATGTTCTTCGGCCCCGCCGACGTGACGTGGCAGACGATCGCGTTCCGCAAGATCAAGTATTACACCATGGACCTGGTGGGGCAGGACAAGCTCGACCTGCCCGCACAGACGCTGGCGACAACCGGCATGTGGTGGGCCGTCAGCGAGGGCATGCGCCAGTCGGTGGCCGCGGCCGGCTACAACCCGATCGAGGCGCTGATGGGCGTGCGGAACCTGATGCTCGCGGCGCTGCCGGCCCTGGCGATGTGCGACCGGCGGGACATCTCCGGCATGGTCGATTCATCCAACCTGGGCGTGCCGATCATCTTCGTCTACGACCGCTACACCGGCGGCGTGGGTTTCGCGCAGGCGGGGTTTGAACTGATCGACCACTGGCTGGACATCTCCGGCCGCATGGTCCGCGAGTGCCCCTGCGATACGGGCTGCCCCAGTTGCGTGGGCCTGGCCAACCTGCGTCCGCCGCTTCACCAGGACCCCGATCTCGGCGGCGGCTACCCCGTGCCCAACAAGCAGGCCACGGTCCTGCTGCTGGACCTGGTGGCGCGGATGCATCGGTGAAAGTCGCGGTGATTCCGGTCGCGGGCACGCCGGTGCCACACTCAAGCAAGCCCGGCAGGGCGTAGCTTGGGGGTGTCTTCGGTAGGCCTGTTGAGGGTGAGATTCACTCCCAGTCGCGCAGACACCCCCAAGCTTCGCTTCGCTTGCTTGAGGGTGGCACCGATGGGGCCGTGGAGCGATCACTTAGGAATACAAGGCCTTTGCGTGTACAATACCGCTGATCAATGACCCTCCCTGAATCCAGAAGGAAGAAGCTGGAGATCCTCCGGCGTTCTATCGTCAAGGGCGACTTCAATACCGCCTCGGACCTGCTGCGCGCCCAGGGCCGCAGCGAGAAGGACATCGGTTACAAGCGGTACGAGCCCGAGAACCCCATCCCGCTGGAGGAGGCGTGCGCGGGCGTCGAGACGCACGTCTCCATGCCGCTGGGCGTCAGCCGCTATTGGCTGATCCGCCGGCCGTTGAGCAAGGTCGCGCCCGATTTACTGGCCATCGCGCGCGACTACGCCGCGGTGATGCGCGGGGCGCGCCAGCAGTTCGACGAACTCGCCGCCACCGAGGCCCTCTGCCACGCGGCCAACGGCAAGCCCGAAGACCTGCTGTTCATGGATGTCGAGAGCTGCGGCTTCAGCGGGTGCACGATCTTCCTGGTCGGCATGATGTACTTCGAGGGCGAGGAATTCCACTTCGAGCAGTACCTCGCCCGCAACTACGCCGAGGAGGCCGCCATCCTCCGCGCCTACGCCGAACGCTATGCCAAGAGCCGGCTCCTGGTGACCTACAACGGCAAGGCGTTCGACATGAACATGATCCGCGAGCGGTGCATCTTCCATGGCTTCAAGCTGCCCAACGTGGACGTGCCGCACCTGGACCTCCTGATGGAGGCCCGCAAACGCTGGCGAGGCCGCTGGGCCAACTGCAAGCTGCAGACGCTGGAGCAGAACCTCTGTGGCCGCAACCGCGTGGGCGACATCCCCGGCTGGGCCATTGCCGACGCCTACCACAAGTTCGTCGACACCCGCGACGCCCGCCAGGTCCGCGACATCGTCCACCACAACCTCCTCGACCTGCTCACCATGGGCCAACTCGTCCACATCATCCTCAGCAGCCAGGAACCCGCGGTGTAGCCTTCTGCGCCGTGCCCCGTAGGGGCACAATATCCTAGCCTCGGGTTGCGAGCGCAGCGAAGCTACCCGTGGAAGATTCCCCACGACGTCCCGCCAACCCCGGAGGGGTTGGCTAATCGCTAATCGAGGTAGTACCTGGGATCGTATTCGACCCCGTTCCTTTTGAGCATCAGGCCGAACTCCTCCTCCCACGTCATGTCCTTGTGATGTTGCTTCTGATTCGCGATGTACTGCGTGACCGCATCGATATTCGAATAGCTCACGCCGAACGCACCGTATCCGCTCTGCCACGCGAAGTCCGCCGTGAAACCACCCTTGCCTTTGAGCCAGATCGTGGAGGTGCGTTTGATCTCCTTCACCAGATCGCCGGTGAGGATAAGTTGGCTCTTGCGAACGAGCATATGGATGTGTTCTTGAACGCCGCCGACCATGAGGCATTCGCAGCCGTGATTACGAACCGCAACGGCCAGATATGGATGGACCTCCAGTTGTATGTCGTCGCGAAGATAGGGGACGCGGTTCTTGGTGCTGAAGACGATGTGCTCGTGGACCTGGTAATACGTGTGCCCCATAGTGCTTTTCCTTTCTGTCGAACGTGGGTCGCGAACGCCGTTAACCAACCCCTACGGGGTTGGGAAGATCAATCCGCACGTCACCACGGGTAGCTCGCTGCGCTCGCAACCCGAGGCTAAGATATCGTGCCCCTACGGGGCACAGAGGACATTGCCCTATAGTGTGAGAATCCTCGCCAATTCATCCCCTTCGCTGAAGTCGGGGATGATCAGGTCGGCGCCGGCGCGGATGAGGCGGGAGCGTTTGAGGGGGTTGAGGCCGAAGCGGCGGAGTTCGTCGCTGGCGATGCCGATGGCGACGCCGTCATATTTGCGGGTCTCGCGGATCTCGACGGGGCCGTCGCCGAAGGTCGCCACCTGCGGACCGGCCAGGCCATGCTCGCGGAAAATCCGCTCGAGCACCATTCGCTTGGCCTCGACGGCGACGTCGCCGACGGCCCCGAAGATGCGGCCTTCGAACAGGTGCGCGTATCCCAGGGCGTGGGCCTCGGCGGCAACGTGCGAGACGTCGGTGCCGCTGGCGAGGTAGAGCTTGACGCCCGCGGCGTGCAGGCGGGCGACGAACGCAGCCGCCCCGGCGATCTGAAACTCCGCCGCCGCCAGCTGCCCGCGCTTCAGCTTCTCCAGCCGCCGCGCGACCGTCGCCAGCAGATCGCGGTCGTACATCGCCTTGTAGCCGTGCATGTCCAGCACCTCGCCCGCCGGCACGAGGCCGAACTGGCGCACGAGTTCCACCAGCCCCTGCATCTGCACCAGCGTCTGCACGCCGGTGGTGCGGTCGATGAAGCGGGCCACGTGCTCGACGACCTTGTTGTACAGGCCCTCGTCCGCGCGGTCGTAATGCTCGCCGAGGATCGCGCGGACCATCATCGGGGCCATGATGCCCTCCCAGCCTTCGCGAAGGGTGGACAGCGTGCCGTCGTGGTCGAAGATGGCGTGGCGGATCTGCAGCCCCGCCGGCAGGTCGCGGACGATCTCGATCTCGCTGCCCGCGGCCTGGCGCGCCTGGCGAGGGTCGTCGGCCAGTTCGGGCAGGTAGACGTAATCGGGCGCGGGGCCCACGCGGAGGATCTCCTCCGGCGAGGCCGTGCCCGTGGTCTGCAGCTTCTGCACCGTGATCGACGCGGCGATGTTGGCCAGGCGGGCGGCAGTGACCGCGTCCCCGCCGCTGCCCAGCACCGCCGCCAGGGCGGACACAGCCGTGTCGCCGGCGCCGACGGGATCGGTGCGGCCGAGAACCTGGATGCCCGGCACGATCTGCACATCCCCGCCGCTGCAGACGATCAGGCCGTTCTCGCCGCGGGTGATGAACACTTCGCGGCCGGTGATGCCCGCGAGCTTGCGGGCCAGGTCGCACGCGTCGGCCAGCGGGATCCGCTCGTCCAGCGGGCGGGGCGAGCCGCACAGGCGGGCGGCCTCGTGGGCGTTGAGCTTCAGGATGGCCCCGCG
This sequence comes from uncultured Planctomycetaceae bacterium, assembly GCA_964616985.1. Taxonomy (GTDB): domain Bacteria; phylum Planctomycetota; class Phycisphaerae; order SM23-33; family SM23-33; genus CAZTVF01. Next base: position 26,737 of record CAZTVF010000073.1, read on the forward strand.
GAATTCGCCCGCCCGGTGGCGCGAGTCGACGATGAAGCGGCAGCGGGGGGCGTCGGCGATGATCGCGTTGATGCGGCCGATCATGTCGCTGGTGCACACGCCCGCGGGCACCTGCTGGTTGAGGATGACCACGTCGGACGTTTCGGCCGCGGCGCGAAGGCGGGCGGCCAAGGCATCCAGCGACGCCGGCGCGACGGCGTTGAAGGCGCCGAAATCGATGCGGTTCTGCTCGGCCTCGCCGATGCAGGGCTTGGCGTAGACCATCGTCTGCCAATCGGCCTGGGAGTGCAGCATGCCCGCGGCGTCGGCGCCCGCGGCCTGCAGCATGTCGCGCATTGCGCGGCCGAACATGTCGTCGCCGACCAGGCCGACGGCCCGCACGCTGCCTGCGCCGATGTCGACGAGGTTGGCCACCACGTTGCCCGCGCCGCCCAGGCTGTACCGCTGCCGCCTGACCCGCCGCACGGGCAGGCCGGTCTCGATGGAGATCTCGCTGTCGTTCGTGTCGATCAGCCAGTACGCGTCGAGGCAAAAGTCGCCGAACACCGTCACCCTCGCCCGCGTCAGGCCGTTGAGGCACGTCTGGAGCCAGTTGGATTCATTGGTCATGACGGGATTCTAAGCAATTTGCCCCCGGAATACACGGATTACGCCAACGCGTTGCCGCCACAGGGCAATCGCATGTACAGTGGCGCGGGCGTCCCGCCCGCGAGTTCCGAGGGCGTCT
>CAZTVF010000074.1:0-27075 GCA_964616985.1 uncultured Planctomycetaceae bacterium
CCCCGAGACCATCACCTGGCGCCGCGTGGTGGATGTCAACGACGCCGCCCTGCGATTCATCGAGACGGGCCTGTCGGACAACTGGCAGGACGGCCCGAAGCGCAAGACCGGCTTCGACATCGCGGTGGCCTCTGAGATCATGGCCATCCTCGCCCTGGCCTCCGACGTCAAGGACATGCGCAAGCGCCTCGGCCGCATCATCGTGGCCATGGACACCTCGGGCAACCCCGTGACGGCCGAGGACCTCGGCGTGGCCGGCGCCCTGACCGTGCTGATGAAGGACGCCATCAAGCCCAACCTGATGCAGACGCTGGAGGGCCAGCCGTCGTTCGTTCACGCCGGGCCCTTCGCCAACATCGCCCACGGCAATAACTCGATCATCTCCGACCGCATCGCGCTGAAGCTGGCCGACTACGTGGTCACCGAGTCGGGCTTCGCCGCCGACATCGGCATGGAAAAGTTCATGGACATCAAGTGCCGCATCAGCGGCCTGCGCCCCAGCTGCGTGGTGCTGGTGGGCACCATCCGCGCCCTGAAGATGCACGGCGGCGGGCCCACCGTCACGCCCGGCAAGCCCATCCCCGACGCGTACAAGACCGAGAACCTCGAGCTGCTGGAAAAGGGCCTGTGCAACCTCGTCCGCCACATCGAGATCGCCAAGATGTTCGGCGTGCCCGTCGTGGTGGCCATGAACCGCTTCCACACCGACACCAAGGCCGAGATCGAACTGGCCACCAAGCGGGCCATCGAGGCCGGGGCCGAGGCCGCCGTCATGGCCGACCACTGGGCCAAGGGCGGACGCGGGGCCGTCGCCCTGGCCGAAGCCGTCGTGGCCGCCTGCGAGAAACCCGCCAACTTCCAGCTGCTCTACCCCGACAGCTACACCATCAAGCAGAAGATCGAGACCATCGCCAAGAAGGTCTACCTCGCCGGTTCCGTCAGCTACGAGCCGCTGGCCGAGAAGCAGATCGCGTCGTACGAGAAGGCCGGGCTGTCGAACCTGCCCATCTGCATGGCCAAGACGCACCTGTCGCTCTCGCACGATCCCAAGCTCAAGGGCGTGCCCCGGGGCTTCAACGTGCCCGTCCGCGAGGTCCGCGCCTCGGCCGGCGCGGGCTTCCTCTACCCGCTGCTGGGCCAGATGCGCACCATGCCCGGCCTGCCCAGCCGCCCCGCCTTCTTCGACGTCGATCTCGACGAGACCGGCAACGTGGTGGGCATGTTCTAGGGAAGGCAATCGGCAGTAGGCGAAAGAAGAAACGGAAAGAGAGCGGGATCCGCCGGCAGGCGATCCCGCTCTCTCTTTTGTGATGCACACCCCGGCATGCAGAACCTGCCCCTGCGGGTCAGGACCTGCATGCCCTACGGTTGCCTGCGTGCCCTACGGTTGAGCCCCTGCGCCGTACTTGGCTGCGGCGGGTTCCTGCGGGGTGAGGTCGCCTTTGGCGGGGTCTTTGAGGCGGGGGTCCTTGCCGTAAACGCTGTCCTTCTCTCCCGCCGGCAAGTAGGGCTTGCTGCCGGCGGGCTGGTCTTCGCAGTACCACCAGTTGCGCTCGAACTTGAACGTCTGAGGCGCGGTGCCGGGGCCGATGTTGGCAACGACGCTCACGTCCTTGTGGCGGAAGACGATCAGGTTGTTTTCAAACCGCCCGTTGCGGCAGGGCACGAAGCCCTCCTCCGTCGTCTCCTGCAGGATCCGCAGCACCCACTTCGCCGGCCGGTAGAAGGTGCAGTTCTTCACCGTCGCCCCGTCGACGCCCACCAGCGCGATGGGTGCGTCGCTGCCGATGAACGAGCAGCCGTCGACGGTGATGTCCTTGGCCTCGAACTTCTCGCCCTTGGTCAGCCGCCCGTTGGCGTCCAGCACCGGCGGGCGGAAGAACTGCAGCCCCGTCGAGCCGCCGACGTTCACCGCCCGCATGCCCGCGTTGACGAAGGCGCAGCGGCGGATCGTGATCCCCGTGCAGCCGCCCTTGGTCTGCGGCCCGGTGGACTGCGAAAAGCCTTCCTTGCCGCGGAACTCGCACCGTTCCACCGTGCCGCGGTGGCAGCCGACCATATCCACCGACTGCCCGCCCCAGCCCTCGATGCGGCAGCCGGTGACGGCGAAGTCGGTGACGCCCGACAGCTTGATCGCGTCGAAGTTGCCCTTGGGGCCGATGTCGGAGATCCGCAGGCCTTCGAGCGTGATGTGGTGGGCGGGGGCGTCGCTCCTGCCCGCGTCGTCGATGTTGATGCCGTTGGCCGAGGCCCCGCGGATGGCGATGTTCCTCACCGTTACGTACGAGCAGCCCGCGATGTGGATGCCGCCGCTGCCGCCCTCGAACACCGGCGGGTTGTTGGCGTCGGCCGCCTCGATGACGACGGGCGAGCCCTTGGCCCCGTGGAGGTTCTCGATCCACACGCCGCCGGCGTACTTCCCAGGGGCCAGGCGGATCACATCGCCCGCCTTCGCCTCCCTCGCCGAGCGGCGAAGGCCATCGCTATCCTTGACCTCCACCGTCGCCGCATTCGCCGCGGCAAGAAACAACAGAGGGGTAAGGACAATCGCCGCCAGTCTATTGATGATCATGCCTGGATTGTACGCTTCCCCGCCGCCACTGTGAACGCTCCGGGAATCATGATGCGCCGTCAACCCCCATAAAAAGTCCGAGCCCGCGGCGTCGGTTAGACGGGCGCAGGCCCGGAGAATCGTGGTGCCTGCATAAGCAGGTACGTTACCTGCTAATGCAGGCCACCTATCGTACTATTTGCCACGGACCACCTCCTTCCTTGTAGAACCCGCCCAGCCGTCGCCCCGGCCCCTTTCGGGCACCGCGGCCGCCGGGCATCCACACCCCGCACGTCTGCGGGGAACGCCGGGCTGGGGGTCGGCTCGCCTGACGGCGGCTGTCGCCCAGCCTTCGAAGGGAGTCGGGAAGGTATCCTCATCCCTCACTTTTAAGATAGTAAACGCACCCCGGGGGAGTGGTGAAAAATCGCGCCGAAATTCAGAAAAATTCGAGCGTGTCCCAAGCTGTCCCAAGGCGTCCTCTAAAGACAGAGACAGAGGAGACACGAAGACGCAGAGACAGGAAAAGCGCCTCCTTCACCCCAGGGCCCTCGCCGCGGCGACGCAGGCCGCTGGAAGCGAACGCGCCTACCGCTCCTTGGCGTGCGCGGGATCGAACTTGATGTAACTCACCAGTGTCGAGGCCAGGGCGGCAGCGTCCTGCCCGGCGAGGGCGAGTTCACCGTTGGCGGTATCCAGCACGCGCTGCTGGGCGCCCCCGGCGGCCGCGGGCAGATCAGGAAGCGGCGCGACCAGGGCGAGGGCTTCGACGCTGCCGGGACTGCGAACGACCTGCGGCCGCGGGGCTCCCGGGCGAGGCATCAGGACCGCGACGATCACCGTCGCCGCGGCAACCGCAGCGCCAGCGCCGGCGAGCCAATACGCGGCCGTGGACTGCAGAGGCGGCGCCTTGGGACGCGGGGCCGCCAAGCGCGGCGGGGCCATTGCGGCACCATCCCGCAGCGCGGCGTGCAGGCCCTGCGCTGCCGTCCAGAACTGCCGGCACGATGCGCAGACGTGCACGTGGCGTTCGGCGGCCGGCGACAGCGGCGTGCCCGCATCGATCGCGGCAGACATCTTCCACCTGTAGATTGCGCAGAACATGGTCATGGCTCCTCTGTGCCTTGGGACCCCTGGGCGGCTGGCAGTTTCAGCAGCCGCTTGCGGGCGCGGTGCAGCAGCACCTTCACGTGAATCCGCGACAGGTTCATCCGCTCGGCCACCCGCGCCACGTCGAGCTCCTCGGCGTACCGCAGGTGGAGGGCGTCGTACTGGCGGGCGGGCAGGTGGTGGCGGGCGGCCCGCCAGATCGCCGCCGCCTCCTCGGCCCGCGCCGCCTGCTGGGCGGGTGTGGGCGCCTTGGACGCCACATCCATCGCCGCGATGTCCACGGCAGCCCGCCGGCTGCGGGCCAGGCCCGCCGCGAGGTTCGCGGCAATCGTCATCAACCAGGGCATGAACGGACGCTGCGGGTCGTACTGGTGCAGCATCTGCCGGGCGCGAAGAAACGTCTCCTGCGCCAGGTCCTCGGCATCGTGCGCGCTCAACGTCCGCGTGCGGAGGAAACGCTCGACGGGGGGCATCAGCCGGCCGGCAAGATCAGCAAACGCCTCGGCCGAGCCCGCCCGTGCGTCGCGGGCGAGCTGGTCGGTGCTGCGGCAGGCGGCGGCGTTTTCACCGCGTGAGCTCATCGGCACCCCTTATTTCGCGGCCTTTCGCTCGGCGCGAGCCTTCGCGGCCTTGTCGGCCAACGCGGCGAGTTCCTCGATAGTCGCGGAGGCCTCGATGGTGATGACGCCGGCATTGTCGGCCTCGGCGACGTTGACCTGGACCTTGGCCGCCAGGTTCAGCAGCGCCGCCTTGGCGCCGTCGGCCGGCGCGTCCTCAGGGCCTTGCACTGCCGCCAGCTGCGCCATCGCAAGAAATCCCTGCGCCGCCTGGGCAAGTTGCTGGGCCTTCTGCACCGACGCCGCCGTCAGGCGTGCCGAGGCGAAGACCGTGTTGCCGTCCTGCCCGGCCACCAGCTGCCCGCCGGTGAACATCCTCAGCGTGCGGGTCTTGATGCCCTCGGCCGGCAGGCCCTCGGCCGCCGCAAGAAGGAACGCGCCCTTGCGGTCCTGGGGCAGCAGCGTGGACTTCGCCTTGGCCAGGCTTGCGGCCTTGCCATCGAGCACAGCCAGCGCGGCCTCCAGCGCGTTCTGCTTGCGGGCGATGACGATGGTGGAGTCGTCATAGAAGCAGCCCACGCGCACGCCGTCGTCGTTGGCGTCCTCGGGCTTCTGGCTCCAGCTGTGCATGGTGCGCTCGCCCACCTGCGCCTCCTGGTGGTCCTTGTTGGCGGCCAGGAGGTCGATCAGTTTCTGCCGGTCGTAATTGAGCTGCACGATCGCCACGCCGGCGGCGGCGTCAAACGCCGTGCCGTACAGCGTGACGCCCTTGAGATCCGTGCGCGGATCGAAGCCCGCGGCGGAGACGAACTCGTTGATCTTGGCCTGGAAGGCGTCATCCTTTGCGAAGTGGTCGAGCACCATCTGCCCCAACTGCGAGGCGACGGCCGCCTCGACATCGAGGTGCGCCACCCACTTGGCCTGGTCGGATACCTTCTCCTTGGCCAGCGGCGCAGCCGACAATGCCTGGGTCGCCAATAACACCGCCGCCCATACGATCGCGTTGGCCATTCTCATGCTTGAACTCCTTGCTTTCATGATACAGCGGGCATCCACCCCCCGCCGCCTTAAGTATGCGCCCGGCAGGAAGAAGGTTACACGACGTGCATCACAAACGGATGGATGGGTGGATGTGCAGCGCGGCAGGGGGTCTTTCTCCGCGCACGTGACTACAGCTTGGGCAGTTCGAACGGCAGCGTCTGGGCGGGTTGGGTCGCCGCGGCCGAGACGGGGTCGTTCGACCATGCGTACGCAGCCGCCACCAGGCATAGCGCCACCGACGTCATCGCCATGAACCGTCCGCCTCGCCGGCCGGCGGCAAGCAGCAGCCCCAATGCCGCGGCGATGCCGGCCGCCATGCATATCTTCCAGACGTATGCCCCCATCCAGTACTTGCCGGCCGCCAGTGCCGTGATGGACAGGAGGATCGACAGCACCGTCAGGCGCGACGTTCGCCGATGGGCCCGCGTGCCGGCGAAGCCGCCGGGCAGAAACGCCAGCCAGCCAAACCCGCGGCCGGCGAGCATTCGCCCGATCTTCCGCTCGCGGCCGGACTGCGTCAGCGGCACGCCGACCGCCCTGGAGATCCGGCCCTTGGCGGCGGAGATGCCAACCAGCCGCTTCCATGAAAATGAGAAACCCAGCATACGTTCTCCACTGCGCCCGACAGGACTCGAACCTGTGACCTGCGGTTTAGAAGACCGCTGCTCTATCCAGTTGAGCTACGGGCGCGGCCTATGGATTTTATCGGCGCGGGGCGTCGATTGCGAGAGGCGTTCGCCGGGCGTCAAGGCCATCGCATTCTTTGTTTCGTAACATGGGCGTCGCGCCCATGCGTCGCAGAACCGTCTCTGTCCTGCTGGCTTTAGGACTCTCCACGGGCGAGACGCCCGTGCTACGAGAATGCGATTGCCCTGCACCGGGCGTCATGGCAGCCCGAGCAGGGCGCCGGCGATGAAGGCGGCCTGGAGCTGGCGGATGGGCTCCAGGAAGTGCACGTGGTCGCAGAAGGGGTTGCCGCCCAGGGCGAGCGTAAAGGTGTGGAGGTCGATGGACGCGGCCCCGGCCACGGCGACGGCTTCATCGGCGGCGGCGTTGTAGGCGGCGACGTCGGCGGCGAAGCGGTGGAAGCTGCTCGAGCGGGTGTTATGCTGCTGGTCGTCGACGGGCGTGGTGCGGACCCACACGACGCGCCCGGCCACGCCGCGGGCGAGCTTCAGGATCTGCTGCATGTTGTCGCGGTACTGGGCCAGCGAGACCTGCTTGGCCGCGGGCGTGGCGACGTTGCTCTTGATGTCGTGCAGGCCGCAGTTGATCACCAGCACCGCCGGGCGGAACGACGCGTCGGTCACCATCCGCTGGAGGTACGCCAGCACGAGGCTGGAATCGCCGCCGTTGGCCTCACCCGCCAGCGGCGTGCCGGCCAGGGCGCTCTCGGCGCCGGTCTTGCGGGCGAAGGCGTAGCGCGAGCCAATCATCGGCTCCAGGTACGGGCCGTAGTGCATGGAGATGCTGTCGCCGATGACGAAGACCTGGGATTTGCTCATAGTTATTCCTTGGGCATGGTGGCCGGCATCGTGGCAGGGCGGGCCGTCTGGCTAAAGGGGAGGACTCTCGTCTCGCCGCCCCACGCGGCCACCTGGTCAGCGATGATCTGGAGGTCGGCGCCGGCGGGCAGCTTGGCCACGCGGCCGGGGAGGTTCTCGATCGGCTTTTCGGAAGCGATCACGATGAACGCCTCTCGCCCGGCCTGTTCGTCCAGGCGATACGCGCCGAACATCCGCACGCCGGCCAGCACCGCGATGGTGTAGTCCGGCGCGTTGGGAAAGGGCATGACGGCGATGGTGTTGCCGTCGGGATCGACATTCAGAAGCGTCAGCCAGGCCCCTTGGCGCAGGTGGACGCGAACGACCACGTCCTCGCCGGCGGCGAAGGTCCGCCCGGGGGTCGCCGGGCCATTCGCCTCCGCCAGAGGCAGCACCGCGGCCGACTCGATCAGGGCACCTTCCCCGCTGCCGGGATCGGTGATGACCAGGACAAGGCCCGCTACGAGCAGCGCCGCAGCAGCCGCCGCAAAGGCGATGCGAATCGGTCTGCCCCTCGGCGTTGATCGCCGCGCTGCCGCAGGCTCGGGCTGGGAATGTTCGGCATCCTGGCTCATGCGGCGGATTGTACCCTATTCGTCTCGTCGTGCCAGGGGTGTCCGTGCGCAAGTGGAAAATGGTCGCGTCGTGCCGATTTCACGTCCGCCCTTGCCAGCGGCGGTTGATACGATAGAATCCGATTCCCACGTGAGCCGTGGCGGAAAGGACTCCCTCACATGCAGGATGCATTTGTTTCGAAGATCGCGGGCGAGTTGAAGATTGCCTCCAAGCAGGTCGCGGCGACGGCGGAGCTGCTGGGCGGCGGATCGACCGTGCCGTTCATTTCGCGGTATCGCAAGGAAGTCACCGGCGGCCTGGACGAGGTCGCGGTGATCGCCATTCGCGACCGCCTCGAGCAGCTCAAGGAGCTTGCCGCCCGCCGCGACACGGTCCTCAAGTCGCTGCAGGAGCAGGGCAAGCTGTCTGACGAGCTCAAGGCCAAGGTGGACGCGGCCGAGACGCTCTCGACGCTGGAAGACATCTACCTGCCGTACCGCCCTAAGCGCCGCACGCGCGGCATGATGGCCAAGGAGAAGGGGCTCGAGCCGCTGGCCAGGACGCTGTTCGAGCAGGGCGCGATGGACGTGCCCGCCGCCGCCGCGAAGTTCATCAGCGCCGAAAAGGGCGTCGCGTCGGCCGAGGAGGCTCTGGCCGGGGCGCGCGACATCATCGCCGAGTGGGTGAACGAGGACGCCGCCGCGCGGGCCGAGGTCCGCGACTTGTTCGCGACGTCGGCCATGCTCACCTCCAAGGTGCTCGACGGCAAGGAGGCCGAGGGCGCCAAGTACAAGGACTACTTCGACTGGAGCGAGCCCATCGCCACCGCCCCCTCGCACCGCATCCTGGCCATCCGCCGCGGCGAGAAGGAGGGCTTCCTGTTCTTCCACATCCTGCCCGACGAGGACACCGCCGTGGGCATGCTGCAGCGGCGGTTCGTGAAGGACGCCGGCGCCGCCAGCGACCAGGTACGCCTGGCCGTGCAGGACAGCTACAAGCGGCTGATGTCGCTGTCGATCGAGACCGACATCCGCATGGAGGCCAAGAAGCGGGCCGACGAAGAGGCCATCCGCGTCTTCGCCGACAACCTCCGCCAGCTGCTGCTGGCCTCGCCGATGGGCCAGAAGGCCGTGCTCGGCGTGGACCCCGGCCTGCGCACCGGCTGCAAGATCGTGTGCCTCGACCCCCAGGGCAAGCTGCTGTATCACGATGTGATCTACCCGCTGGAGCCGCACCGCAAGACCGCCGAGGCCGCCACCCTGCTGCGGGCCCTGGCGGCGAAGTTCAACATCGACGCCCTGGCCGTCGGCAACGGCACCGGCGGGCGCGAGGCCGAGGCCTTCTGCCGCGGCATCGACTTCGGCCGCCCCGTCACCGTCGTCATGGTCAACGAGAGCGGCGCGTCGGTGTACTCGGCCAGCGAGGTGGACCGCGAGGAATTCCCCGACCAGGACCTCACCGTCCGCGGGGCCGTCTCGATCGGCCGGCGGCTGATGGACCCGCTGGCCGAGCTGGTGAAGATCGACGCCAAGTCCATCGGCGTGGGGCAGTACCAGCACGACGTGGACGCCAAGGCGCTCAAGAAGTCGCTCGACGACACCGTCGTCAGCTGCGTCAACGCCGTCGGCGTCGAGATCAACACCGCGTCCAAGGAATTGCTCAGCTACGTCTCGGGCCTCAGCGAGCGCCTGGCCGGCGGGGTGGTGAAGTACCGCAACGAGCACGGCGCATTCCACACGCGGCGCGAGCTGCTGGAGGTCGCCGGCATGGGGCCCAAGACCTTCGAGCAGGCGGCGGGCTTCCTCCGCATCCGCCAAGGCGCCAACCCGCTGGACGCCAGCGCCGTCCACCCCGAGAGCTACGGCGTGGTCGAGAAGATGGCCGCCGACCTGGGCTGCTCGGTGGCCGAGCTGATCGCCAGCACCGAACTGCGGGCCAAGATCGATCTCAGGAAGTACGTCACCGAAACCGTCGGCATGCCCACGCTAAATGACATCATGGCCGAGCTGGCCAAGCCCGGCCGCGACCCGCGCCAGCAGTTCGAGGCGTTCCACTTCGCCGAGGGCGTCCGCGAGATGAAGGACCTGCAGGTGGGCATGAAGCTGCCGGGGATCGTCACCAACGTGGCCGCGTTCGGAGCGTTCGTCGACGTGGGCGTTCATCAGGACGGCCTGGTGCACGTGAGCGAACTGGCCGATCGCTTCGTGAAGAACCCCGCCGAGGTCGTGAAGGTTCAGCAGCGCGTGACGGTGACGGTGATCAGCGTGGACCTGGAACGCAAGCGCATCGCCCTGTCGATGAAGAGCAACCCCGGCTCCGGCGGCGCGCGAAGCGAGGGCAAAACCTCGCCCGCGGCCAAGCCCGTCCGCCTCGCGCCCAAGAACGGCGGCCGGCCCGAGCCCAAGCCGTTCAACAACCCCTTCGTCGACTTCTTCAAAGACCGCAAGCCGATGAAGAAGTGAGTGAGTAATGCTTGTCTTGAAATGTGCAGGCGAGACTCGGCATGAGACCACCGCCGGCTCTCGCTCGCCTTTCGGCGCTGTGTGACTTTTGCACCTTGCTTCACTTCGTCTCCAGCGGTCTGCAATTGCGTGCCGAATACAAGGTTGTCGCATCGCGATGTGCGATGCCCAAGGAGCCATCTATGCCTCGGCCGAACGTATTGTTCTTCTTCACCGACGACCAGCGGTTCGACACGATCCGCGCGTTGGGCAACGACCAGATCCATACCCCCAACATGGACAAGCTCGTCGCTCGCGGCACGGCGTTCACGCACGCGTTCATCCCATGCGGCTCGGTCGCGGCCGTTTGCATGCCCAGCCGGGCCATGCTCAACACCGGCCGCACGCTCTACCACATCACCGGGGCGGGCGAGAGCGTCTCGCCCGAGCACGTCACGCTGGGCCAGGCGTTTCGGCAGGCGGGCTACCGCACCTTCGGGGCGGGCAAATGGCACAACGGCAAGGAGTCGTACCACCGCAGCTTCACGGACGGGGCCGAGATCTTCTACGGCGGCATGAGCGACCACTGGAACGTGCCCGCGTTCGACTTCGACCCCACCGGCCGGTACGACAAAACGCTGCCGATCATCGACAACCCGTGGAGCACCAACACCGTCCGCCAGCGCGGATGCGACCACATCCACAGCGGCCGCCACTCCACCGACATCATCGCCGGCGCGGCGATGGACTTCATCCGCGGCTACGACGCCGCCGACCCGTTCTACATGTACGTGTCGTTCCTCGCCCCGCACGACCCGCGGAGCATGCCCTGGAAGTACCTCGACATGTACCGCCCCCAGGACATCCGCCTGCCGGCCAACTTCCTCGGCGGCCATCCGTTCAACAACGGCGAGTTGCACATCCGCGACGAGACGCTGGCCGCCTTCCCGCGCATGCCCGACGAGATCCGCCGCCACCTGGCCGAGTATTACGCAATGATTACCCACCTCGATGACAAGCTGGGCGAGATCACCGCCGCCCTGCAGGCGCGGGGCCTGTTGGACAACACGATCATCGTCCTGGCCGGCGACAACGGCCTGGCCCTGGGCCAGCATGGCCTGATGGGCAAGCAGAGCTGCTACGACCACAGCGTGCGCGTGCCGCTGGTGCTGGCGGGGCCCGGCGTGCCCGCGGGCGTGCGGACCAGCGAGTTCGCCTACCTGCTGGACGTGTTCCCCACGCTGTGCGATCTGACCGGCACGGCCGTGCCCGCCAGCGTCGAAGGCCGCAGCCTCGCCCCCATCATCCGCCAGGGCAAGGGCGGCCGCGAGACGCTCTACTTCGGCTATGCCGACAAGCACCGCGCCGTCCGCGATCGCCGCTACAAGCTGATCGAGTATGTCGTCGAAGGCCGCCACGTCATGACACAGCTGTTCGACCTCCAGGCCGATCCGTGCGAGATGCACAACCTGGCGGCCGAGCCCGCCCACGCCGCCACGCTGCAGCGCCTTCGTGTCGAGCTCCTCCGCCACCGCGACGCCTGGGACGACACCGCCTCGCCCTGGGGCAAGACGTTCTGGGAGGCGTGCAGGATCTAGTCAGCGTCCGGCGAAACAAATCCGAAGCACGAAACTCGAAATACGAAACAAACCTGCGAAAGAAATACGAAGCACGAAGCTCGAAATCCGAGACAAACCCGGGAACGTAGCGACCGAACAAGTTGGTCTAGGAAATCTCTGAGTTGTCTGGACGGTCAGGCCTCCGGTTTCGCATTTGGAGCTTCTGGATTTGTTTCGTATTTCGAGCTTCGGATTTCGAATTTGAAAACGTCGGCCTTCACTCGCCGCCACGACCAGGTATGACCCCGCCTATCATTTCCTTGGCAGTTCGTTCAACTCGATCTCGAAAAGGAGCATCCCATGGAAGAGGCGAGCAGCGTGCGGCCGCTGCGTAATGCGGCGATCGTGATGTTCATCTTCACCATGACCCTGTTGCTGGTCGGGGGGATCTATCACAAGGAGCAGGTGCCGCCCATTCCGTCGGCGATGGTATCGGGCGGTGCTGAGCTCACCACGTCAGCCGCGATCTCGCGGGGGCAGGATGTGTACCAGCGTTACGGCCTGATGGATCACGGCAGCATCTGGGGGCACGGCACGCTGCGGGGCATGGACTTCACGGCCGACACGCTCCACCGCACCGGCCAGTGGATGCGCGAGTTCTACGCCGCCCGCGGCACGCCCGTTGCCGCCTCGCTGCCCTCGCAGGACGAGCCGCTGGCCGCCTACAGGGCGCTGCCGCACAACGAGCAGCGATCCATCGACGCGCAGGTGATCGAAGAGATCAAGGCGAATGCCTATGACGGCAACACGCATGCGCTCGCGCTGACGCCCGGCCAGCGGTACGCGTTCGAGCAGAACCGCCGCTACTGGGACGACCAGTTCGACAAGGGCAATCCGCACGTGGGCTTCCTGCCCGGCACGGTGCCGCCGGCGGCCCAGCGGCAGGACATCGCCGACTTCTTCTTTTGGACCGCCTGGGCCGCCGGCGCCAACCGCCCCGGCCTGGCGTACACCTACACGAGCAACTGGCCCGCCGACCGCAGCGTCGGCAACGAGGCCTCCGCCAATGCGATGCTCTGGACGATCCTGTCGGTGTTCACATTCATGGCCGTGCTGGGAACCGTGATCTACATCGTGCACCGGTTCAAGTTCTTCTACGGCCCGCCGCGCGGGGTGCAGGCGTCGATGCGGCTGATGGAGTCGCCCATCACGCCCAGCCAGCGGGCGACGGCGAAGTTCTTCCTCGTCGCCGGGCTGCTGTTCCTCGTGCAGATCCTCAACGGCGGGCTCCTGGCGAACTACACCGTCCGCCCCGCGACCTTCTACGTGCAGATGATCGGCGAGAAGTACTCTTACAGCTGGGCCAAGACGTGGCACGTGCAGCTGGCGATCCTGTGGATGGCCGTCGCGTGGATCGGCACCAGCGTCTATCTCGCGCCGCTGATCGCCCGTCGCGAGCCGCGCGGCCAGCGCACGCTGGTGAACCTGCTGTTCGGGGCCACCTTCATCGTCATCGCCGGCAGCCTCATCGGCGAGGTGGTCAGCATCAAGGGCGGCTTCGGCCCGGACGTGTGGTACTGGCTGGGCCACCAGGGGTGGGAGTATCTCGAACTGGGCCGCCTGTGGCAGATCCTGCTGCTGGCGGGGATGGTGTTCTGGCTGGTGATCGTGTACCGCACGATGGCGGGCGTCATCGCGCGCAAGAGCGCCGAGTACGACCCGCACACCAAGGGCCTGATCGTCTTTTACATCCTCAGCGCGATCCTCATCGTGGGCTTCTTCGCGTTCGGCCTGTTCTACAGCCGCGGCACGCACATCTCGGTGGCCGACTACTGGCGGTGGTTCGTCGTGCACATCTGGGTCGAGAGCATCTTCGAGTTCTTCGGCGTGGCGATCGTGGCGCTGTTCCTGGTGTCGCTGGGGCTGGTGTCGGCGCACTCGGCCCTGCGCGTGGCGTACCTGACGGCGATCCTGGTGTTCCTGGGCGGCGTGCCGGGCGTGGCGCACCATTACTTCTGGTTCGGCGGGCCGGCGTTCTGGCTGGCGATCGGCGGCGTGTTCAGCATCATCGAGGTCATCCCGCTGATCCTGCTGGTCGTCCGCGGCTGGATGGAGTATCGCTCGATCCGCCGGGCCGGCGGCGACTTCCCCTATCGCTGGCCGCTCTACTTCCTCGTCGCCAGCAGCTTCTGGAATTTCCTCGGCGCGGGCATCTTCGGCTTCATCATCAATCTGCCCATCGTCAACTACTACTCGCACGCGACGTATCTCACCGCCAACCATGCGCACACGGCGCTGTTCGGCGTGTACGGCATGCTGGCGGTGGCGCTGATCCTGTTCTCCTGGCGCGGGCTGGTGGACAAGGCCCATTGGAAGGACGGCATCCTGCGCTTCAGCTTCTGGGGCATGAACGTGGGCCTGTTCCTCATGTTCGCCGTGACGCTGCTGCCGATGGGTCTGCTGCAGGTGTGGCACAGCTTCGCCAGCGGCCCCTGGTGGGCCCGCAGCCACCACTTCTACGAACTGCCCCTCGTGCAGTGGCTGGCCGAGGTCCGCATCATCCCAGACACCGTCATCATCCTCTTCGGCGCCATCCCGCTGCTATGGTTCCTCGTGCGGACGTATCCGTTCATTCGTAAATCATAGGAAGAAACAACATCAGCAGGGATGGAGGGGATAAAGACGGATACATGCGAGGCCATCGCAGATCGGTGACGGCAGCGATCGCCGTAGGGTGGGCAGGCATGCCCACCGTCGACTTGCGATCATCGACAGCGTCGTGGGGCCATCAGAAAGATTCGATTACATCGGAGGCGCCGCCATCACCGGCTCGATGAATGAGCGCCAATGGTGGGCAAGCCTGCCCACCCTACAGCCTCACCACTCCAGTTCGACCGCCTTGCAGAAGGCGCGGGCGAGGATCATGTGCCCGGCCTGGTTGGGATGCACGCGGTCCCAGGCGAGCGTGGCGGCGTACCAGTGCTTCAGGGCGGCGTCGAAGGCGGCCTGCGTGTCGACGAAGATCGTGCCGTACTTACGGGCGAGCTTCTTGACGACGGCGCCGTAGCGGTCCATCGTCGCCCGCATCGCGTCCTTGCGGTTGGATTCGATGTAGTAGGGCGTCATCAGGATCATGCCCTTCGTGACCGGCTGGGTCTGCTCGATCATCTTCACGAGGTTGGCCTCGTACTCATCGATCAGGACGTGAGACTCGGTCATCGTCGGCACGTCGTACTGCCGCCAGACGTCGTTGATGCCGATCATCACCGACACCCAGTCGGGCTTGAGATCCAGCACATCGGTCTTCCAGCGGTTGACCAGGTCGCGCGTATTGTGCCCGCTGCAGCCGCGGTTCACGATGCGGATGCCTCGCTCCGGATACACCGCGCCGATCAGCGCGTTCACCAGCGTCACGTAGCCCTTGCCCATCGGGTCGAACAGGCCCTCGCCCGCGGGCGTGCGGCCCATGTCCGTGATCGAGTCGCCAATCATCACCACTTTCGAATTCTTCGCGATCTTCATAGTGTGTCTGCTCCTTGGGGCGTGAATGTTCGGCTCTGGGCGCGTCCGCGTCAAGAAAAGAAGGTTTTGGGCGGGGGCGATCGCTCATGTCAGCATCCACGGAAAGAGAGCGGGATTAACGGATTCTGCGGATTCACGGGATTCAGAAAACGTCGAATGGCGTTGCTCTGATCCTCTGAATCCTTTGAATCCGTTAATCCCGCTCTCTTTCCGTTGTTGGCTCCCGACATCGCCTACTTGACGCCAGGCGACGCATCGGACAGACTGACCGCCTCAACTTCCACAGAACCAATATCGGAGATACTGCGATGGACGAACGCGCACCGTACGAGCTGTCCCGGACGATCGAGATGCGATGGGCCAACCCCGAAAACTACGGCGGCCACCGCGGCGCGGGCGGCAAGACCAACTTCGGCCGCAAGGGTTCGCCCTGCCGCGGCAGGATCAAGACCGGCGAGACTTGGGTGCTGGCCGAGGGCCAGGGCATGGGCACCATCCGCCGCATCTGGGTCACCCTGGCCGACCGCGGGCACAAGATGCTCCGCGGCCTGGTGCTTCGCATGTACTGGGACGGGGCGGCCAAGCCCGCCGTGGAGTGCCCGCTGGGCGATTTCTTCGGCAACTCGCTGGGCCGGCAGTTCGTCTTCTCCAACACCTACTTCAACAACCCCGAGGCCCGCAACTGGAACTGCATGGTGCCGATGCCCTTCCGCACGGGCTTCAAGATCACCGTCACCAACGAGTCGCCCCTCGACAACGACATGTTCTGGTACCACATCGACTACACCCTGGGCGACGCCCACAGCGACGATGCGGCCTACTTCCACACGTACTGGAACCGCGAGAACCCCACCACGCTCCGCCGCGACTTCAAGATCCTCCCCAACGTCACCGGCCGCGGGCGGTACCTCGGCTGCACGATGGGCCTGATCACCCGCCCGTACTACGCTACCTGGTGGGGCGAGGGCGAGGTGAAGATCTATCTCGACGGCGACACCGAGTTCCCCACGCTCTGCGGCACCGGCACCGAAGACTACATCTGCACCGCCTGGGGCACGGGCTCCTACTCGCTGCCGTGGTACGGCTGCCAGTTCCTCCGCTCGGCCGACAGCGACCGCCAGCAGGTCTCAATGTATCGCCTACACGGGCCCGACCCGGTCTACTTCCAGCGGTCCTGCCGCGTAGAACTGCAGCAGATCGGCTTCTGGGGCGGCGAGAACTCCATGAACCAGCTCGACCGTCACGGCCAGCCGGGCGTGTTGAAGGCCGGCGACGGCGAGGGCTTCGTCACGATGGACCAAATCCGCGCCCATTCGCCTGTTGCCCTGTTCGAGCGCGAAGACGACTGGTGCGCCGCGGCCTACTTCTACCTCGACCGTCCCACGAGCGAGCTGCCGCCGATTGCGCCTTACGCCGACCGCGTGGCCGACCTCACCGGCGACCCCACCGAGTTCGAGTGCGCCACGGCGGAACTGGCCAAGAAGCTCATCGCCCTGCCGGCGCAGGACGATATGGTCGCCCGCGTCGAGGCGATGGAGCCGCCGCAGGCGATGAAGTACGCCACGCGCCTGATGAACGACCAGGGCGGCTTGGTCGCGCTGGTCGACCGCGTGGCCGCCATGGCCGCCGGTGCCAAGGGCGAGCAGGCCGCGGCCGCGAATGAACTGCTGGCCAAGGTCGAGGCCTCCGGCATCGCCAAGCCCGCTTACCAGAAGCGGCTGATGAAGTTCCTCGAGGCCCTCCCCAGCGACCCGCGCCAGCCGATCACCGTCCGCCAGTTCGTGGCCAGCGACCTGCAGCCCGCGGCCAAGAACATCGCCAAGGCCGAACTGCCCGCCAAGGATGCGTGCTACAAGGCCGTGCCCTTCGTGCCCGAGACCGAGCTGGCCGACATCCGCGCGATCCACCAGGAGAAGGACGGGCTGGTCTATCTGCAGGCCGAGTTGAAGCTGCCCGCTGCCAGCGAGGGCAGGCTCGCCTACGGCGCCGACGGTCCGATCAAGGCGTGGCTGAACGGGACGCAGATCGACTGCCGCCCCGATGCCACCAACCCGGCCGTCATCGGCGAGTATGTCGTACCCGCCTCGTGGAAGAAGGGCGTCAACATGCTCACCTTCGCCATCAACACCAACGGCGGCAAGGCTTGGGGCATCGTCGTCCGCGCCACGCGAGCGTGAGACGCGCGATTGCCGATTGCCGATTGTGCGTAGTCGGTGCCACCCCCAAACTTGTTTGGGGGTGTCTGCGGTGACTGCGGCAGGCTATCGCAGTTCGACGTCCTTTAGGATCCGCTCCACCGTCTGCTCGACGGGTTCGTCGGGGGCGAGGTCGAACCAGTGGACGTCGGCGAAGCGGCGATGCCAGGTGCGCTGCTTCTTGGCGAGCTTGCGGGTGTTGATCTTGATGGCCTCGACGGCGTCGTCGAAGGAGCAGCGGCCGCGGAGGTGGTCGATGATCTCGGCGTAGCCCACGGCCTGGGCGGCCTGGGGCGAGAGGCCCGCGGGCTCGGCGACCAGCGCGGCCACCTCGTCGCGCAGCCCGGCCTGCACCATGATCTTCACGCGAAGGTTGATGCGGCGGCTCTGCTCTTCTTTCTCACGTCGCAGGCCGATGAAGACGCACTCGTGCCGCTGCTGTCCCGCGTCCCACTGCTGCTGCAGTTCGCTGATGCCGCGGCCGGTCGTCTGGTGCACCTCCAGCGCGCGGACGATCCGCCGTTCATCGTTGGGATGAATCCGCGCCGCCGCCGTCGGGTCCACGGCGGCCAGCTCGGCGTGCAGCGCCCCCAGGCCTTCGGCGCGGGCCCGCTCTCGCAGCGCGTCGCGCACGCCGTCGGCCGCCTGCGGGGCCTCGAACAATCCCTCGGCCAGGGCCTTGATGTACAGGCTGGTGCCGCCCACGGCCAGCGGGATCGCGCCTTGGGCCCGGATGGCGGCGATGGCCGCATCGGCGGCGCCCACGTACTGCGCCACCGAATATCCCTCGCTGGGCTCGACCAGGTCGATGCAGTGATGCGGGATTGCCGCACGCGCCGCGGCCGACGGCTTGGCCGTGCCGATGTCCATGCGTCGGTAGATCTTCATGGAGTCGACGCTGATGATCTGCCCGCCGACCTTGGCCGCCAGCGCGCGGCCGACCGCGCCCTTGCCGCAGCCGGTGCAACCGAGGATGAAGTAGACCTTGCTCACGCATCCGATTGTATTGCCCCGCCGCATGGCCGAACAGCGGGAATCGCGGAGGAGCAGGCACAAACGCGTTCGCCAAGGCTCGCCCGTCGGGGGCGGTCCCCGTACCACCTACTGTCACGCGCTGGCGGCAGTCGATATAATCCTTCGTGGCGGTCGGCGCAAGCCCCTGCCCTGGCGACCACAGGCCGTCCGGCGCGGGCAGCCTGCATCCCACACACAGGAGACTCACATGTCGCAAACAGGCATCGGCGGTTTCTTTGCCCGCCTCGTGGAGGACTTCCACTCCGCACGCCGTTACGCGCACTGCCGGCTGGAGGCCAAGCACCTGGCCAACCAGAAGGAATTGGCCCAGATGGAACTCCAGGGCGTCTACCAGCTGGTGGGCTCAGCCGCGCAGGCCGCCCAGCTGGGGCAGGACCTGCCGCTGTGGTCGGCGGTGGTCGATCGCAATCGTCGCCTGGCCGAGGCGCAGGCCGTGCTCGCGCAGAAGACCGCCGCCGTGGTCGCCGCCCAGGCGGCGCTGGACGCCCAGACGCAGAAGCACACGCAGATCATCGCCGCCCTGGAGGCCGAGTACAAACCGCTGGCCGCCGCAGCGGCAGCCGCCGCCGGGGCCGTCGATGCAACGACACATTCGATCGCCTCGCTGCAGAGCGAGATCCAGAAGATGCAGGCGCAGGTCCAGCGCCTCGTCAGCGGCGAGATGCCCCCCGAGCCCGTCGCCGAACTGCAGGCCCGCCTGCAGGAAGCGCAGCAGCAGGCCAAGGCGGCCGAGCTCAAGCTGAACATCTCGGTCGCTGCCATGCGCACGGCCAGGCAGACTGCCGACGCCAAGGGCGACGATCTCAAGGCCGCACAGAAGGCGCGCAGCGAGGCCATGGCCCGCACGCAGGCGGATGTCGCAACCGCCCAAGCCAAGGCCGACGCCGCGGCGCTCAAGGCGGCGCAGGATGCACAGGCCGCCGCCAAGACGCAGCACGAGCAGGCGGTGGCCGCCGCGGAGCAGCAGGCGTCGGCCGCCGCGGCCGCCATCGAGGCCGCCCGCCTCCAGAACAAGACGGCCGAGAGCGAGGACCAGGCCCTGCGCCAGAAGGTGCAGCACCTGACGGCCGTCATCGCGGCCAAGCAGCTCAGCCAGCAGGCGGCGCAGAAACAGGCGGAGATCAAGTCGCTGCAGGAGCGGCTGGTCGGCGAGCAGCAGACCAAGACCACCTCCGCCTCCTCCGCCGCCGGCAAGGGCGCCCAGCTGGCGCAGGCCCGCACCGCCTGGCAGCAGGTGCAGGCGCAGTGCGCCGCCGAGCTGGCCGCCGCCCGCGCCGCCCAGGCCGCCGCCACCAAGGAGGCCCAGGCCGCCATGGGCCCGCTGAACGACGCCGTCCGCGACTTCGGCCGCGCGATCTACGACGCGGGCATACGCGACCCGCGGCTGGACGAGCCCATCTCGCGGGCCGACGTTCTCCGCACCAAGGTGGACGATCAGATGAACCAGATCACCCAGCTGCAGGGCGACGCCGATCGCGCCCGCACGGGCGCCCGCCGCTTCGCCTGGGTCAGCGGCGCCGCCGCCGTGATCGTCATCGTCCTGATTGTCATCGTCATCTCGCTCGTCCGCGGCTGCCAGTAAGGGCACGCGTGACATGGGCGGCGAACGACCGTGGGCGTTCTGCTAAAAAGCAAGCGATAGCCATCGCTGGCCGTGGCGCTGGGCGCGGCCAAGGGCGCGACACCGTTTGCGCGACACCGTTCGCTTCGTCTGCTTCCTCTTTTTCTGCTCGTTTTTCTTCTCTGCGGTGAGGAATTCCTACGCCGCCGAGGTCGGGATGAGCATTTCACCCCCGTGCGCGCGGCACCAGCGGACCGCGGCGAAGGCCATCGCGGGATCGAACTGCGTGCCCGCGCCCCGCTGCAACTCGTCGATGACTCGCCACAGGGGGTAGGCGGGTTTGTACACCCGGGGCATCAGCATCGCGTCGATGGAGTCGGCCACGCCGATCAGTCGCGAGCCGTGCGGTATCTCCTCGCCGCTCAAGCCATCGGGATACCCCTTGCCGTCCCACCGCTCGTGGTGGTGGCGGACCAGCACGCTCTCCTGCTGCAGCGTTGAGATATGGCCGAGGATCTCGGCCCCCCAGGCGGGGTGATTGCGGATGCAGCGGCGCTCCTCAACGCTCAACGGGCCGCCGTGCGAGAGGATCCGGTCGGGGATGCCGATCTTGCCCACGTCGTGCAGCAGGGCGGCGACGGCGAGGGTCTCGATCTCTTCTTCGGCCAGCCCCATGTGGCGGGCGAGGAGGACGGCGTAGTGACGCACCTGCTCGCTGTGGCGGCGCGTGTAAGGGTCTTTCGCCTCCACCGTCCCCACCAGGGCCTGCACGTTGTTGACGGCCAGCTGGCGGAGGTCGACGGTTGCAGACATGGCCAGGGCTGCCCGCGCCGCCAGCGGCGGCGGCGAGTGCGACAGCGCGCGATGCACCGTGGCCAGAAGGTGCGCGATCTCGAAGGGCTTCACCAGGAAGTCGTACGCCCCCATGCTCAGCGCCCCGGCCAGAGCGTCCCGGCTCGGAACGCCGGTCAGCAGGATGACCAGACAGTGAGGCCGCCGCCGGCGGACGAACGCCAGCAGGTCCAGGCCCGACATTCCCGGCATGCGAATGTCGGAGATGACGAGCTTGAAATGATGCTGCTCCAGCAGCGTCATGGCCTCCTCGGCCGTGGCGGCAGCGGTGCAGCGAACCCCATCGGTGACCAGACCCGCCGCGATCACTTCACGAATCGGCTTCTCGTCATCGACGATCAATACGTCCGCGGGGCAAGTATTCACGAATAGCTCCCTGCCCAAAGCCCTCGACAGGCAAGCCTGTCGCCCGGACGACCCATGTGTTTCATCGTCGAGCTAGTGAAGCGACTTGAACTTAGGGGAATCGCCGGTGCCGATTATCGGGAAAATTCCTATGCCGGGGTGACATACAGGTGGCACTGAAGCACGAATGGCGAGTGGCCGCTTGCGGTTTCGCGCCCGCCGGCCGCTCCGTGTTCGCTGGTCGCGGCGAAGACGGCGACGGCAAGTCCAACGTCGTCGCGAGGAAGGTTCGCCTCCATGAGGCAAATGTCGCCCCTCAAGACGCACCGTGAGGCCGGTGTGCGCGAAACGGCAAGCCGAAATGAAACGTGGCGGCCCGGGGAGGCGCCGCCACTTCAAGATCTTTCAGTTATGCGATTGCTTCGCGTTCGCTGCTCATCCCTCCAGCGACATCTTGCCTTCGAGGAAGCCCTCGAGCTTGCGGGCGCGGACGGGGTGCTGCAGCTTGCGGATGGCCTTGGCCTCGACCTGGCGGACGCGCTCGCGCGTCACCTTGAAGATGCGGCCGACCTCTTCCAGCGTGTAGGTGTACCCGTCGCCGATGCCGTAACGCAGCTTGATGATTTCGCGCTCGCGATACGTCAGCGTCTTGAGCACTTCCTCGATGCGGTCCTTGAGCATCTCCGTGCCGGCCGTCTCCACCGGGCTCTCAGCCGTCTCGTCTTCGATGAAGTCGCCGAAGTAGCTGTCCTCGCTCTCGCCGACGGGGCGGTCGAGGCTGATGGGATGGCGCGAAATCTTCAGCACGCGCCGCGCCTCCGACACGCTCATGCCCGCCTGCTCGGCGATCTCTTCGATCGTCGGCTCGCGGCCGAACTCCTGCACAAGGCGCTTGGAGATGTTGCGCAGCTTGGACATCGTCTCGATCATGTGCACGGGGATGCGGATCGTGCGGGCGTGGTCGGCGATGGCGCGGGTGATGGCCTGGCGGATCCACCACGTGGCGTACGTGGAGAACTTGTAGCCGCGGCGGTATTCGTACTTGTCCACCGCGCGCATCAGGCCGGTGTTGCCTTCCTGGATGATGTCCAGGAACGACAGGCCGCGGTTGCGGTATTTCTTGGCGATCGAGACCACCAGGCGCAGGTTGCCGCCCGACAGCTCGCGCTTCGCCTGCTCGTAATCGTTGAAGACCTTCTGCACGGCCTTGGTGCGCTTGACGAGCATCTCGGGCTCTTCGAGCACCAGGTCGACCAGGCCCTTGTACTCTTCCTTCATGACCTCGAGGTCCTCGGGCGGCGTGCCGTTGGTCTTGGCCGAGTCGATCGACCGGCCCAGTTCCTCGATCTTGTCCGAGATGTGCTGAAGCTTCTTCATCAGCGGCTGGATCTTGCTCGTCCGCAGGGAGAGTTCTTCCAGCAGGCGTGCGGCGCGGCGGCGGCGGCGCCAGAGGCTCTTGCGGGCCTCGCGGCGGCGAGACTCGCCTTCCTTGTTGCCCGTGGCGATGGTCCAGTCCTTGCGGTCGCACTCGATAATCATCCGCAGCGTTTCCAGGTTCGCCGGCATGCGGTCGGTGATGGTCTCCTTCGAGAGGTTCTCGGCCGTGGAGATCTTCATCGTGCGGTCGAAGGGCAGATCGCCCGAGTGCACCTGCGAAAGGATCTCGGCCGCCTGCTGAATGCAGTAGTCGCTTTCCAGCACGCGGCGGCGGAAGTGCATGCGGGTCATTTCGATCTTGCGGGCCAGGGAGATTTCCTGGTCGCGGGTCAACAGCGGGATCTCGCCCATCTGCGTGAGGTACATGCGGACGGGGTCGTCGATGCGCTTGCTCTCGCCCTCGATCTCCTCGGCGGCCTCTTCGAAGCCCGCCTTGGCGGCGTCGGGGGCCTCCTCTTCGGAGGCCTCGGCGAAGGGCTCGCGGGCGTCGGCTTCGGATTCGTCAATCAGCTCGATGCCCAGCTCGTCCAGCTGCATCAGCAGGCTGTCGAGGCGGTCCGGGGAGACGGCTTCCTCCGGGAGATCGTCGTTCATCTCCTCGTACGTGAGGTAGCCGCGCTCCTTGCCCTTGGCAATGAGTTTCTTGACGCTTGCGTCCAAGGGATCAGTCGGTTGTGGGCCTTTGGCCGGCATAGGCGGATGTTCCTGTTGGTGAATTTAGCAATGCTACGATAAAAAAGCCTGAAAAGTCTACCGTGAACTAGACTTGCGATCAATTAATTTTCGGGTGCCGCCGCAGGTCCTTCGGGGGCACCTGCGGGTTGGGGCCCGCCAGTTCGCGATGCAGTTTCGAAAAATCGCCCTCCGCGAAGCCCTGCTGACGAACTTCGCCCATTCGCTCCCGCTGGCGGCGATACAACATATACTCCATGGCCGACGCCATGGCCTCCTCGTAGTTTCCCCGCCGGCTGCCGGCGGCCACCAGTTCGGCCACCAGCGGCCCCACGGCCGAGCCCTCGGGGCTGGCCAGCAGGTCTTCCAGCGTGGCCTGGCCCCTGGCCCCCAACTGCCACAGGCATTCGGCCACCTGGCGCAGCGCGGGGTCGGTGAAGTCGGCCGGGTCGATCTTTTCCGCCGTGTTGTCGAACAGGTCGGGGCGGTTGAGCAGGACCTCGAGGATCTTGGCCTCGGCTGCGTTAAGGTCGGCCGCCCGCCCGACGGTCTTGACCGGCGCCGGAGCGGGCCTGTTGATAGTACGAGCGAGGGCCTTCATCTGTTGTCCCAGGTCCTGGGGGGCGATGTTCAGCATGTGCCCGATGTGCTGGGCCAACTGCCCGCGTCGGACCTCGTCGATCGCTCCGTACGCCGACGAGGTGGCCACCAGCCGCAGAAAATCCTCCACCAGGGCCCGCCCGCCGGCCAGGTTGCCCGTCTTGGCCTTATAGGCAGCCGAGCGGCGCTCCCAGATGTACTTCAGCGCGTCGGGCGCCTCTGCCGCCAGCTTGGTCAGGGCCGCCCCGCCCTCGGCCAGGACGAAGTCGCACGGGTCCTTGCCGGAGGGGATGGTCGCGATGCGGACGTTGATCTGCTGGGCGAGGAAGACCTCCAGCGCCCGCTCCGACGCCATCATGCCCGCGTCGTCGGCGTCGTAGATCAGGACGACCTCCTTCGCGTACCGCGCGATCAGCCGCACGTGCCGGTCGTTCAGGGCCGTCCCCAGGGTGGCCACGATGTTCGTCACGCCCGCCTGAAGCGGCATGACCGCGTCCATGTAGCCCTCGACGACGATCATCTGCCCGCTGGCCACGATGCCCGCCCGCGACCAGGACAGGGCATAAAGATTGTTGCTCTTGTCGAACAGCGCCGTCTCGGGGCTGTTGATGTACTTCGCCTTCTCATTGGGGTCCAGCGCCCGGCCGCCGAAGGCGATGCACCGGCCGTCGGCGTCGAGGATCGGGAACATCAGGCGGTTGCGGAAGCGATCGTAGCAGCCGTTGGAGCCCTCGCGCTTGATCGCCAGCCCCGCAGCCATCAGCAGGGGCTCGGGAATCCGCTGCTTGCGGGCCGCCTGGATCAGGCCATCCCAGCCCGCCGGCGAGTGCCCGATGCCGTATTTCTCCAGCGATTCCTCGGTCAGCCCGCGCCCCGTGGCGTATTCCATGGCCGGTTTCGCCTGCGGCAGGCGGAGCTGCGCACGGTAGAAGCGGTCGGCAAAGGCCATCACCTTCAGCAGGTCGCTCTTGGTGGGTCCGCCCTGGTTGGGCTGCCAGTTGTCGGGCGTGGGCAGGGGAATGCCCGCCCGCTCGGCCAGGGCCGTCACCGCCTCGACGAAGGGCAGCTTGTCGTACATCTCGACGAACTTGATCACCCCGCCGCCGGCGCCGCAGACGAAGCAGTAGAACATCTGCTTTGCCGGCACGACGTGCATGCTGGGGTTGTGGTCGTCGTGGAAGGGGCACAGGCAGACGAATTCCTTGCCCGCCCGCTTGAGGGCCACGTAACGGCTCACCAGCTCGACGATGTCCGTCGCCTGGGTCACCTGCTGAATGAACTGTTCAGAAAATCTGGGCACGAAACCTTCTTACGCAGCCATTGCCTCGGTCGTTTGGAGGAACAAGAAAGGGACTCCCTGCGGAAACCTTCCTTCGCGGCGCAGTATTATAACGAGACACCAGCTTCGCGGCTTGCGATCTGCAAAGGAAAAAACGCTATAATCGCCCCGATGGGCCAGCGGTATGACATCATCGTGATCGGCGGCGGGCACGCGGGCGCCGAGGCGGCCTTCGCGGCGGCGGGCCTGGGGGCCAGGACCGCCCTGGTGACGCTGTCGCTGGCGACCGTGGGGCAGATGTCGTGCAACCCGGCCATCGGAGGCATCGGCAAGGGGCAGATCGTCCGCGAGATCGACGCCCTGGGCGGGCTGATGGGCCTTGCCGCCGACGCCACGGGCATCCAGTTCCGCATGCTCAACCGGTCCAAGGGCCCGGCCGTCTGGGGGCCGCGCTGCCAGAGCGATCGCCACGCCTACGCCGCATGGGTGCAGAGCGCCCTCGGCCGCAAGCACAATCTTACGATCATCGAAGGCGAAGCCGTCGAACTCATCACCGACGCCGGCCGCGTCACCGGCGTCCGCGTGATCTTCAATTCCGCAATCCGAAATCCGAAATCCGAAATTCTCCCCTGTTCCGCCGCCGTCGTCACCGCCGGGACGTTCCTCAACGGCCTGATGCACCTGGGCGACCGCGCCTGGCCGGGCGGGCGGTATGACGAGCCCGCGGCCACGGGGTTGTCCGATTCGCTCCGCCGCTGCGGCCTGGAGGTGGGGCGGCTCAAGACGGGCACCTGCCCGCGACTTGCCGCCGAGACCCTCGACTATTCGCAATGCACCCGCCAGGATGGCGACGCGTCGCCGCTGCCGTTCTCTTTCCTCGCCGACCGCCTCGAGGTCGCGCAGCGGCCCTGCTGGCTGACCCAGACGACGAGCGAGATCCACGACGCCGTCCGCGCCAACCTGCACCGCGCCCCCATGTACAGCGGCCAGATCCAGAGCGT
This sequence comes from uncultured Planctomycetaceae bacterium, assembly GCA_964616985.1. Lineage (GTDB taxonomy): Bacteria > Planctomycetota > Phycisphaerae > SM23-33 > SM23-33 > CAZTVF01. The sequence goes on from CAZTVF010000074.1 coordinate 25,858, forward strand.
GGGCCCGCGATATTGCCCTTCTTTCGAGACGAAGGTGGTCCGCTTCGCCGACAAGGACAGCCACCAGGTGTTCCTGGAGCCCGAGGGCCGCGACACCAACTGGGTGTACTGCAATGGCATCTCCACCTCGCTGCCGGCCGACGTGCAGGACTTCCTCGTCTCGCACATCCCGGGCCTGCAGCGGGCGAAGATCCTCCGCTACGGCTACGCCATCGAGTATGACTTCTGCCAGCCGACGCAGTTGCACGCGACGCTGGAGGCCAAGTGCCTCCGCGGGCTGTTCCTGGCCGGGCAGATCAACGGCACGACCGGCTACGAAGAGGCCGCCGCCCAGGGGCTGCTGGCCGGGGCGAACGCGGCCTTGTCGCTGGCCGGGCGCGAGGGCCTGGTGCTGCGGCGAGACCAGGGTTACATCGGCGTGATGATCGACGACCTCGTCACCCGCGGTGTGACGGAGCCCTACCGCATGTTCACCAGCCGCTCCGAGCATCGCCTCAGCCTCCGCGGCGACAACGCCGACCGCCGCCTGACCGCCATCGGCCGCTCGGCCGGGCTGGTCGATGACGCACGGTGGTCGAGGCACCAGGCCAAGCTGGCGGCCATCGAGGAGGCGACGATTCTGCTGCAATCGCATCGCCGCGACGGCAAGACGCTGTGGGAGCAGCTGCGCACGCCGGGGCAATCCATCGCCCGCTTCGCCGCCGATGCCTCGGGCGCGGGGCTGTCTTCACCGGCCTCGCCGGCCGGCTTGGTCCGCCTGCTGACGGACGCCCCAGCCGCCATGGAAACGCTCGAGACCGACGCACGGTATGCGGGCTACCTCCTGAAACAGCAGCACGCCCTGCAGCAGATGACCGACCTCGACAGCCGGCTCTTGCCGCCCGACCTCGACTATGCCGCCGTGACGCACCTCCGCTTCGAGGCCCGCGAGAAGCTCCTCGCCATCCGCCCCCGTTCGCTGGGGCAGGCGCTGCGGATCAGCGGCATCACGCCGGCCGACATCACGGTGATCGCGATTCACCTGGCGGGGCGGGGACGCTGAAAGAGAAGAAACAGCTTCAGCAGGGATGAAGAGGATAGAAGAGATAGAGAAGAAGCGCGGCGGCACATCCAGGCTTGCGACGGCTGGCGCTCCTGATGCCGGTGGCTTTTGCCGCCTTTTGGCTGGTAATCGGCGAGCAAAACGGGCCCACCTCGGGGGGATAATCGGCGCGTAAT
>CAZTVF010000075.1:0-26716 GCA_964616985.1 uncultured Planctomycetaceae bacterium
GCCGTCGGAGTCGGTGACCTCTTTCAGCACGGCCTTGAGGCGCTCCTCGAACTCGCCGCGGAACTTGGCCCCGGCCAGCATCGCCCCCATGTCCAGGCCGATCACCGTCTTGCCCTGCAGGCCGGCGGGCACGTCGCCATTGACGATCCGCTGGGCCAGCCCTTCGACGATGGCTGTCTTGCCCACGCCCGGCGAGCCGATCAGCACCGGGTTGTTCTTCGTGCGGCGGCTGAGCACCTGCATGCAGCGGCGGATCTCCTCATCGCGGCCGATCACCGGGTCCAGCTTGCCGCGGCGGGCCATCTCGCACAGGTCGCGGCCGTAACGCTGCAGGGCCTGGTACTTGTCCTCGGGGTTGGCGTCGGTGACGCGCTGGTTGCCGCGGATGTCCTTCATGGCCGCCAGGATGGCGTCGTGGCTGGCGCCCAGGCTGGTGAGAATCTCCTTGGCCGTCGACTGCTCCTGCGACAGGGCCAGCAGGAAGTGCTCGACGGAGATGTATTCGTCCTTGAGGTCGCGGGCTTCCTTGTCGGCGCGGACCAGCACGGCGTTGAGGGCCGGGTCCATCGCGATGCCCGCCTGGCCGGACTGGCTGGGCAGGCGGTCGAGCTCGCCCTTGACGATGCTCTCGATGCGATCGGCGGGGATGCCGATCTTCTCCAGCAGCGGCCGCGTCAGCCCGCCGTCCTGCTGCAGCAGGGCCTGCAGCATGTGCAGGGGGCTCACCTGCGCGTGGCCGAGCTCGCCGCACAGGCCTTGGGCGGCCATCAGCGATTCTTGTGCCTTCACGGTCAGTTTGTCCAGACGCATGGTTACCTCGTGTGCACAGGGGATATGTCGGCCCCTGTAACATCAATGATAAGCAGCAAAATGCGTGCCTAACGTTACCGGCTGGAAAACCGAGGCTTGCGGAAGGACGCGACTGTCACAACGAGCATCGCGGCCGCGCCCGCTTGCCATTCCGGCAGTCGCGCCGCCGGCGGCACAACGAATTGGCCACAGAGGCACAGAGAACTCAGAGTAGAAGAAGCGGTGGGCGGAGCGTTTGGGCGTCCAAATGCCGCATGAAGGACATCATGTGGCCTCCTCACCCTGGGCCCGCGGCCTTCCTCTTCCCTGAAAGTCGATTCCTTATGCTTTGTTTTTCTCTGTGTTCTGTGGTCAGCTTCTCTGGCCGGGCGCGCCGGGCCGGGCGCGTCTTTTGAATATCCTTGTGCCATTCTGCCGGGGTGTTAGAATTTCCGCTGACGGGGCGGCCTGCGCCCGTGTCCTATCAATGAAAGGAATATCTCATGATGAACTCCATCTTCGTTTCCATCGCGATGCTTGGCGTGGTCTTTGCCTCGCATCGGGCGACCGATGAACCCGCGGCCAAGACGGAAGAGCAGGTTGTCGCGTTGGCCCCGGCCCAGACGATGCCGGCTACGCTGCCTGCCGATGCCAACGCGCCCAAGCCCACGCCGGGGATTCTGCCGGTGGAACCGACGCCCGCCCCGTCGGCCAGCGCCGAGCCCAAGGCCACCGCAACGCCCGAGCCCAAGGCCACGCCCGCCGCCACGCCGACAGCCACGGCGACGCCGGCGGCCCCCACGCCCTCGGCCACGGCATCGGCATCGCCGGCCACAAAGCCCGCCGCGGATGCCATCAAGCTCACGGCCATGAATCACGGCAAGAGCGTGTCGGCGGCGGTCGGGCAGAAGATCATCGTCACGCTTTCGGGTAACCCCACGACGGGCTTCAACTGGGCCCTGACCAAGATCGATGGCCCCTCCGTCAAGGAGTCCGGCAAGATGGAGTACGTGCAGGACGACGCCAAGGGCAAGGTCGGCGTCGGCGGCAAGTTCACCTTCACCTTCGAGGCCGTCAAGGCCGGCAAGAGCACCGTCACCCTCGATTACAAACGCCCCTTCGAAAAGACCGCCGCCAGCGCCATGACCTTCACCGTCGACGTCAAATAATAACGATGGGTGCCATGCTTCTAGCCCCGTCAGGGGCAGAAGCATGTTTGGAGTCACGAGTGAAGGCGAATGTGTAAACATGCTTTTGGCCCTGCGGGCCTAAAAGCATGGCACCCGGTCTCCGCGCGGGCTCGCACCCTACCAGCCCGTGAACCATTCGCTGTATTCGCTTTATCCCTCTTCATCCCCGCTAATGCTTTTTGCTTCTTCTTCTTCTTCTTCTCTCTGCGTTCTCCGCGTTCTCCGCGGTGAAAACAAACGCCGCCGCGCGTCACAGCATCTTCTGCATATAGACCGTGTCCAGCCAGCGGCCGAACTTGAAACCGGCCTCGATGAGGTGGCCGCGGTCTTCGAACCCAAATTTCGCGTGCAGGGCCAGGCTGGCGGCTTGGTCGGCGGCGATGATTGCGACGATGCTGTGGTGACCCAGTTCCTGCCCCAGGCGGATCAGCTCGGCCAGCAGCACCCGGCCCAGGCCGCGCCCGCGCATGTCGGGGTGCAGGTAGATGGAGTCCTCGACGGTGTGGCGGTACGCCTGGCGCGCCGCGAACGCCGACAGCGAACCCCAGCCCACGACGCGGTCGCCGATCTCGGCCACGACCACCGGATGCTGCGGCCCGTGATGCGTGAACCACTGGGCCCGGTCGCGCGCGGTCTCGGGCTCGGTCTGAAACGTGCAGGTGCACGTCAGGACGTAGTGGTTGTAGATGGCGTTGATCGCCTCCAGGTCCGCCAGCGCCGCCGGCCTGATGTGCAGGTTTTCCATGCGGGCATTCTAGCGGAGCGAAAGCGGGGGCAAAAGTCTGTCTATTTCTCCCACACCTCCTGCAGCCGCTCGCTGGGCTGGAGGCTCTTGCGGACGCTGTCGGCCGCCTGCGCGAGCTGTGCCGAGAGGCCGAAGTACTGCGCCGCCCCGCACAGGGCGGCCAGCAGCACCAGGGCGATCATCCACTTGGCCCCGCGCGTGAGGAAGAAGCCGTCCTTCTGGCCGGCATAGGCACGCGAGCGGCGCTTGCGCCCGGGGGATCGCAGGTGCACCACGTCGGCGCTTCCGGCGCAGGCGCGGGGGCCGGTTCGGACGCGGACGGGCACATCGCCCGCGGGGGCGCGCTGGATCGTGGCGCGGCGGAACCGCTCCGGCGGCGCAGACGCGGCGGCTGGCCCCGCGCCGTGGGGCTTGCGGTCATACATATCGGACCTCCGGAAGGAACTTAAGATTGCCGAATGCCGATTGCCAATTACCGATTGAAGAGTTGCATTGGGGCGCTGCCGGCGAATGGGCAAGACCGGAGATGATGAGCGGGATTACACGGATTAGGGGATTGCACGGAGAAGAAAAGGCCGGAGGTCTTTGACGGCGGCTTGGCCGTTCGGCGCTCTAGAAGCACGGCGCCACCCGTGTCTGACAGCGCCGAACGGCAAGCCGCCAGCCCGCGGTGTTGCTGGTGGCGGCCTGGGAATGCCACCGCCCATCGCGCCAGGCCGCCACCCGCGAAGTCGAAGCTTCGCGGAGAAAGAGAAGAGGGGCTGTCGCAGGGAATAGCGCACAGGGTTTTCCTGCTTGCATCTTCCTCCGCATTCCTCCGTGCCCTCCGTGGCTGGTAGGGGGCTTTGAAACGGTCGCCGGTCTTGTGCGCCCGCCCGGGGATTGGTACCTTCACGGCCATGAGCAACACCAAAGACATCGCCGTCGTTCGCGAATTGGCCGCCCAGTATGCACAGATCGCCGCCGACCCCAAGCAGGAGGCGCGGCGGCAGATGTGGGCCGATCACAACAGCCTGCGCAAGGCGGCCTCGCCGATCCTGGCCACCTTCGGCATGTGGAACGTGTGGTGCCGCGAGGTCTTCTCCGACGACAAGATGCTCTGCACCGATCCGTTCTACCGCAACTGGGAACGTCACTTCCGCATGCAGATCTTCCACGACGGCTACGGCGACGACTACATCATGGAGCCCTGGGTGACGGTGGGGGCCGCGCAGAAGTGGCACTGGGGCAACATCTGGGGCGTGGCGCTGGGGCACACGTCGTCCGGCGTGGAGGGCGGGGCGTGGAAGTTCGACCCCCAGCTCAAGGAGCTCTCGCCGCAGCGGCTGGCGACCCCCACGCACGAGATCGACGAGGCCGAGACGGCCCTCCGCGCCCGCATGCTCACCGACGCCATCGGCGACATCCTTCCCGTCCACGTCGGCCGCGGGCCCGCGTGCGTGGGCTTCATGGCCGACATCTCGACGCACCTGACGCAGATGCGCGGCATGGAACAGATGATGATCGACATGTATGAGTCGCCCGAGGCCCTGCGCGAGGTGCTGGCGTTCATGCGCGACGGCATCCTGGCCAACCAGCAGGCGGCGCAGGACGCCGGCGACCTGGACCTCACGTGCGGCCACAACCAGTGCATGTCCTACAGCCGCGAGCTGCCGCGGCCCGACCCGGCCGTGCGCGGGGCGAGGATGAAGGATATGTGGGCGTACTGCGCGGCCCAGGAGTTCACGCTGATCTCGCCGGCGATGCACGACGAGTTTCTGCTTCAGTACCAGAAGCCCATCATCGAGCAGTGGGGGCTGTCGGCGTACGGCTGCTGCGAGGACCTGACCAAGAAGATCGACATGCTGCGGCAGATCCGCAACCTGCGGATCATCGCCGTCACGCCGCGGGCCGACGTGAAGCGCTGCGCCGAGCAGATCGGGACGGACTACGTGATGTCGTGGCGGCCCAACCCGACGGACATGGTGTGCTGCGTGTGGAACGAGGGCACGATCCGCCGCATCCTTCGCGAGGGCCTCGCCGCCTGCCGCGGCGGCCACGTGCACATCCACCTCAAGGACATCGAGACGCTCGAAGGCGACATTACGCGGCTGAATCGCTGGGTGCAGATCACCCGCGACGAGATCGACAAGGCCCGCGTCTCGTAGGGTGGGCAGGTCCGCCGCAGGCGAGACTCGCCGTGGCGAGCATGCCCACCAGCGGCGTTCGCTCATCCATACCGTGATGGCGGCGTCCGTGGGCTGAGGGCGGCTTGCCGTTCGGCGCTGTAGCGGCCGATGGCGACATGGCACCTCGCACAGCGCCGAACGGGCAAGCCGCAGACGGGCTTAAGGACGCACGGTACATCGAGCGTCATCAGAATCGATGGTGGGCGGGCCTGCCCACCGCCGAAACAGGACGATATTACATATGAGCATCCTCTTCTTCGATACCGAGACGACGGACCTGCCGAACTACAAATCGCCGCCGGGGCCGCACCAGCCGCACGTGGTGCAGCTGGCGGCGGTGCTGCTGGCCGATGGCGTCGAGAGGCCGCTGGTGACGCTGGTCCAGCCGGCGGGCTGGCAGATCCACCCCAAGGCGCAGGAGACGCACGGCATCACGCTGGAGCGGGCGGCGGCCGAGGGCAGGCCCATCGCCGACGTGGTCGCCGAGTTCGACGAGATGCTCTCGCAGGCGACGCTGGTGGTGGCCCACAACATCAAGTTCGACCGCCTGCTGATGGAGTCGGAGTACCTCCGCCTGGGTCGCCGCCCCCGCTGGCCGCGGACGTTCTGCACCATGCTCACCTGCACCGACATCGTCCGCCTGCCCGCCCGCTGGGGTGGGTTCAAGTGGCCGTCGCTCGATGAAGCCTACCGCCACTTCTTCAACCGCCCGCTGGCCGGCGCCCACGACGCCCTCGCCGACGTCCGCGCGTGCATCGACATCTTCCACCACCTCGCCCGCACCGGCATCGCCCCGGCGTGACCAAGGGCGGAACCCGTAGAAAGGGAACGATTCACATGAACCTGGACAAACTCTTTCCGCGATACGAGCAGTTCGGGCCCCTGGTGCCGGTGTGGTGCATGACGCCGCGCCGGGCGGCGTGCATTCACCGCTTCTTCGACACCTCGCCGATCAGCCCGTCGGGCCGGTACCTCGCCGTCTTCCAGATGCCCTTCGAGGACCGCCAGGGCAGGCCGGGCGAGGCGGGGCAGGTCGTGCTGGTCGATCTGCACAGCGGGGAAGATCGCGTTCTGGCCCAGACGTGCGGGTGGGAGCCGCAGATGGGCGCGAACATCAACTGGGGCGGCAGCGACCACGAGCTGTTCTTCAACGATGTCGACACCGCCACCTGGCAGGCTTTCGCGTGGAAGCTCGATCCGCTCACCGGCCAGCGCCAGCGGATGGACGGCACGGTGTACCACGCCTCGCCCGACGGCCGGTGGCTGATCTCGGCCAACATGGACACGATGCGCCGCACGCAGCCGGGCTACGGTGTCTACCTGCTCGAGGACAGGGTCCGCCAGAACATCGGGCCCGTCGAGGACGACGGCTTCTATCTCACCGACACGGCGACGGGCAAGCGCCGCCTGCTGGCGTCAATCGCCGCGATGCTCTCGCAGGCCGACCCGCCGGTGCAGATCGAGGATGCCGCCGGCCAGGAGATCTACGGCTTTCACAGCAAGTTCAACCCCTCCGGCGACTCGGTCATGCTGAGCCTGCGGTGGTTCCCCGTGCGCCGCCCGCCGGTGCTCAATATGTTCAAGCTCGACTTCCCGGCGGTGAAATACGCGTGGGTGACGATGCCGGTGGCCGGCGGTGCGAAGCATTGCGCCGTGGGCCCCGAGCAATGGGTCAAGGGCGGCCATCACGCGACGTGGTTCCCCGATGGCAGGCGGATTTCGATGAATCTCGACATCGACCGCGCCGGCATGCGGTTCGTGCAGGTCAACGCTGACGGCAGCGACCTTCGAAAGATGCTGGACATCCTCGGATCGGGCCATCCCACGGTGCATCCGAGTGGGCATCTGCTGACCGACGCCTACCCGGGGGAGCCTGCGGGCTTCGGCGATGGCACGATTCCGTTGCGATGGGTGGACCTGCGGACGGGGACGGAACGGGCCGCCGTGCGGGTCAACGTGGCCCAGCCGTGCAAGGACCAGGTTCTCCGCGTGGACGCCCACCCCGCCTGGGATCGCACCGGCCGCTACGTCACCTTCAACGCCTTCGTCGGCGGCACCCGCCGCGTCTACATCGCCGACATGCAGAGCCTCATCGGGTGATTTGAGGGAAAGACTGCTATGGAGTGCGGCGGCAGCGACGCCGCTTTGGATCGTCGCGCCACCGAGCCCCCATTGCGTTCATAGCACGACGGCCGTGAGATCCATAGCAGCGTCGTTGCCGCCGCATTCCCCATGATCTTCGCCGCCGAGAAGCCGCCTGCCCTATGGCCTGAATCGCCGAGTGTGACGCTTCGCCCCGCCACAGGAAGATCGACGTGGCGGGTTGCAGGCCGGGGGTGCGTTCGCCTATTGGTTGCCGTCCTCCCGCCTCCGCCCCGGCTTGTCCGGGCGGGGCGACGATTGGCCACTACCGAGGCACGTCCCGCTTCTTCCGCCCCCGCCGCCCTTGCGGCGGCGGAGCGATGATTGACCACCAGGACGCTGCCGCCAGCTGTAGTGGTCAATCAGCGCTCGGCCGGGACAAGCCCGGCCGGGGCGGTGACTGCCGTAACCGCCACTATAGACCGAATGCACCCCCGGCCGGAGATTAATGATATCTTAAAGCGGCCTTCATGCTCGCTTACGGCCGGCGCGCCAGGATGGGTTATCACCGCGGGACAGGCCTGCGGCGGAGCGGCACCTGACAAGGAGATCCCTGATGCGAAAGACATGGCGTGTGGCGATCTGGGTTGTTCTGGCGGCGATGATGGGCATGGCGACCGGTTCTGCCATCGGCTTGGATGAGAAGGCCAAGTCGTTGCAGATTGAAGGCTCTACGACGGTGGGACCCATCGCCGACGAGTTCACCGACGCGTTCAAGAAACTGCACCCCAATCTCGTTATCACCGTCAAGAAGACCGGCAGCGGCGACGGCATCGCAGCCCTGATCGACGGCCGGTGCGACATTGCCGCGTCCAGCCGCTTCATGAAGCCCGACGAGTTCAAGAAGGCCGTGGAGAAGGGCGTCATGCCGGTGGCCCACGCGATTGCCATGGACGGCTTGTGCATCGTCGTGCACCCGTCCAATCCCGTCAAGGCCCTCAAGAGCGAGCAGGTTCGCGACATCTACACCGGTAAGATCACCAACTGGAAGGACTTGGGCGGGGCAGACAAGCCCATCGTGATCATCAGCCGCGATACCTCTTCGGGCACCTACGAGTCCTTTACGCACTTCGTCATGGGCAAGGAGAAGATGTCCGAAAAGGTCGAATACGTGAACGCCAACCCCCAGGCCCATAGCCGCGTCTCGACCACCGACGGCGCCATCGGCTACGTCGGCCTGGGCTTTGTCGACGCCAAGGTCAAGGCCCTGGAGATGAACGGGGTGGCCCCCAGCCGCAAGACCGTGCAGTCGGGCGTGTATCCCCTCAGTCGCCCGCTGTTCCTGTTCACCAATGGCTACCCGGAACTGGGCTCGGCGATCCACGCGTACTGCTCCTTCTACCTGAGCGAAAAGGGCCAGGAGATCATCGAGGCCAAGGGCTTCGTGCCGGTGACCAGTTACTAACCGTTTCCCGCAGCACAGCCTGGGCTTGTGCCCCGGCAGGATCCACGGGCCCAACGGAATCCCGTTCGAAGAATGACACAAAACGCACATTCACAGGCAACGGCGGCCGGGTTCACCCGGCCGCTGTTGCTGTCTGCAGCCCAGGATCGGGGCGCATGGATTCTCGGCAAGATCGGCCGGGCCGCCTTGCTGCTGGTGACCGCCACGTCGGTGGTGGCCGTAGGGCTGATCTTCATCTTCATCGTGCGCGAGGCCCTGCCGTTCTTCAACGACTGTGGTCTGGGCGAAGCGGTCGCCGGCGCCAACTGGTACCCCGAGGCGGCCGCCCATCCGGAGTTTGGCATGCGGGCCCTGGTTTTCGGGTCGTTCTCCGTCACGTTGGGCGCCTTGCTGGTGGCCGTGCCGATCGGCATCGGCGCCGCGGTGGTGCTCAGCGACATTGTGCCCTTCCGCGTGCGTCAGGCGGTCAAGCCGATCATCGAGATACTGGCCGCCATCCCTTCGGTCGCTTTCGGCTTCTTCGCGGTGCTGGTGCTGGCGCCGCTGATGCAGAATCACCTGGGCTTCTCCACGGGCACCAACGCCCTGAACTCCTCGATCATGCTGGCCGTCATGGCCATCCCCACGATCGTCAGCGTGGCGGAGGACTCGCTCACCGCGGTCGGCCGGGAACTGCGGGAAGCGTCGTACGCATGCGGCTCCACGCGGGCCGAGACGCTGCTCAAGGTGGTCATCCCCGCCGCCCACAACGGCATCATCGCCGCCATCGTGCTGGGCATGATGCGGGCCATCGGCGAGACGATGCTGGTCTGGATGGCCTCCGGCAACGCCTGCCAGATCCCCACGCCCTGGTGGGACCTCACGCAATCGGTCCGCACGATGACCGCCACCATCGCCGGCGAGATGGGCGAGACGCCCAAGGGCTCGACACACTACCACGCCCTGTTCGCCATCGGGCTGCTGTTGCTGACGTTCTCGCTGGCACTGAACCTGGCGACCGAGTACCTGCTGCACCGGGCCAAGCGAGCCTCCGGAGGCCACGCATGAACTTGCCGTTGCGACAGATGGCCGACCGGGTGTTTACGGGGCTGGCGCTGCTGTCGGTGCTGCTGGTGGTGGCAGCGTTGGTGGGCATCTTGCTGCCGATGATGTGGCGGGGCGGCAGTGCTGCGGTGTTTCGCGGCACGATCGAATTCCGCCGCCTGCAGTTGGAGCAGTTCAATCGCGGCGACGGCGATGCTGTCCGGGCCCAGGTGAAGCATGCCGCCAAGGTGCGCCAACGCGCGTATGAGATCTTCGATCGCTTTGCTGACGGGCTCGACACGTCGAAGCTCGAGGCGCGGGTCAAGCAACTCCATCGCGAACTGGGGAAACAGATCGCCAATCGCCAGGTTTCCACGGCGGATGAGGCGGCGGTCAAGGCGCTTTCGAAGGACCTCCGCGACGACCTGCTGGGCGCGCTGGAGGCCGCCAATGCCGACGACGCGGTCAAACGCCTTGACGATGTTCTTTCGCACGCCGGCGACGAACGGCTCAAAGGCACCGTCGGCGCCGCCTACTTCGACTTGGCCGCCGAATACAGGAAGACGGTCACGACAGTGGACATCTCCCGTCGCGGCGAATACGCCCAGTCTCTCCAGGAGATCAAGGCGGCACTGCAAGGCTTGCTGGGGCCCCGAGCCGGCGACCGCCTGCCGGCCGTGATGTTCGAACAATATGGCGCGACGCGATGGGGCCAGGCGAACCAGCATCTTGCGAGCCTGCTGTGGGCAGAGGAGTGGAAAGACGCCGGTGCCGGCGGGTCGTTGACCAAAACGCGCGTGCCGCGCGAGCAGAAGTTCGCAGGCACTGAACTGGCCGCGTTGTTTCCGTACGTTCGCGACAATGTGGATGCGATGCTGCTGCCGCAGTGGACATTCTACTGGCAGTATTTCATCGACGACAGCATGAGCGGACACTACTTCGGCGGCGTGGGTCCCGAGATCATCGGCACCTTATTGATCACCGTGCTGGCCATCGCCTTCGCCTTGCCGGTGGGCGTCATTACAGCGGCCTACCTGGTGGAGTGTGCCACCGACACCCTGGCGACGCGGACGCTGCGGATGTGTGTAAACACGCTGGCGGGCGTGCCCAGCATCGTGTTCGGTCTGTTCGGGTTGGCGTTTTTCGTCATCTATGGGCTGCCCAAGCTGGGAATGGATACAGGATCCAGCATCATCGCCGGTTCGCTCACGCTGTCGCTGCTGGTGCTGCCGGTCATCATCCGCGCCAGCGAGGAAGCCATCCGCACCGTGCCCCGCGCGTACCGGGAGGCGTCGCTGGCCCTTGGCGCCAGCCGCTTGCGCTGCTTTGTCACCGTGACTCTGCCGGCGGCCATGCCGGGCATTCTCACCGGACTGATCCTGAGCATGAGCCGGGCGGCCGGAGAGACCGCCCCCATCCTGTTCACTGCCGGCGTGGCCGCCGGGCCCATCCCTACCTCGCTGGCCCAGCCCACGCGGACGCTGTCGTACAGCAGCTACGACATGGCCGTGGGCGATAGAATGGCGATGCTCGCCCCGCACAACCAGTATGGCATGGTGATGACGTTGGTGGCGATCGTGCTGCTGCTGAACGTGGTGGCCATTGTGCTTCGCGGGCGGATGTCCCGGAAGCTTGGCGGCCGATAGGCTGGGAATGGAACCGCAATGGATCGGAAGGACGACGACATGCTGACGCTTCAGGAATCGACGACCGCTGCGGCCCCCGCCGGCAGGACAATCGCATTGGCCAGCGACATTCACGACGCCCGCGAAGTCCCGCACGGGCCCCACGTGGAGTTGCCGCCCGCGATCATTCGCGCCCAGAGGTTCAATCTGTTCTACGGCGCCAAGGCCGGGGTGAAGAACATCACGATGGACATATACCCGCAGTCCGTCACCGCCATCATCGGGCCCAGCGGCTGCGGCAAGAGCACCTTTCTCCGCAGCATCAACCGCATGAACGACCTGATCCCCGACACGCGTGCCGAGGGCATTCTGGGCGTCAACGGCGTCAACGTGTACGACCGGCGAATCAACCTGGTGAATTTGCGCCAGCAGGTGGGCATGGTGTTCCAGAAGCCCAATCCTTTTCCCAAGACCATCTTTGACAACGTGGCGTACGGCCCGCGCCTCCAGGGCGTCCGCGGGGGCATGTTGGACGAACGGGTGGAGAACTGCCTGCGCGACGCGGTCCTGTGGGATGAGGTGAAGGACACGCTGAACAAGTCGGCCCTGGCGCTGTCGGGCGGGCAGCAGCAGCGGCTGTGCATCGCCCGCGCGCTGGCGACCCGGCCCAAGGTGCTGCTGATGGACGAGCCCTGCTCCGCGCTGGACCCCATCGCCACGGCCAAGATCGAGGAACTTATCGTCGGCCTCAGGGACGCGTATACCATCGTCATCGTGACGCACAACATGCAGCAGGCGGCCCGCGTCAGTGATCGCACCGCCTTCTTCTGCATGGGGGAACTGATCGAATACGACGTCACCCGCGTGGTCTTCACCAAACCCGCCACGCGGCAGACCCAGGACTACGTCACCGGCCGGTTCGGCTAGTGCCCCTGTTGCCCAGCGCCCGCCAGAGTTAGCGCGTCCTTTGCATCGCCTTCATATTCGCTTGCCATTCCTTTCGCAGAATCCTCCCAAGGAAGCGACCGCCCTGCGTAGGGCCAGGCGCTTCCGCAACCGAAAAGGAGAGTCCATGCGAAGATGGCTGGCAATTGGGTCCGTCGTGCTGACGATGGTGTGTGCGGCAGCGCCGCTGCGGGCGCAGTCCAAGGAGGATCAGGGGGATCTCAAGACGACGGTGGAGGCGCTCAAACAGCGGATCAAGGAACAGGACCGCCGCCTGGCAGAGCTTGAGACCAAGAAGGATACCTCCACGGCCGCCAGCAAGGAGGCGATCCGCGAGGTCGTGCAGGAGATGCTCGCCGACGCCAACACGCGCAAGTTCAACATGCCCGAGTGGGCCGACAACCTGAAGTTCTCCGGCGACCTTCGCCTGCGCTACCAGTACGACGGCTACAACTGGGGCGCCAAGAGCGACAGCGAGAAGAAGGATCGCCACCGCGCCCGTTTCCGCCTGCGGTTCGGCGTCGTGAAGACTTGGCTGGACGACCAGATCGAAGTCGGCTTCCGCCTGGCCAGCGGCGAGACGAACGACCCCACGTCCACGAACAACTCCATGTCGTCGGACTTCTCCAAGAAGCCCGTGTGGATCGATCTGGCCTACGCGAAGTACTCGCCCAAGGATCTCAAGGGCTTCTCGGTCACCGGCGGCAAAATGATCAAGCCCTGGATGCAGAACGAGATCTTCTTCGACACCGACGTGAACCCCGAAGGCTTCTGGGCTGAGTACAAGGTTCCCAAGATGGGCTCGATCGAGCCCTTCGTCGGCGCCGGCTACTTCCTGGTCAATGAAGTTTCCGAAGGCGACGACACCGTGATGTACATGGCGCAGGCCGGCGCGAAGTTCGAGATCACCAAGGACGTCAAGTACACCCTCGGTTCGAGCTTCCAGGAGTGGACGGACTATTACAACAGCGGCGCCACGCCGCGCGGCAACGATAGCCCGCTGACCCGCGTCCCCGACTTCCAGGTCGTCAACCTGATGAACAGTCTGGATGTTGCCAACGTCTTCGGCAAACCGGTCAACGTGTTTGCCGACTTCGCCCACAACTGCGGCGAAGGTGACGGAACCCGGAAGTACGACGATCAGAATAATGCCTTCGCCGCGGGCATCAAGTACGGCCAGAACAAGAAGAAGGGCGACTGGTCGGTCAAGTATCGCTATGCGTACGTGCAGGCCAACGCCCTGCCGGGCATGTTCATGGACAGCGATTTCGGCTTCGCCAATCGCAAGGGCCACGTCCTGGGCGGCGAGTACAACATTCTCGACAGTCTCACGGTCGGCGCGAGCGTGTATCTCACCGATCCGATTTTCTCACCGACCACGACCAGCGGCTCCAGTCTGTATGAGGACGCTACCGCTACGGTCATGGCGGAAATGGTCTGGAAGTTCTGATCCTGATTCCGCACCGGTCAGCCCGTCCAATGGCGGGCTGGCCGGTCGCGGTCGGGACAGCCGCGATGCCTATTCGGCAATACTACGCGTTGGGGCCCTTGTACGCGCTGGGTTTGCCGAGGATCCAGCCCATCCCGAAGGGCTCGAGGAAGGGGCGGAAGGGCACCATCGATTTCCGATCATCGACCCCGTCGTGGCGGCGTCACGCGCGCACATCGTCTCGATGACACCGCCATCACGGTATGGATAAGCCGGCGAGAATGGTGGGCATGCTCGCCACGGCGAGTCTCGCCTGCGGCGGACCTGCCCACCCTACAGAGACGGGGCGGCGGCCTGGGAAGGCCGCCACCCAATCGTCAATCGTCAATCGTCAATCGGCAATCGGCAATTACGCGTTGGGGCCCTTGTACGCGCTGGGTTTGCCGAGGATCCAGCCCATCCCGAAGGGCTCGAGGAAGGGGCGGAAGGGCACCATCGCGGCGATCTCGTCGAGGCGCTGGAGGATGTCCTTGGGCAGCGGGCCCTTGTTGGCGGCGGCGATGTTCTGCTCGGCCTCGGCCACGCTGCGGGCGCCCATCAGGACGCAGTGGATGTCGGGGTTGGAGATGACGAACCGCAGGCCCAGTTCGGGCAGGGCGATGCCGCATTCGTCCAGGAAGGCGTAGAGCTTGCGGAACTGCTCCACGCGGGGCTTGGACAGCCAGTACGGCGGGTTCTTGATCACGTCGTCGTAGCGGCGGGCCAGCGCGCCCTGCTGCAGGGGCGAGCCCGAGATGATGCCCATCTTCTGCGCCTTGGCCGAGGGGATGACGTCGATGGCGGCCTCGCGGTAGAGCAGGCTGTAGTTGTAGGCGGTGAGGACCACGTCGAACTTGCCGCTGCGGCACAGGTGGGCGAGCTCGTACGCCGTCGTGCCGCCCAGGCCCAGGTACTTGATGACGCCCTTCTTTTTGAGGTCGGTCAGCAGTTCCAGCACCGGGCCGTTCACCTCGTTGAAGTCCGTCCACCAGTCGTATTGGCCCGGGCGGTCGGGCTCGTGCACCATGAGGATGTCGATGCAGTCGCGCCCCAGGAGGCGGAGGCTCTCTTCCACCGACGCCATCAGGCAGGCCTTGTCCTGCGGCAGGAAGGGCTTGGGTCGCCCGCCGAGCTTGGTCGAGACGATCAGCGGCTGCTTGACGCCGGCGAGGCTCTTGCCCAGCACTTCTTCGCTGTTGCCGTAGCCCGGCGCGGTGTCGATGTAGTTGATCCCCAGTTCCAGCGAGCGGGCGACGGTCCGCTTGGCCTCTTCAAGTTCGGCCGAGAACGACGCCACGAACAGCCCGCCGAACGCCAGTTTGCTCACTTCCAGGCCGGTGCGGCCGAGGGTCACCTTCTGCATCATGTTTCTCCGTGTTTAGATTGAGCGGCTCCAGGCCGCGGCGCATGTCACGAATCGGTGCGTCATTGAACCACCTTCGCGGCCGGGATGCAATATCCATTGAACGCCCACCAAAAAAGGACGATAATCACACAGTCCACACAATTCATCATCATTCGAGGTCATCATGAGAATGCAGATGCCCGCGTTGCTGGCTGTGCTGTTGTTTGCGGTGGGGGCGATGGGGCAGGCGGCGCCTCCGGGGGCGGCCGCGACGATGTCGGCCACCTCGCCCGCTGTGGCGCCGCACCTGCAGAGGGAGATCGAGGCGCTGACGTCTTCGGACCCGCTCCGCCAGGCGTACGCGCTGTACTTCATCGCCCGCATGGGGCGCGATGCCGAGGCGGCCACGCCCTTCATCCTGCCGCTGCTCAAGACCCCCGGCCCGGTCGTGGAGATGCCCTTCGGCAAGACGGCCGACCTTGGCGAGGTAGCGGCCGACACGGTGCTGGCGATCGGCAAGGGCGCGACGAAGCACCTGCTGGCGGCGATCAAGGACGAGGATTTTGTGCCGCGCCGCGAGGCCGTCACCCTGATGGGGAGGCTGAAAGATCCCGCCGCCGTGGACGTGCTGGTCGCCAAGGTTCGCAATCGCGTGGGCAGCAAGCGGCTGTTCTCGCACGCGTGCAGCGCGCTGGTGGACATGGGCGAGCCCGCCGTCCCCAAGGTGCTGACGCTGCTGGGGCATTCGGACATCATCATCCGCCGCGAGGCGCAGGCGATCCTGGGCCGCATCGGCAAGCCCGCGGTGGCGCCGCTGGCGGCGTTGATGAACGACGCCGACCCGCTGGTGCGGCGGTCTGTGGCCGGGGCGCTGGGGCGGATCGACGATGATTCCGCAACGGCCCCGTTGGTGAAGATGCTGCGGGACGGCGACGCCCAGGTCCGCGAGAAGGCGGCGTCGGGCCTGTCGTACCCCAAAAGCGAGGAGGCGCTGCTGGCGCTGCTGGAAACGGTCCGCATCGAGCCCGAGGCCGACGTGCGGATCATCGCGGTGCAGTCGTTGGGCGATTTCGACGATCCGCGGGCGGTTGCGGCGCTGACGGCGATCATCGCTGACGCCAACCGCACGACGCTGGGACGCTGCTGGGCCATCGACGCCGTCCAGGAGAAGAAGAGTTCGCTGGCCGTCGAGCCGCTCATCAAAACGCTGGGCGACGCCGACGACGTGGTCCGCGCCAAGGCGGCCGAGGCCCTCGGCGCCTTCAAGAGCCCCCAGGCCGTGGGGCCTCTGACGGCCAAGCTGGGAGACAAACTTCAGCATGTGCGGGCCGCCGCCGCCAGGGCGCTGGGCGGCATCGGCGACCCCAATGCCGCGGCCGCCCTGATGCCGCTGATGGCCGACCCCGACGACAACGTCCGCGAGGACGTGGCCGCGGCCCTGGGCCAGCTGAAATGCTCCCAGGCCGTGGACCTGCTGATCAAGGCGCTGAAGGACGAGGACTGGGAGGTCCGCCGCTCTGCCGCCGGCGCGCTGGGCGCCATCGGCGATCCGCGGGCGGCGGGGCCGCTGCTGGCGGCGATGAAAGCGGGCGTGCTTCAGAAGTCCGTCGTTGAGGCCGTTGGCAAACTCGACAAGGGGGCGCTGGACGAACTGCTCGCCGCCCGCCATGACAAGGACGTGCGGCAGCGCGCCGCGGTGCTGGGCATGCTCGGCCGCCTGTCGGACCCCCGGGCGACGGCGGCCCTGGTGGCGGCCTTGAACGATCCGGCGGTGCAGGTTCGCATCCAGGCGGCGACGGCGCTGGCGGGCACGCGCAACCCCCGCGCCTACGAGCCGCTGGCCGCGCTGCTGCGCGACACCGACACGCAAGCGGTGGCCGTGGCCATAGAGGCCCTGGGGCGCATGGGCGATCCCAAGGCGGTCGGGCCGATCCTGGCTGCGGCGGGCGATAATCATGTGGACGATCCTGCCGTTGCCGCCGAGCTGCGCAGCCTCGCGGCGTCGGCGATGGTGGGCATCGGCAAGCAGGCGATCGCCCCGCTGGCCGAGGCGATCAAGAGCAGCAGCCCCGGCGTGAGGCTGGTGGCGGCCGACACGCTGGTCCGCATGGGTGACGCCGACACCGCGCCCTTCTTCCTGGCGATGCTGAAAAACGAGGACCCGCGCCTGCGGGCCCTGGCGGCCAAGGGGTTGGGCAATGCCCGCCTCAAGCAGGCGCCGCCGGAATTGCTGGCCGCCCTGGACGATGCCAGCGACGCGGTCCGCCGCAAGGCCGCCCGCGCGCTGGGGGCGATCAAGGATTCCAAGGCCATCGAACGACTGGCGGGCGTGCTGGGCAAAGACGATCTGATCATGCAGATCCGCGCGGCCGAGTCGCTGGCCGCCATCGGAACGCCCGCCATCGATAACCTGATCGCATGCATGGCCGGCGGCGACTGGTTCGTCAAGGAACTCTGTGACGAAGCCCTGAGGCGCATCACCTCGCAGGACTTCGGCCACGACGCCGCCCGCTGGCGCCAGTGGCTGGACGAGAAGAAGTAGGCGTTTTCGTCACGAGTGAATGCGGTTTTTTCAGGGTTTTTTCATCCGCGTTTCGTTCTAATCACGTCATGGATGAAAATCTCGCACAGAGTTGGGTGATGCGTCGCGCCGGCTTGCAGTACCTGCTGGTGGCGGCCTTGGCGGCGGTGGTAGTCTTCTGGAACCTCGGCACGGCCGTCATGGAAGACCACGAGTGCCACCTCGCCATCACGGCCCGAACGATGGCCGAGGGCGACGCCCGCAACTGGCTGACCCCCAGCGACAAACCTTACGAGGTTCCCCCCCGCACCGAGTGCAACCGCTGGCTGGTGCCGGTGGAGAATGGCCAGCCGCGCCTGGTGAAGACCCCGCTGCCGTACTGGTCGGCCGCGGCCTTGGCGATCGTTGGCGGGTCCAACAATTGGACGACCCGCACGCCCGCCGCCGCCTTCGCCGTGCTGCTGGCGGTGCTGACGCTGGCGGTGGGGCGGCGGATGTTCTCGCCCCGCGCCGCACTGCTGGGGGCGGTCATGCTCGCCACGTGCCTGGGCTTCCAGAAATGGGGCCGCGACGGCAGGCCCGAGATGACCCTGTGCTTCATGATCAGCGCCGCCATGGCGTGTTTCTACCTCGGCACGGAGGCCCGGTCGCGCCGCGGCCACGTGCTGTGGATGGCCGCCTTCTGGATCACCATGGGCCTGGCCAACCTGGCCAAGGAGTTCGTGCCGCTGCTGCTGGCCTGGTCGCTGGCGGCGTACGTGTTCTTCAATCAATCACTGCGCGACACCTCTGACGAATCGGCCCTGCGGCGCCTGCGCACGCTGCTGGTCCTCAGCGGCGTGGGCCTGGTCGTGCACCTGCTGGTCTCGAATATCGCCATCCTGCAGTGGTGGCAACACGTGAAGCTCCCCGGCGGCCGGAGTCTGTCCGAAGGCAAGGCCACGGCCATCATGGTCGCCCTGTGCCTGGGCGGGCCGATGCTGTGGTATCTCAAGGCCACGCGGGGCTGGAAGCCGGCCGTTCGCTTGCTGCCCACGGCCGTGCCGGGGGCGGCGGTGATGCTGGCGATGTTCCTGCCGTGGATGTGGTACATGACGCACCTGTTCCCCGACGTGGCGGGCAAGGTTTTTGCCGACCAGGTGACGGACCGGGCGGGCGGCGAGGGCAAGTGGTCCGTCGCGCCGTGGTATGTCTATTTCGCTGCCGTGGTGACGCTGTCGCTGCCGTGGGTGTCGCTGCTGCCGGGGGCGCTGGCAGCGGGGCTGATGAAGCGATTTGCCGCCCATCGCCGACCGCTGGTGTTCCTGCTGCTGTGGTGCGTGGGCATGGTGATGCTGTTCACCTCGACGGCGGCCAAGAGAGAGCATTACATCCTGCCGATGATCCCGCCGCTGTGCCTGCTGCTGGGCTTCATCGCCGAGGACGTGTTCTTCAAGCACGAATGGTTCAAGCCCGCCATCGGCAGGCTGATCGGCGTCGCGTACGGCATCGTGGGCGCGGGCGGGGCCATCGCGATGACGGTGATCGCCATCGTGAAGAAGGGCGAGACGATGTATGTCGTGCTCGCCATTGCCGCGGCCGTCGCCGCCGTGCCGTGGCTGCTGGCCGCCTTGTCGGCCCTGCGAGGGCGTCTCGCTCCGGTGATCGGGCTTCTGGTGGCCGGCATGGCGATCATCTACGTGGGGCACTGGACGTTCATCGACCGCTTCGACCCGCGCAAGCCCATCGCCGACTTCGCACGCGAGGCTCGCGCCATCGTGGGCGACCAACCCGTCTACCACTGGGGCGACCCGCAGTCCAAGACCGTCTTTTACTTCGGCCGCAACATCCCCGTCGCGCATTGGCCCTTCGAACTGGCCGTGACGCAGGAGAACAAGGGCGCCGAACTGGATGCGGAGGATGTGAACCGCCAGGCCGAGCAACGCCTGATCGACCACCTCAAGAAGAACCCCAACGACATGCCCTGGCTGATCGGCTACGGAATGTCGGCCGACCTGCTCAAGACCCTGGGTTACGCCCCCGTCCTGCAGAAGCAGGACATCCAGGCCAAGAGGCTGCTGTTCACGTTGTACCGCAGGCAGCCGTAGTCGGCGGGGGCGGATGGCCGCGGGCAGGCGTAGGGTGTGCAGGTTCCTCGCCGAAGGCGAGGGTTCTGCACACGGGATGGGGCGGCGACGAGGCAGGAGGGCTTCAAACGCAGCCTGGCCGCCTGGGGCAAGGTGGCGTCTGCAGTTCTGTGTGCAGAACCTGCCGCTGCGCGGCAGAACCTGCACACCCTACCAAGAGAGCTTACTTCGGCGTGTCGTCCTTGCCGCTGCCGCCGGCGCGCCAGAGCTGCACCTTGGCCGGCGTGTCCAGCCGTTCGACCGGGAACCAGGCGTAGCGACCCTTGTCGTTGGGCTGAGGCAGCAGCACCCAGCTCTGGCTGGTGGAGAGGTCCACCAGCACGAATCCGTTCTGCGAACCCACGACATCGTATCTCGCGCCCGCATCGCCGGGATTGGCCATCGCCTTGGGGCTATCCATCACCAGCACCGTCACCAGTACGCCCAGGGCGGCTGCAAACGCGATCATGATGATCTGCTTGGACATCGGAATCTCCTTGTTGCTGTCCGGCCGATTCTACCCCTAAGACACCGCAAATGGCAGATGGTTGTCGGGAAGCTACGCGTCGAACTTCTCGGAGGTGAACAGGTAGACCTTCGTGCCGCCCTGGCGCCAGGAGCCGGGGGGCAGCCCGGCCTTGCCGGCGCAGCATTCGTCGAGGAACTGCTCGGCCGACCACCCCATGTCGGTGGCCACCTCGGGCAGGAAGCACCCGGCGTACTGGCCGCGGACGATGTAGATGCCGTGCTCGCCCACCTGTAGCTTGAGCGGCTCGGTCGTCTCCACCAGCGGCGACAGCACCGACACCTCCACCGTCAACTGCGGCAGCTCAGCCGCCGTGATCGGGTTGGTGACGAAGCGAGGATCCTGTGCCGCCGCGGCCCCCATGTGCAGGATCATCTCGGCCAGGGCCGCTCGCGGCTGAAACGTGCCGATGCACCCGCGGAGGCGGCCGGCGTTGGTGAGCGTGACAAAACAGCCGCGGCGTTCGGCCAGGACGCCGCCGACGTCGCCCATGGCCGGGGGCGCCGTGCCGCACACCTCGGCCTCGACGGCAGAACGGGCCAGGGAGATCAACTTCGCACGATCTTGGGGAGAGATAGGCATAGTCTTTCTCCTACGCGATGACGAATCCACCGGTTCGGCCGCGGCGCCATGCCGCAAGCGTACTCGCGCCGGCATGCTCGCCAGGAATACCGCGGTGCCATGCCGAAGTCTACCTGCCGCAGGCAGGAGCACCCGCCATGGCGGGCGCGCCCCGTGGGCATGGCCCAAATGCCGGCGAAAGGCAGCACTCAAAACAGAAACAGCAGAACCGCAGAACAAGGAACTCTGAATACCGAAGGAAAGACTACGCGGTCGTCTCGACGTCTTCATTTCGAAAGTCGTCGTTCATTGTTCGATATTCTGCAGTTCGGTTTCTTCTGTTCACGCCGCCCGCTGCCTGCTCTTCTCCAGCCGCGCCTTGATGTAAGTGATGACGGCCGGCAGCAGCGAGATCACGATGATGGCCATGATGACGATGGTGAAGTTCTTCTTCACCCACGGGATGTTGCCGAAGAAGTACCCGCCCAGCACGAAGGCGCTGATCCAGGCGATCGTCCCGGCGATGCTGAACATCAGGAACCGCGTGTACTTCATGCTGCCAATGCCGGCGACGAACGGGGCGAAGGTGCGGAGGATCGGCGCGAAGCGGGCGATCGCGACGGTGATCGGGCCGTAGCGTTCATAGAACGCGTGCGCGCGGTTGAGGTGTTCCTTGTTCAGGAAGCGGACGTTTTCCTTGTGGAAGATCTTGGGACCCACCTTTCGGCCGATCCAATAGTTGGTCGTGTCGCCCAGAATGGCCGCGGCCATCAGCAGCGGCAGCACGGTGAACAGCTGCAGTTGGGGCGGCTGGTCGGCGATACCCGCGGCGAAGGTCCCCGCCGCGAACAGCAGCGAGTCGCCCGGCAGGAAGGGGGTGACCACCAGGCCGGTCTCGCAGAAGATGATGGCGAACAGGATGAGGTAGGTCCATGTGTCATACTGCGCGATCACGCGGCCCAGCGTCGTGTCGAGGTGCAGGAACATGTCCACGAGTTGCCAGAGAAATTCCATATCCGGTCCTTTATTCGTCCGCGCCGCGACGGACGCGAAGCACCTGCTTCACGATGCCGAAAATGATGATGCAGCAGATGATGCTGATCACTGCCAGGCTGATCTGCGGCGCCCACTGTTCGACAATGGGGATATGCCCGACGAAGTAGCCCGCCAGCGTAAAGCTGCACACCCAGGCGATGCTGCCGACCACGCTGAAGAACAGGAATCGCAGGTAGCCCATGCTGCCCACGCCGGCCACGAACGGCGCGAACGCCCGGATCACCGGGATGAAGCGGGCGATGGCGACGGTCTTGCCGCCGTGTCTTTCGTAGAACGCGTGCGCGCGGCGCAGGTGTTCCTTGTTGAGGTACTTCGCGTTGTCCTTGTGGAAGACCTTGGGCCCGATCCAGCGGCCGATCCAGTAGTTGGTCGTGTCGCCCAGGATGGCCCCGGCGATCATCACCGGCACGAGGTAGTAGATTTCGATGCCGCACTGCCCTGCCGCCAGAGTCCCCATCGAGAACAGCAGCGTGTCGCCCGGCAGCAGGGGCATGATGACCAGCCCCGTCTCGCAGAACAGCACGAGGAACAGGATCAGGTACGTCCACTGCTGGTAGGTGAGAATCACCGTCCGCAGCCAATCGTCGAAGTTCGTGATGAAGTTCCACACTTCGGCCATGCGATTATTACCTCTGCAGGGGCGAAACGCCCCGCGTGAATTCGCCCAGTATACACAGAATCGCAGCGGCCGCGCGCGCCATTTGCATCCTCGCGCTGCGGGGCCAAAGCCGGCGAGCAAAGGGGCGGCGAACTCAGTAGAATAGGCAGCATGGCCGAAACGAAACCCAAGGTGCTGATGGCAATGAGCGGGGGGGTGGACTCCTCCGTGGCCGCGGCCCTGCTGCAGCGGCAGGGCTACGACGTCACCGGCGTTTTCCTGTGCCTGGGCAACGCCGCCGACGCCGACGCCGAGGGCAGCGGGTGCTGCTCGCCCCAGGACGCCGCCGACGCCCGCCGTGTGGCCGACCAGCTGGGCATCCCCATGTTCGTCCTCAACCTGGCCGACGCCTTCGGGGCCATCATTGATTACTTCGTGGCCGAGTACCGCCGCGGCAGAACCCCCAACCCCTGCCTGCACTGCAACGCCCGGATCAAGTTCGGCCGCCTCATGGATCGCGCCGAGGAACTCGGCATGGACTACGTCGCGACGGGGCACTACGCCCGGATGAAGAACACCCCCCGGCCTTCCATCGCCCGGGGCGTGGCGCGGGAGAAGGACCAGTCGTACGCGCTGTTCGGCATCGAGCGGCGGAGGCTGGCGAAGGTGCTGCTGCCGATCGGCGAACTCGGCGGCAAGGCGGAGGTCAGGCAGATCGCGCGCGACCAGGGCCTGCAGGTGCACGACAAGCCCGATAGCCAGGAAATCTGTTTCGTCCCCGATGACGATTACTCCGACATCCTCCGCCGCCGCGCGCCCGACGCCCTGACGGCGGGCAATATCGTCAATTCGGCCGGCGAGGTGCTTGGCCGCCACGAAGGCTACGCCCGCTACACGATCGGCCAGCGAAAGGGCCTTCGCGTGGCGGCGGGCGTGCCGATGTACGTCACGCACATCGACCCCGCCACCGCCACCGTCACCATCGGCCCCCGCGAAGAGGCGCTGGGCCAGCGGCTGTCGGCCTCGGGGGCGAACTGGCATGCGGACGTCAGCGGCGAGTTCGACGCCACCGTCCAAATCCGCTACAACCACGCCGGCGCCCCCGCCCGCGTCATCCTCACCGGCCCCGACACCTTCGAAGTCGAATTCGCCTCTCCCATCGCGGCCATCACGCCCGGCCAGGCAGCCGTCGTCTATCGAGACGACGTGATGCTCGGCGGGGGGTGGATTGCGGCGGCTGCGCCGCCGCGAATGACGAATGACGAATGACCAAGGGGGGCCGGTGAAACCCAGGCGGGGGGCATCAGACGTCGCCCGGGTGGCGGCCTTCCCAGGCCGCCACCTCGATTACTCGTCAGTGGCGGCGGCCTGGGAAGGCCGCCGCCCCATGGTCGGGGTTTGGTATGAATCTGGCGTGGTGTCAGGCGGTAGGTGTGCCCGTTGAGTCCTGTCTAAGCCAGGCCGGTGCCACCCCCAAACTCGTTTGGGGGTGCGAAGGCGGCACCGAGTCGGGCAGCGTCAATGGTCAACGTTTGGCAACCTCCCGCCGCAGAATAGAAACTTCACCCGGCTGGGTCCGCCCCAGCGAAAGTTTCTGGCTTTTCTCACCCCCAAACAAGTTTGGGGGTGGCACCGATTTGTTGAATGCGTCAGTGGTCGCGGTTTGATATACAACGGGGCGATGACTCCCAACTCGTCACTGCTGGCGATCCACTCCGGCGCCTTGGGCGACGTGGTGTTGTTTGGCCACCTGCTCAGGGGCGTCGGCGGCTGCGCTACGCTGCTGGCCGGCGGCGAGAAGGCGAGGCTGCTGGCGGCGCTTGGCGTCGCGGCGCGGGCGATGGATCTCGAGGCGCTGCCGATGCACGAGGCCTTTGCCGACACGCCGCTGGACCAGTGCCGCCTGCCGCTCCTGCTGGGCGAGCACGACCGCCTCATCAGCTGTTTCGGCGGCGGCAACCGCACGGCCGAGGTTCGATTGGCGGCGATGTGTGCGGCCTCCTCGGCGGCGTTCCTGCCCATCCGCCCGCCCGCGGATTCCCGGTCGCATCTGCTGGAAGTATGGGCCGACCTGCTGGGCGTGGAGTTGCCATCCGAGGCGCCCCAGCCCTGGCCCGTGCCGCAGGCGCTCAAGACGCAGGCGGCCGGCGAGCTCGCGCGACTTGGCGTGGTGAATGACCAGGGCACCGCCGCCGGCGGCGCGGCCCCGGCGAGCCCCTACGCGATCATCCACCCCGGTTCCGGTTCGGCCGCCAAGTGCTGGCCGCGGGAGCGTTTCGTAGCGCTGGGGCAATGGCTCGCGGGGGAGGGAATGTCGCCGGTCATCGTGCTGGGCCCGGTGGAGATGGAGACCTGGCGGCAGGATTCGCACCTGTGGGCGTCGGGACTGCCCGTCCTGGCGGCCCCGCCGCTGGGGGTGCTGGCGGCGGTGCTGGCGGGGGCGACGTTGTATGTGGGGAACGATTCGGGCGTCTCGCACCTGGCCGCCGCGGTAGGGGCCAAGACCCTGGCCCTGTTTGGACCGACGATTGTGGATAACTTCCGCCCGCTGGGCCGCTCGGTGGCGACGGTGGCGGCGGGGACGATGGCCGAGATCAGCGTCGATGCGGTCGCGCGGGCGGCGTCAGGCTTGCTGTCTTCGTAGCAAGGCATCTTGGCCGCGGAGTATCTCGGGCGTCTCGTCCGTGCTGCCGCTGCAGTCTAAAAATGGAAGCCCAGGCCCGTGCTGGACACTTAGTCGGTCAGACGGTCAGGGTCAGGTACTCCAATTTATCTTTCTCAGTATCCAGGATGGCCACCGTGGGCATGCCGCCCTTGGCCCGGTGCAGCGCGCCGGGGTTGATCACCCGCGTGCGGCCGAGGCGGTCGTCGCGAATGCGGTGCGTGTGGCCATGAAGGACGTACGCGAACTGCCCCTGCGTGATGAGCTGGTCGAGGATGAACCCGTCGTGTCCGTGCGTGACGACCACGGCCCGGCCGTCGGCATCGGGGATGACCACCACCTCCGTCGACAGCCGCACGCCGTGCCGCTGGGCGGCGTCCATCATGGCCGGGGCGTCGCGGTCGCCATTGCCCAGAACGGCGTATGTCCTTGCCCTGGCGGCACCGAGCATGGCCATGCATTCGACCGAGCCGATGTCCCCGCAGTGGACGATCACCTCCACACCGCGCCCGGTCAGCACGCCCAGCGCTGCGCGCAGGCGGGCCTCGTTGCCGTGCGAATCTGAGATGATGCCGATGGTGACCATGTCGTGTCCTCTTACCACTGAACAATAGCGCCGCGGGGATCGCGTTTCCATGCCGCCGCCCCGCGGCCACCACTTTGGGAGCTTTCCCTATGGTCTTGGCCGCAGATGCCCCGGGCGCCAAAATCGGGGGACGATTTGACGATGACATCTGGAACTTCGCACGAAGGGGGGTACCGGGGCCTACAATGCCTGCGAGAAGTCAAAGAAGGCAGCAAAGGCAGAAGGTTCAAGACAACAGAAGATGGTCCGCTGCACCCCGTACGACACAGGTCTCCCTCCGCCTGTGCCAGGGTTGCGGCATACGGGCGATGCTGAGGTTTCCCTCCTCCTCGGCGTCGCCTTTTTTTTCGTCCATCACGGATTAGCGGGGACGCTATCACGTAGGGTGGGCAGGTCCGCCGCAGGCGAGACTCGCCGTGGCGAGCACGCCCACCATTCCACGTGCCCATTCATCATGACGGTCTATGCGCTCGGGACGGGAAGAAGCAGCGAACCGCAGAACCGCAGAACAAGGAATTTCGAATACTGAAGTGAAAGGCCATGGATCGCGGGTCTTTCGGTGCCACCCCCAAACTCGTTTGGGGGTGCGAAGGCATCACCGCGCTCTACTCGAGATGGAACCCCGGTCAGCCCCACGCGTGGCTGCGCTCGCCCCCGGGTCTGCCTGAATGGGAAGGAAGTGAAAATGGGGAAGCGGCCGGCGTTTTGCCGAGATTCGCCCCTCCGCCAGGGGGAGAAGGACAGTTTAACCGCGATATTCGAACCACGACTATTGACAGCCGGTACGCACGTATCTACTATTACAGACACGTACACCCGGACGTGGGGCCCCTAAGACCTGCCTTTTAGGCCTGGGGCGACTTGAGCGGCCGATGCCGCTTGAGAAGGGCAGGCAATATCACTATGAAATTCAGTGTCCAAATTCTCGCTAACGCCAAGGGCGGCTTCACGGCCGTTTGCCTCTCTCTCCCCGGCTGCGCAGCCAGGGCAGACAGTCGCGAACTGGCCAAGAAGAAGCTCGAGGACGCCATCAAGGGCTACCTCGCGGCCGTCAGCAACTTCGTTCCCGAGAACCTGACGCAGCAACTCGTCGAGGCCTGACCGCCTCCCCGCTGCCATCCGCCAGGCGAACACCCGAATCGTTTTCTCATCCGAACGACCTCGACGTTTTCGCATGCGCGAAGAAAACTCTAAAACTCGAAATCCGCAATCGCAGATTCAAATCTGAGATGCATAAATAACAAGTGACATTGGAG
>CAZTVF010000076.1:0-26481 GCA_964616985.1 uncultured Planctomycetaceae bacterium
GCGAAGATGATCTGGACGCGCCGGTCGGTGTTGCTCAGCAGCTTGGCCAGGCGGGCCGCGTCGGAGAAGATCAGGTTGGCCCGCTTGTACGTCGCGAAGCGGCGAGCGAAGCCGATCGTGATCGCCTCGGGGTCCAGCACCTCTTCGGCCGCGGCGATCTCGCTGGCGCCAGCGCCGCGCTTGGAAAGCTGCTGGTGCAGCCGGCGGCGGCAGAAGGCCACCAGCCGCTCACGGCGGCGCTCATGCGTACGCCACAGTTCGGTGTCGGGGATCTGCTCGATCGCCCGCCACACGCCGGTCTCGTTGGCCTTTTCGGTCCAGCCGGTGCCCAGGTAGCGGTCGTAGAGATCGGCCATGTCATGGCTGAGCCACGTCCGAGTGTGGACGCCGTTGGTGATGGCGGTGATGGGGCTTTCGTTGGTGGGGATGCCCGGCCAGACGCCGGTCCAGAGCTTGCGGCTGACGGCGCCGTGAAGCTTGGACACGCCGTTGCGATAGCTGCTCAGTCGCAGGGCGAGCACGGTGAGGCTCATGGGCTCGTCCTTGTTGCCGGGCTCCTGGCGGCCCATGGCGAGGAAGCCGTCGCGGTTGAGGCCCAGTTGGCCCCAGTAGTGGCTGAAGTACTTGTCGATGAGCCACGGTTCGAAGGCGTCGTTGCCGGCCGGCACGGGGGTGTGCGTGGTGAACACGCTGGAGGCGGCCACCACCTCGCGGGCCTGGTCGAAGGAAACGCCGTGCTCGGCCATGATCAGGCGGATTCGCTCCAGCCCCAGGAAGGCAGAGTGGCCTTCGTTCATGTGGAATGCCTTGGGCGCGATGCCCAGGGCCTTGAGCATACGGACACCGCCGATGCCCAGGACGATCTCCTGGCGGATTCGCATCTCCTGGTCGCCGCCGTACAGCTGCGCGGTGATGTGGCGATCCTCGGGCGAATTCTCGGCAACATTAGTGTCCAGCAGGTAAACGCTGACGCGGCCGACGCGAACGCGCCAGATCTGGGCGCGCAAGGCGCGGTCGGGCATGTCGATCTGGATCATCAAGGGCGAGGAGTCGCTAGCGCGGATGAGTTCCAGCGGCATGATGTGGAAATCGTTGCGGGGGAACAGTTCCAGCTGCCAGCCGTCGGCATTGAGGCGCTGGCGGAAGTAGCCCTGCTGGTAGAGCAGGCCCACGCCCACCAAGGGCACGTCCATGTCCGAGGCGCTCTTGATGTGGTCGCCGGCCAGGATGCCCAGGCCGCCGGAGTAGACAGGCAGGCACTCGCTGATGCCGTATTCGGCGCAGAAGTAGGCCACCTGAGGCTCGCGATCGCCGCCGTAGGTCTTGCCCCACCAGCCGCGCCGCTTGGTGTATTCCTGCAGATTCTGGTCCACGCGGTGGAGGTGGGCGAGGAAGCCCTCGTCGGCGGCCACTTCCATCAGCCGCTCCTGGTTGATCCGCCCCAGCAGCGCCACCGGGTTGTGATAGCACTCTTCCCAGCCATCGGGGTCCAGCCGCCGGAAGAGGTCCTGGGCTTCGCCATTCCAGGACCACCAGAGGTTGTGTGCCAGGCTGAGCAGGGGCGCAAGGTCCGAGGGGAGGGAGGGTTCGATGGTAAAGGTTCTAAGCGGTCGCATACACTTCCTGTCTTTATCCAGGGGTTCAGGGCAAGCCGCCCCGCACAGCTACAGCCGCTGCGGGAATAGATGCGGCGGTATCGCCGTAGACTACATCGGCATAATACGGGTACGTCTTGCAGCAGTTCGCGCACGTATAATGATACGAATCAGAGAAACTGCCGATTAAGAAATGGTAGGCGTCATGAGAAGGAACATAAAGAAGATGAGGATCGCCGCTCGCTCGCGCGTCGTCCGCTCCAAGCCGAGGCGCGCGGGGTCCCCGCACCGACAGCAGTTGAGGTGCAGCGAGGGCGATTGTATCATAGGGAATCCGTGCGGGCCGCAGAGCGAGCGCGCGGAGGTCCTGCCGGACCGGCAGGACTGAGCGGCGAGGTATGCCATGAATCCAAAGATTCTTTCGATTGCCTTGGCCATGGCTGTGACCGCGGCGATGGCTGCCCGGGCGCAGGGACAGGTCGGCCAGATTCAGGGTGGCAACAAGCTGGACACGACGATGAGGGTCGTCGGCGACGGCATGACCGGCGGCGGCGCCAACAACTCGATCAACAGCCAGTTGTTCATCACCGGCCAGACCAGCGGCCTCAGTTCGTTCCATGGCACGCTGCCTTACACGCCCTCCAACCAGTTGCAGATGAACCTGCCGTCGGCGTCGTTGAGCAATTTTCAGCGCCAGTCGGTGGGCCTCAAGGACGTGCTGAGCGGCTCGACATATGCCCCCGCGCCTTACTTCGACCCCTCCAAGACGGTGGTGAACGCCGGCGGCATCGCAGCGAGGCTCAACCTGCCCGGGACCAACGTGCCCGCCTCCACGCGGATCGACACCTCGATCGCCAGCAAACAGTACATTGACGCCACCGCGCAGTATCAGTCGGTGCTGCCCAACCCGGGCGGGCGGACGTTGTCGGTTCCGCTGCAATCACCGCCGCCGTCCTATCTGAAGCCCGAGAACGCCACCCCAACGAACACGAACCTCGGCCCTGCGGCCCCGGACACCACGGCGGCGACCCAGCCGCCTCCGGGCATCTCGGCCAAGCCGGCGCCGGGTGTGCTGCTGGGGCTGCTGCGGGCCAAGGATCGCGACAAGCTGGGGCAGGAACTGGCCCAGTTGGAGCAGCGGGATCTGCCGCTCGATGCCTCCGTCAAGGCCAACCTCGATCCGACGCTGATGAAGGACCCCAACTTCAGTCCGCTGGTCAAGGAGCCGAACGCCCTGCGGCTGGGCGTGGACGAGCGGCTGCGGTCGATCGCGCCGTCGGCGACCCCGGGCATGCAGACCAACCAGGACGTGTTCCTGGACGTGCTGCAGCGCCTCAGCGAGCGGCGGGAGAAGGGTAACGTCCGGATCAAGCCCGGCGGCGGCAAGATCGAAGAGGACGAGCCCGGCAGCCGGCCGGCCCGCCGCAATCGCGTTGAACTGTCCAAGGACAGCCAGGTCATCATCCACAACCTCGAAGGCACCGGCAACGACGCCGTCAACCGCGCCCTGGCCGACGCCCAGGCGAGGCTGCTGGAGGGCAAGTACTACGAGGCCGTCGACCTGTACCAGATCGTCGTGACCTACAGCCCCCAGAACCCGCTGCCGCGGCTAGGGCTGTCGCTGGCGTACTTCGGCGCGGGCGAGCCCGTCAGTGCCGCCATCGAAATCCGCAAGGCCATCGAGACCTTCCCGCCGATCATGGAGACGCGGCTGGACATCCCGAACATGGTGCCGATGAAGGATTTCACGCCCCAGCGGACGGCCCTGGAACGCAAGCTGACCGAGTTCAAGTACGAGAAGAACGACCCGCTGCTGCTGTTCCTGGCGTGCTACCTCGACTACAACGCCGGCAGCGCCGAACAGGCCATGCGATATGCCCGCGCGATCCAGGCCGAGGCGCCGCAGGAGGACAAGCTCCTGCAGGCCTACGCCAAGTTCGTGCTCACCGGCGAGCGGCCGCAGGCAGCCACCACCTTCCCCAGCCTCATGAACTCCGCCACCACCGCCCCGGCGGAATGACGCGGCAACGCGGTTCGTGGCACGGTTATTCGTGGCAGGGGCGTCTCGCCCCTGCTGTTTTTTCTACACCGCCATGACCGTGCTACGCAAATGCGACTGGTCCCTCCGCAAGGACAGGGCCATCGCATTCTTTGTTTCGTAACATGCGCGTCTCGCAAGACCGGCTCGGTCCTGCTGACTCTAGGAGTTTCCACGGGCGAGACGCCCGTGGGGCGCACGGCCGAGACGGCCGTGCTACGAGAATGCGACGGCCCTCCGTCGCAACGACCAGCGTCTTGCATCCTGCGCCCTGATGTCTAGAATATCGGCCTTTTGGTCGCCGGTGCATGCAGTGCCGGCGACGGAAAGGCAGTACATCATGGCTGGGAAATTGCGTGCGGCGGTGATCGGGTGCGGGGTGATCGGGCCCGCCCATGTCGAGAGCTATCAGCGGCTGGCGGACGTGGAGGTGGCCTGGGCGTGCGACATCGTGCCGGCCAAGGCCGAGGCGATGGCCCGCAAGTACGGCATCGCCCGCACCACGGCCGACTATCGCGAGGTGCTGGCCGACAAGTCCGTCGACTGCATCTCCGTCTGCACCGATCACGCCTCGCATGCGCCCATCAGCGCCGACGCCCTCAATGCCGGCAAGCACGTGCTGTGCGAGAAGGCCCTGGCCGCCAACGAGGCGGGCCTGGAGCAGATGTTCGCCGCCCATCGCCGCAACAGCGGCCTGGTGTTCTCGGGCATCTTCCAGCATCGTTTCGACCGCGTGCACCAGTATCTCAAGCGCCTCGTGGACGAGGGCGTGATGGGGCAGTTGCTGACGGCCGGCGTGCAGATGCGCTGCCTCCGCACCAACGCCTACTACCAGGGCGACAACTGGCGCGGCACGTGGGATAAGGAAGGCGGGGCGGTGCTGATCAACCAGGCTATCCACTTCATCGACGCGCTGGTGTGGATCACGGGCGGCGTGGAGTCGCTCTGCGGCGCGCACCGCAACCTGACGCACGGCGACGTGATCGAGACCGAGGACACGGCGGTGGCCACGCTGGCCTTCCGAAACGGGGCGTTAGGCTCCATCGAGGCGACGTGCTCCAGCCACCTCAACTGGGAGCCGACGCTGTCGATCCACGGGTCCAAGGGCTCGATCGACCTGCGCCACGGCGAGGCGATCAAGGCCATCTTCGACGACCCCGCCGTCGAGGCGAAGGTGCGAAAGGATCTCGCCGACTGCCGGGACAGCAAGGTGATCGAGTCGGTGAAGAGCTACTACGGCCCCAGCCATCCGACGCAACTGGCCGACTTCGTCGACGCCATCCGCGACAACCGCCCGCCCTTCGTCTCCGCCGCCTCCGCCCGCCACACCGTCGAGGTCGTGCTGGGCATCTACCGCT
Organism: uncultured Planctomycetaceae bacterium; assembly: GCA_964616985.1. Taxonomy (GTDB): domain Bacteria; phylum Planctomycetota; class Phycisphaerae; order SM23-33; family SM23-33; genus CAZTVF01. The sequence continues at coordinate 4,992 of CAZTVF010000076.1, forward strand.
CGCACTCTCAAGGACGCTGGGTCAAGCTCGCCAACTGACGCCGCCGCCGACGATCACACGCTGGCGATGATGACGGTGGCGATGCCCAGGCCGACGCTGAGCAGCCAGCCGGGCGACATCTTCTCGCCGAACAGCAGGACCGAGCCGACGGACGTGGCGACGATCGAGGAGACGCCCGCGACGGGAAACAAGGCCGCCGCATGTCCGGCCGAATAGATCGTCAGGGTGATCATGCCCGCGATGGTGCCGCACCCGGCCAGCACGCCCAGGCCAATGACGCTGCGGCTAGGGGCGGCGGGCGCCTTGGACGCAGCCAGCTCAATCACGATGCCGATCTCGATGAACAGGTACAGCAGGAACAAGTAAGCGTATCGGAACTCGTCCATGTAACTGGCCGCGGCGTGGGTGGGCGCGGTCCCCGCGTCGGGCAGGACGCGGGTGCTGAGTTCCTTGACCGCGATGCTGGCGATGGCATTGGTCACCAGGATGGCCATCAGCAATGCCCCGTACAGCAGCGACTCGCGCAGCGTGCGGTGCAGGTGGCGGTCGGTCTGGGGCGCCGCCTCGCGCGAGACCTTCACCCCGCCGCGGAGGCGGTGGACGATCCAGTCGGCGAAGGCGGCCGAGAGCACCGAGGCGGTGGCGGTGCCGATGGCGAGGCAGTGCTTGAGTTCCAGCGTCTCCCCGAAGGCGACCGAGGCATAGACGATGACGGGGATGAACCCCAGCATCAGCGCGCACCACATGGGCGACAGCGGCCCGTGCTTCAGGGCCGACTGCATCAGCTTGAGCAGCAGGTACTGCGAGAAGCCCGCCAGCATCGCCAGGCCCACCACGCGAAGAGGCAGTTGCCCCCACTGCGACAGCGACTGGGAGCCGAAAACGGCCATGCCCATCGCGCAGGCGATCAGGAGGATGTGGGTAGGCGTGACGCGGCGGGGCGCCCCGACGCGGTAGGAGATGGCCATCACCGAAAAGCTTACGCCGGAGGCGACGGCCAGGCAGGGCATCCACTGCGGGTCAATCTGCACAACAGGCTCCTGGTCAGCGGTTCATCCACACGATGCCGGCGTTCAAGGCGACTGCAAACGACACCCACAGCAGGTAGGGCGTCAGCAGCAGCGTCGCCGCCTGCGAAATAGTTCTAAACCGCAACCACGTGATCAGTGTCGCGATCCACAGAAAACAGATGTCCAGCAGGCCGGCCACGGGGTCGCGGCGGCCGAAGAAGAGGTAGGGCCACAGGCCGTTGAGCAGCAACTGGATCACGAACGCGGCGAGGGCCAGCCTCACCTCCTGTCGGCGGGTGTCCAGCCGCAGCACCAGGAACGCGGCGATGCCGATCATCGTGTATAGCGTTACCCACACCACGCTGAAGACCCAGCCCGGCGGGGTGAAGGAGGGCTTGGCCAGCGCGGCGTACCACGTCGGCAGGGCCGGCAGCGTGAAGATGGTGCCGATCAGCCCGATCGCCTGGCATGCAACGATGCAGCCCGCGAGCTTCATCACCTCGGCCGTCCAGGATGATTCCTGTTCACTCATCGGTTGTTTAGGGTAACGCCGCCGGGCCTCGGCAACAACAGCGACTTCATTCTTTATGCGAGAATATGAGCAATCGCGCGGTCGCAGGCTGAGCGTGCGCGGGGGCGCACGGCGTTTCCAGTCGCACGTTGAGCTTTACAGAGGCAAATCGCGGAGTTGCTCACAGGTCGGCGCTGTAGAAGGCCCAGGGCGCCACCCGGATTTGACAGCGCCGAACGGCAAGCCGCCGCCAAAGCCTTACTCCCAGATTCAAGGTGAAGGACCACTAACGTTGCACCCGTGCCCGCCGCCTCATCACAGCGAGAGCAGGTATTCCTCGCGCTGGCGGAAGTAGGCCGCCGACTTCTGCACCAGCGAGTCCAGCAGGGCCTTGTCGGGCTTGCCGTACATCGCGGGGTAGGGGTCGCCGCCGGGGCCCAGGGGCTCGGGCGTGACGAAGCGGCCGTCGGTGTTGTAGCCGATCACGTACAGGGCCATGATGATCGCGTCGAGATCCATCGCGCCGTCGCCCAGGGCGCAGCGGTTGGAGTCGGCCATGTGAAGGTTCGTCAGTTGGTCGCCCGCGGCGACCAGGGCCTCGGCGATGTGGCTTTCCTCGGCCTGCATGTGGTAGACGTCGCCATTGATGTGCTGCACGCCGGGATGGTTCACGGCAGCGATGTACTTCTTGGCGTCGGCGATGGTGTGCACGAAGCTGACTTCGGCGGCGCGAATGGGCTCGATGGCCGCACGTACCTTGTGCTTCACGAAGAGGTCGGCCACGATGCGGAGCGTCTCGACGCTGCGGTCGAACTCCATGGCGTCGTACGCGCCGGGCCTGCCCACCGCGCCGGGCACGACGAGGATGTAGCTGCCGCCGACGGCCGCGGTGAACGGCACCTCGCGCTTGAGGTAGTCGATGGCCGCCTGGCGCTGCACGGCGCGGTTGCTGGCCATGTCGTTGTCGGCCGAGAACATGCCGCACACGCCGCCGACCTTGATATTGTGGTCGCCGAGGATCTTCAGCGTCTCATCGACCTTGTAGCCCAGGTCCGGCCCGTAGTGGTTGCCGTGAAGCTCGATGTAGCCCACGCCCGCCTTGGCCAGACGCTTGGCCGAGTCGGCGAGGCTCTCCATGCCGAAGCCCCAGTTGCTCCACGACAGGTTCAGCCGCCGCTTGAAACGCTCGGGGCTCGCCTTCTTGAGGCGGAGGAACTCGGACCTGATCTTCTCGGTCTTCATCTCGTAATTCTGCTGGGTCATGGCTCACCTTTATTCGTGGTGCAGGACGGTTCCGACAACGGTCGGCGCGGCATACTATCAACCTCACGGTGGAAGATTGTAAACGCCCGGCCGCGTTATTGTAAACCCGCGTCTGTCGCCGCGGCCGCAGTCGCAGCCGGCGGATGCGCCTTGAACACTCCCCGCGCGATGGTTACATTACCTCGCGACCCCGGCGTTGGGCTGGGCATTTCATCGCGACTTTCAAAGGAGACGCAGGTGTCTTCACAAATCAACACGTCCGCAGGCGGCCTCGCTGGCATTCATCCCGGGCGGCTCTTCGTAGCCAGTTGCATGTCGCTGATCGTCACGGCCGTGACCTTCGCGATCTTCGCCGACATCATGGGCGACCTGAAGCAGCAGTTCGTGCTGACCAACGAACAGGTCGGCTGGATCATCGGCGCCGGGACGTGGGGCTTCACAATCTCGATCTTCGTGCTGGGCCCGCTGTGCGACGCCCTGGGCATGCGGCTGCTGATGCGGTTCGCGCTGCTGTGTCACGTCATCGGCGTGGCCATCATGATCCTCACCGGCACGGGGGTGGTGGCGGGGCAGTCGTGGGAGTTCAAGTTCTGGATGCTCTTTGCCGGCGCGCTGATCGTGTCGCTGGGCAACGGCACGGTCGAGGCCGTCTGCAACCCGCTGATCGCGACGATCTTCCCCGATAACAAGACGCGGAAGCTCAATCATTTTCACATGTGGTTCCCGGGCGGCATCGTCATCGGCGGCCTGACGGGCTTCCTGATCACCCAGAGCGGGTTCGCAGGCGTGGATATGGGGAGCTGGAAGTTCATGGCCTGGCAATTGAAGCTGGCGGTCATCCTGGTGCCGGCCGTCATCTACGGCATCCTGTTCACGGGGCAGAAGTTCCCCGCCACCGAGCGCGTGCAGTCGGGCATCAGCTTCGGCGGCATGGTGAAGGAGACGCTGCTGCGGCCTTTCTTCCTCGTCCTGTTCCTGTGCATGATGATCACGGCCTCGCTGGAACTGGCGCCGCAGCGGTGGATTCCCTCGGTGCTGGAGTCCGGCGGTATTCACGGCATTCTCGTACTGGTGTGGATCACCGGCCTGATGGCCATCATGCGGGCGTTCGCCGGGCCGGTGGTGCACCGCCTGTCGAATACGGGCGTGCTGCTGATGTCGTCCATCCTGGCCGGGGCGGGCCTGGTGCTGCTGAGCTTCGCAACGACCCTGTTGATGGCCGGCGTGGCGGCGACGATCTTTGCGATGGGCGTGTGCTACTTCTGGCCGACCATGCTGGGCACGGCGGCGGAGCGCGTGCCCAAGGGCGGCGCGCTGGCGCTGGCCTTGCTGGGCGGCATCGGCATGCTGGTCGTGGGAATGGTGGCCACGCCGCAGATGGGCAAGATCGCCGACACGTACCTGCACAAGGAACTGGACCCCAACGCCACCGCCATCGTGCTGCGGCAGGTGGTGGATACGTATCCTGCCATCGCGGCCAAGCAGCCGGAGAAGATCGGGGCCGATTATCTCGCCGCTGTGACGACGGCCAAGACGGTGCTGGCGTCCTACGAGGCCAAGGGGGTCCTTCCGGAGTACGACACGGCGAATGCCCTGCGTGAGGCGATCAAGATCGGCGGCAACAGCCCCGCCGCCGAGGCGGCCAAGGGCATCCTCGGCCCGGCCGACAACAAGGGCGGGCTGATGTCGTTCCGCTACGTCGCGCCGCTGTCGCTGGTGCTGATCGTCATCTTCGCCATCATGTACATCCAGGACAAGAAGCGCGGGGGCTACAAGGCCGAGAAGATCATCGCCGAGGGCCTCGCCGAAGGCTTCGCCGACGGCGTCCCGCCCGATCAGCTCAAGAAGTAAGTTCGATCATCACGCGACCCAGGCAGGCGGGCGAACCCGCTCGCCTGCCTGGAGCATCGCGACAGGGGAGGAAGCCGTGGATATTACCCCCAATCGGACGGTACGGCGCCAAGTGCCTGACGATGTCATTCGGATATGGCCGTGGGTGTCAGCCTTCCTCGCATTCGGTGGGGCTTCTTACGAGATGTTCGGGCATAAACTTGGGCTCAGCCTCGGGCAGTTGATGGTCTGCCTTGCCATACCAACGTTTCTGGTACTCGGTGATCTGCTCACGCGACAGCGTTTCGATTGGCGTCAGCCAATCTGGATGCGAATCGGGTTTGTGCTATTCGGTGTCGTGGCGGCAGTCTCATTGTCCTTTTGCCTGAGGACGGTGCCGCTGTTCATCTTCATCTTTATGCTCTTCCCCGAGGCGTTGCTGTTATTGGCCCCGCTGTTCTGTCTTATTGCAGCGATGGTACAGGGTGCTTATCTATTTCGCTGGGCCGAGACCTACAGATGGCCGCGCAAACGATCGATTTCGTGGATGCTGTTTGGCCTTTGCTTGGGCATGGTCGCGATCGCCATCACAGAGCGATGGTACATCGAAGTGCTCTGATGGTCCCGTTAGAAAAGCCATGCCCCCGCAAAGCTGGCCCGTGAGCGGGATCCCCATAATGGCGAGATCAGCCGTCTGACACGGGTCAAACCCCAATTCGGCAGCACTGACGCAGGCACAATGCCTACTGGCTCTTGCTTCCGCCGCGAATCCGAACACGCGACTCGTCGACGATCCAGAGATCGTTGTCGATCGGGTTGTCTTTGAGCAATGGGAGCACTCGAAGGAAAATGCTCTGCACATGCTCTCGGTCTTGTCGCTTTCCGGCAATGACAATGATCCCGTGGTGTTGCCCAGGGGGATAGATTCGGATGTCGGAAAAGTCCTGATCAAGAGTTATGAGAATTCGCGATTCTGTCCTGCAATGATCGTAGACGGCACCGTCGGGGGCTCCCGACAGCCCCTCCTGATGAACCGTATGAGCATCGTGTCCATTTGCGCGCAGCGTGATGGCGAGATTTTCAGGAAGGTTCTCGTCAATCTTGAATCGTATCAGACCGCTTCTTTTGGCATCTGGAGAGTGCGTTCGCGGGCCAGTTCCGCCGCATAAGCAATGGCAGCCTGAATGTCGATGGGCTTGAGGGAGGGGTAGTTCTGGATGATATCCGAAGGTGTCATACCAGCGGCGAGGTTGTCGAGAATGACAGAGACCATGATGCGCGTGCCTTGGATGCACGCCTTGCCATGACAAATGGCTGGGTCCACAGAGACTCGTTGTCGCCAATCCATAATCTCACCTCCGATATTATACATCAGGCCTAAGCCCAGCGACATCTGCCAAATTGCGTCGTTCACGGATTTGACCGCGATGGTTGTGTCGCTGGGGCAGACGCGGGCTTTGAAGCGGCGCGTGTGGCCGGCTGGGACGTCGCGCGGGCGGCGGGTGGGGTGCTTGCGCGGGAGGCCGGCTGAGACGCGGGACGCGTGGCGGGCGCCGATGCGGGCGAGTCGGCGACGACGAGGGTGATTGCGGGCAGCGTGCGGCTGGCTTGGTCGCGGCCGACGCGCATCTGCCCGGTGAGGATGACGTTGTACTGCGCGCCGGCGGGCGGGCGGTTGCGCAGCGAAATCGTCACCACCATCTCGTTGGCCTCCGGCGCGATCGAGTTGTAGTTCACGTTCAGCGCGGGGTAGCGCTCGAAGAGCTTGAAGAACACGCCGTTGTTGCTGTCGGCCGGGCGGGTGGCCTTAACGGTGAACGAAACCTGCTCGCCGAAGCGAAGCTCCACGGGCTTGGCCGGCGGATTGACCAGCGACAGGCGGAACGGCGACGCCTCCACCACCGCCAGCGCCAGCTCCGCCGTCGGCAGCACGTGCCTGGTGCTGAAGGCTTGCGTGAGTTCCTCGGCCGGCTGGGCGAGGCGACGGACGATGCCGCCGTCCGTGCGGGCCAGGCCGGCGATGCGGGGCGTGACGACGCCCGCGGCGGCGTCCGGCGGCACGGTGATGGTCAGGGCGGCGCGGTCGGCGTTGGGCCAGATGATCGCCGGGCTGGCGACGGCGCCGGCGGGCAACTGATCCACCTCGATGCGGATGGCCCTGTCGAACCCATCCACCCTCACCGCCTGCACGTTCACGATCGCGCTGTCGCCGGGGGCGCAGCGGAGGTTGTCGGGCATGACGCGGAGATAGAAGTCCGGCCGCGGCGGGGCGACGATCAGGCGGTAGCCGTACGCATCGCCGCCCTTGCCCTGCACCTCGCGCACGCGGAGGACGTACGCGCCCGCCGTCTTCAGCGTCGCCAGGATCCGCGAGTCGGCCTGGTGGGCGATCATGCCGGCGGCGACGTCGTTGTAGTCGTCGTTCTCCGCCACCGCGTTGCCGTCGGGCCCCAGTAGAGTGATGATGGAATCCATCGGCGAGCCCAGCCGCCGCGCCTGCACTTCGGCCAGCAGCTTCTGGCCCGCCTCGCCCATGATCGAATAGCAGTCGACGTCGCCCGCTCGGCCGATGTGGCCGTTGACGACGGTGGGGCAGACGATGGCCTGTGCCTGGCTGGGCGAGTCGTTATCCTCCTTCTCCAGCACCTCGTCGTAATCCGACGCGGCCAGGAAGATGTCGTTGCAGCACTCGCCCCCAGCGCGGATCGCTTGGATGCCGGCTGCGGCACGCTGCAGCGTGGCCTGGAACGTGTCGCGCGGCAGGTTCCATCCGGCCAGGGCGACCTTCACGTCGGTTCCGCGTCGCCCGCCCAGCGGGAACGCGTGCGTGATCTGCGGCAATTGCCCGATGCGGAGGCGATAGACGAAGTCCCCGCGACCTCGCATGAGCACGTCGCGGAGTTCCAGCACGTAGTTGCCGTCGGCCGGCGGCGTGAACATCAGCACCGGGTCGGGGTTGCTGCCGTTGTCGTCGGCGGTGGCGATCTCCCTGCCTGCGGAATTATAGACCATCATGCATACATCGTTCCACCCCGGCACGCCGTCGGCGATGTAGGGCAGCAGCGTCCGGGCCGTCACGCGGCAGACGATCTTCTGCCCCCTCCGCGCGGCGAAGCGGAAGAAGTCGCGGTCGCCCTCGGTGATCTGGCCGTTGATCGTGAGGGGAAGGTCGCCCAGCGGCTGGGCCTGCCCGAACTTGGAATTCTGCTCCGCCTCGCTGATCTCGCTCAGCGTGCCGACGTCAAACCGCAGGCGGTTGGATACGCCGCCGTCGCTCACCAGGCGGATGTCGGCCAGGCCCGCCGGGGCGGAGGCGGGCACGTTCAGCAGCAGGCGGACGGTGCTGTTGGCGGTGATGGTCTGGCTGGTGCGGTCTCGCACTGCCGGCATCGTGGTGGTCTTGAGCACCTTGGCCACGATGCCGCCCGAGCAGCGGACATCGCGCGAGAACTGAAGATTCGTGCCGGTGACGACGCACTCGGTGGTCGTGCCCGCCCGCGCGCCGGCGGGGTACACATACGCCGCCACCGGTGGCGGCGTCTCGGCCAGCGCCATCGCGCTGAGCGACGCGGCGATCGCGGCCATGAGGAACAGTCGTGCGTTCACTACAGGACCTCCCGCAGAATCCCGCCCCGCTTGGCAGTGGCGGGCAGGGCCGGGGTGATCGGCGCGGCGCCGCCCTGGCCGTCGGGCAGCGAGGCCGTCGCGTCGACGCCGGCAAGGTGATAGATCGTGGCGGCGAGGTCCCACGGATACACCGGGCGTTCCTTGACATCCTCGGCGGTGTTGTTCGTCGCGCCGACGACGAGCCCGCCCTTGACGCCGCCGCCGGCCAGCACGGCCGAGAACGCAGCGCCGAAATGCTGGCGTCCGCCATTCCACGGGGGCTCTTTGGATACCTTGGGCGAGCGGCCGAACTCGCCCATCCAGATCACCAGCGTGCTTTCCAGCAGGCCGCGCTGCGCGAGGTCCGACAGCAGCGTCGCGAATCCCGCATCCAGCACGGGCAGCATGCGGTTCATCGCGGGGAAGTGTTCCTTGTGCGTGTCCCAGCCGCCGTGATTGACGGTCACGAAGGGCACGCCCGCCTCCACCAGCCGCCGCGCGGCCAGGCAGGACTGCCCGAAGCGGTTGCGGCCATACTTGTCGCGGAGGTCGTCCTTCTCGCGAGACAGGTCGAACACGCGGGGAGCCTCGCCCATCATCAGCTCGTAGGCGTTGCGGCGGTGCTCAGCCAGGGCGGCCGCTTCGGCGTCGCCGCCGGCGGACTTGCCGTCGACCGCATCGAGCAGGGCGCGGCGATCCGTCACGCGCTGGGCCGTCATGCTCTTGGGCAGCACCAGCCCCTGCACGGCGAACTCGCGGCCGGTGGGGTCGCCGCCGGTGGCGAAGGCCTGGTAGTCGCTGCCGAGGAAGCCCGCCTCGGAGAATCGCCCCAGCGAGCTCAGCAGCGAGACGTACGCCGGCAGCAGGCCCGTGTACTGTCGCTTCAACTGCCGCTGGTAGGCCACCACCGCCCCCATCGACGGATAGCACAGGTCCTTCGATGGCAGCGTGCCGGTCTGCATGAGGTAGGTCGCGGTCTCGTGGCCGTTGTTGCCGTGGGTCATCGAGCGGATGATGGCCAGCTTGTCCGCCTGCTGGGCCAGCAGCGGCAGCAGCGGCCCCAGGCGAATGCCGGGCACGTTGGTGTCCAGGGGCCTGCGGAAGGGCCCGCAGTAGGGCTCGCCGGCGTCGGGCTTGGGGTCGAAGGTGTCGATATGCGAGGGACCGCCGCTCATCCACAGGAGGATGATGGACTTCGCCTTGCCTCCCTGAGGCAGCGGGGCCGGTGCGCTGGCCGGGGCGGATGTGGCCGCCCACGCCGGCAGGGGGCCCAGCACGCTCGCCGCCGCTGCGCCTCCCAACGCCGCCAGCGTTGTCTTGAAGAAGTCGCGGCGGGTGAGGCCCTTGCGGTTGTCCGTGTCGTTGTTCATAAGCATCGCCATCAATGTGAACTGATCGTCTGACTATCGGTTCATCAGGAACGATCCGGAATTCAGGATCGCCCACATCAGATCGCCCAGGGCCACGCTTCGGTCCTTGCCCTTCATCAAATCGAGCAGGGCCTGCTTCTCCTGCTCGGTCGGCGGGCGGCTGAAGGCGGCGAGATAAAGCTCGTCAATCGCCTCGGCGCTGGTCGTCTTGGGCCCGGCCAGGCGTTTGAGGCGCGGGCTGGAACTGATCATCCGCTCGACGTCGCTGGAGTTCAGGAGCAGCAGCACCTGCCGCAGCGACAGGCGCGAACTGCGTTCGGACTCCAGCGGCGAGTTCCTCGGCGGGCGGCCGAAAAGCTCGAGGAAAGATGAGCTGATGCTGCCGTCGGCGACGCAGATGGCCCGCCAGTCGGTGAGCTTGGTGTAAGGCTCTGGGATGATGCTGGAGTAGCTCTGCGTGGTCTGCGTGAGCTTGCACATCGCGTCCAGCAGCACCTCGGCCCCCAGCCGGCGCGGGCGATAGCGGGCGAACTGCACGTCGGCTTCGGGGCCGGCCCCGGGCAGTTCCGACGCGCGCTGGTAGGTCTGTGAATTGAGGATCACGCGGAACAGGTGCCGCATGTCGTAATGGCCGGCGATCACCTCGGCCGCCAGCGTATCGAGCAGCTCCGGATTCGACGGCGGGTTGCCGGGGCGGACATCGTCGCACTCGTGCACGATGCCGCGGCCCATCAGCCAACTCCACGTGCGGTTGGCGATGTTGCGGGCGAAGTAAGGGTTCTCCGGCCTCGTCAGCCAGGCCGCCAGGACGGCCCGCGCGTCGGCGCCGCTGGGCACGCTGGCCGCGGCCCCGCCGGGAAATCGCGGCGCGACGGGGCGGTTGCCCTCTCGCATCACGGCCGGCAGATCGAGGTAGACGATCTCTTCCTTCCACTCTCCGGTAGCCTTGTATCGCACTTGGGCGAAGAAGGCCGCGAGGTGCAGCAGATCATCGGCCGAAAGGCCGACCGGCACGTTGGCGTCGCTGCCGGGCGAGCGGAGGCCCATGAAGAGCAGCGCCGTGATCTGGGCAAGACTCTGCGGATCCTTGCTGGTCACGCCGCGCATGAAGTTGCATGGGCCGTCGCGGAAGTTGCTGCCGGTGGCCGTCAGCAGCTCCGTCACGAAACGGTCGTAGGGCTTGTTCTCGGCGAGGCTCTGGCGGACCCAGCGGTAGTACGTCTGCGCGGCCTTGGGCCACAGGCGGACGGGGTACTCGCTCTTGATCCGCAGCAGGTCGCTCCACTTCAGGGCCCAGTAGTCGGCAAACTCCGGCCGCTGGAGCAGGCGGTCGATCAGCGCCGCCCGCTTGTTGGCGGCCTTGTCGGCGAGGAAGGCCCGGGCCTGGTCGATGTCGGGCAGCGTGCCGATGACGTCGAGATAGATGCGGCGGAGGAATACTTCATCGCTGCAAGGGGCGGCGAGGGGGAGCTTCAACGATTGGCACTTGCTGGCGACCAGGGCATCGAGCTTCGCGCTGGCGGCGGGCGGCGCTGCCGGCGCGGTCGTCTGGCCGCGGGCGGCCGAGAACGCCCAAAGCAGTATCGCAGCGGTGAAGATCAGACGCCGGGTCATCAGACGAACCTCATCAGGTCAATTGCCGTTTCGCGAGCAGCGAGTCGCTATGTGAACCCATGCCACCCGGTGTGGCCGCCGTGCGCTAAAACGCAAGCGAGCGGCAACATCATGGACAATCACTTGGGCGCGCAGGCGGTGATTTCAACCTCGAACAGCAGGTCCGCGCGGCAGACGTCGCCGACGGCGATGACCCAGGGCCACTGGCCGCAGCCGCACGTGTCGGCCGCGAACTGTTGGGCGATCTGGGGCGTCTTGCAGTAGGCGATGGCCTCGGTCACGTCGTCGCCGCCGCACCGGCACTGCTGCAGCACGGCCTGGACGTTGGCCAGCGTCATGCGGATCTGCGCGGGAGCGTCGTCGAGGAAGCAGGTCTTGCCTTGGGCGTCGATGGCGGCCGTGCCCGAGATCAGCACGCACCTGCCGCCGGGCGTCAGCACCTGGGCCGCCCGCGAGAAGGCCGAGCCGTACTCGTAGGCGCTCCGCTGCTTGCCGGCGGCCGGCAGGCGGACGACCGTGCCGGCGGGGCCGCGAGCGGCCAAGGCTTCCATCGCCAGCACCGCCTGGCCCGCGGGCGAGACGCCGATGCCCGTGCTGGCCGGCACCTTCGCATCGCCCTCCAAGCCCAGTGTGAGGATGCCCTCGCGCTTGAACAGCCTGGAGCGGCCGACGTTGAAGGCGTCGTACCGCGTGAGGATCTTGTCGAGGAAGAACCACGTCCGGGCCACGTCGCCCAGTTCCATGCCCGCCTGTGCGAGCAGGCCTTGGGCGGCGATGAATGACTGTTCGGTGGTCATGGCGAAATCGCCGCCGCTGCCGCCGTTGATGCCGCCCAGGAACGCCCAGCGGTGTTCCTCGTCCTGCAGCGACAGGCCGCCCGCGCCGCCCGTGCCATTGAGGGCGGCCCATCGGCCGCTGGAGGCGATGGCGTGGGCCTGCACGGCCGCCCGCTGGCCCTCGCCCGCCCGCAGCCAGGTCACGGGCACAGCCAGCGCCTGCGTTTTCTGCAGGGCGGCCCAGGCCTGGAAGAAAGGCTCGGCGTCGCCGTCGGGCAGGAAGATTCGCACGCGACACAAGCGGGCTGAACGTCTGGCTGCCTCGGCGGCGATCACATCCAGCATCGACTGCGCCTCGCCCGCGCCGCACGCCGCGGCGACGGCGCACAGGTAGACTTCACGCCCCCGCGACGAAGCGACCTCCTTCACCTGCAATGTCATAAACACTCCTGTGGATAGTGCGACAGTAAGCCTAACGTAGCGAACGTGACCTGCTTGCACGGCGGAACATTCTATCTAACCCCCGAGGCCCCTTTGCGGGGCGGGCAAAGGCTCGGCATCGTATCAAAGGTGTGGGACTCGATAACCTAAAGCGAAAGGCCTTGGTCATGGAGCCGATCGACGCGAGGCAACTCTTGGAGATCGCCATGGAGTTGGAGGAATCTCTTGGGGTGTGTTACGAACTGATGGCGACTTTCACCGGCGGCCCTGAGGACCCTGTGACAAGGTTTCTCGCGGGCTTCGCCGCGCAGGAGGATGAGCATTACCACGTCTTCCACCGCATGCTGCTGGACCTGCAGGCGGGCGGCGGCGCGATTTACAGGCCCCTCACCGACGCCCAGCGGCAGCAGGTGAAGGACCTGATCGAGAACAAGATCACGCCCTCGCTCCAAGGCATCTACGACATCATTCAGCACCAGGACATGACGCTCGATGAGGCCCTGGCGTTGACCGTGGCCACCGAACGCGACACGGTTGTGTTCTACACCGGAATGCTGCTGGCCATCAACGACCCTCATCACGCCGCCATCCTCCAGAAGATCATCGACGATGAGAAGAGGCACGAGCAGGAACTCCTCGCGCGCCGCGAGACGCTGATGGCGGAGAGAAAGGCGGGCTGAGCCCCGGGCAAGCGCATGTCGTGCCGCAGCATGGGGCGCCCTCTTGTCCTCGTCGCCAAGGAGGATGTACCATGGGCGCGTCGGCCCGGGACCAATCATTGCGGCCGGCGTGAAAGAAGGTTTCCATGCGGACAGGAGTGTGGCTGATGGTGGCATTGGCGGCGGGGAGCGTGGCGGCATCGGCATCGGGGCAGACATCGCAGCCATCGGCGTCGAGCCGGCCTGCGGCGAGCGCCCGCCCGGCGGCGGCGAAACTGCCGGCGGGGCCCCTGCAGTTCGACGTGTTCATCCTGGCGGGGCAGTCCAACATGGACGGCCGCGCGAAGGCGGCGGAACTGACGGGCGACTTGGCGGCCTACCTCGTGCCGCAGCAGGACGTGATGATTGCCTACCCCGGCTACAACGGCCCCGACAAGGCCCCTCGCCTGATGCCGCTGAGTTCGGGCCTGTGCCGTGGCCCGGGCAAGCCGCTGGACGCCAACGCGGCGACCCCCGACTTCGCGGCCACGTCGTTCGGGCCCGAGCTGTCGTTCGGCCGCACGATGGCCGACGGCATGCCCGGGCGGCACGTGCTGCTGATCAAGTTCGCCGCCGGCGGGACGAGCCTGCAGACCAAGTGGCGAGTGGGCGAGGCCAGCGGCCTGTATGCCGACATGATCAAGTTCACCAAGGCGACGCTGGCGGGCGTCAAGGCCAAGGGGCACAGCTTCCGCCTGCGGGCGTTCGTGTGGCACCAGGGCGAGAGCGACGCCAAGCTCGCCAAGGAGGAATACGTCAAGCTCCTGGCCGACCTGGCCGCCCGCCTCCGCACCGACGTGGAGGACAAGGACCTGCCGATGGTGCTGGGCGAGGTGTGCAGCAACCCCGAATACGCCAGCATCCGCGAGGCCCAGAAGATGGCCCCCGACTCCATCGCCAACACCGTCTTCGTCCCCGCGGCCGACCTGAAGACCTACGAGAACGTCCACTTCAACACCGCCTCGCAGATCGAGCTGGGCAAACGCCTCGCCGAGGCCACCCTCAAGAAGATCGACGAGAAGCCCAAGGCGAAGACAAAATGAGGCATGGTCACTTCAGTGAACCATGAAGCTGGATCATCCAAGAGCATCATTCTCGGCTACCGACTCGGATATGCTCGTCGTCGCAAGCCTGCGACCTCTGTGAAGAACGCATTGTGATTGCGTCCAACCCAGCCGCGGAGCGGCTGAATATCCTAGCCCCGGGTTGGTCGCGCAGCGACCTACCCGGGGACAAAGCACCAAGGCTTTCAACCGCGGAGCGGTTGGTTAATCATTGGCGAACAGCGGGCCCCACATTAACCAACCGCTCCGCGGTTGGCGGACGCTAGATAGGCTCGTTCCGCAACTGCGGCGCTCAAATTCCATGGGTCACTGAAGTGACCATGCCTCTATTTCGGCTGATTCTTGAACGAGGTTTTGGGGTCGATCTTCATGAAGCGGCTGTGGAAGTAGCACCCCGCGCGGTCGGCCCATGGGTTGGCGGGGTCTTTGCCTTCGATGGACCACACCATGGCCGCGGCGTGCAGCGTCCCGTCCGAGCCGGCCACCAAGCTGTGAATCTCGCTGACGCGACGCCCGCCCTCGCACACGATGGGCCCGTGGTCGGTCACCTGGCCCTTGTCGATGTCGTAGCTCATCAGGTGTGCCATCGGCCGCCACATCGGGTAGGAGCAGTAGTAGATCTTCCGTCCCAGGATGCACATGCCCAGGCTGGCAAAACGCGGCTGGACCGAGCTGGGCCGATATCCGAACTGGGCGAGGCCCTCGAGCTTGAGGTTGTCGCTGCCATCGGCGGGCAGCTGCAGCTTGAAGAGGTACTCATCATTGCCGCGCACGCCGTACCACGCGCTGGTCTTCTCGTCGCGCACCATGGCCACCCAGTGCGTGCAGTACCAGCTGGTCTTGCTGCTTTCGAATTTCTGGTTGGGTTCGGTGGAAAGCGGCGTCGGCTGCGGGGCGTTGGGGTCGAAGGGGACGGTGGCCGCCAAGGTGACGATCTTGTTGGTGTTGGGGTCGTACTTGTAGATCCCGCCGCCGAACGTGCTGCCGTAGACGTTGCCCAGGTTGTCGCTGATGAGCTGGCGGCACTGGTGGGGGTTGTTCTCGCACGAGCCCACCTTGACGATTTTGCCCGCGGCCAGGTCGTAGTACACAAGCGTCTGGTCGGTCTGAGAGATCGCGTACAGCCGCTTGCGGACGGGCTCGTAGGTCATGGTGAGCAGGCCGCCGCCGTTGTCGGCGTACAGGCCAAGGTCCTTGCACTCGCCCGTGCGGAGATCGTAGCTGAGGAAGTGGCCGCCCGCGTAGGGCTTCACCGGCGTCATGTGGGCGGAGGTGGTGGCGCAGTAGAGCTTGCCGTCGGCCTCGAAGATCTGCGAGTGAATCTTGCCCTGCGTGTTGAACTTGCCGATGTCTTCCTTCTCGCCGCACCAGGCCGCCACGTCGATGATGTGCGTGACCTTGTCCGTCCGCGGGTCATAGCTGTAGAACTGGCCGCTCGTCTTGGGCCCGTGCGACGAGAAGCCGAAGTACGTCTTGCCGTCGCTGGCGGCGATGATGCCCTCCCACTGGCCATCCACGAAGTCCTGCGGCACCGTGTACGTCTTGCCTTCCACATACGTCGCCGCCCGCTCGGAGTCTGTGAACGTGTCCATGAACTTCAGCTTGTTCTCGGCCGCGCTTGCGGCAGCGGCCAGCGTGGTGAAGATCAGAACGGCGAGGGCGACGTATCGCATGGGTGGCTCCTAATGGTGGATCAGTGGATCGGTGAATCAGTGAATCAGTAAAGCAGCAAGCCGGTGCGGCGGCAATAGAGAAACCGCGTGCGGCCGCCTGAGTTTCGATGCAGCCGCGGAGCGGCTGAATATCGTAGCCTCGGGTTGGTCGCGCAGCGAGCTACCCGGTGACAATGAAGACAGAGGCTTTCAACCGCGGAGCGGTTGGCTAATCATTGGCAAATGGGTGGCCCCGCGTTAACCAACCGCTCCGCGGTTGCAGGGTGCCATAGGCGCTCTCACCACGGGTAGCTCGCTTCGCTCGCAACCCGAGGCTTTGTTAGCCCAACCGCTGACGCGGTTGGGGAGCCGTGGCCGTGAGGATCTCGCCGGTCTACGATCCGGGATTCCCGTTCTGATTCACCGATCCACCGATTAACTGATTCACTACGCTTTAACGATCTTTTCGCGCCCGGACTTGACGTTCTTGCACGCGTTGCGGGTGTCGATGACGAGGCGGGCGTGCTTGACGATGAAGCCGTAGTCGTATGCGCTGTGGTCGGTGGAGATGATGACGGCGTCGTAGGCCTTGAGCATCGCGGGCGTGAGCTTCTTGGACGTCATCTTCAGGTCGTGCTCGCGCATTTTGTGCGTGCGGGGCACGTTGGGGTCGTTGTAGTCCACCTTGGCGCCGCGGTGCTTGAGCAGTTCGATCAGTTCCAGCGAGGGGCTCTCGCGGACGTCGTCGATGTCCTTCTTGTACGCCAGGCCCAGCACCAGCACCTTGGAGCCCTTGAGGCTCTTGGACCGGTCGTTCAACGCGTCCATCAGCCGCGAGATCACGTAACGCGGCATGGCCACGTTCACCTCGCCCGCCAGTTCAATGAACCGCGTGGTCAGGCCGTACTGCCTCGCCTTCCACGAGAGGTAGAACGGGTCGATCGGGATGCAGTGCCCGCCCAGGCCCGGGCCGGGATAGAACGGCGTGAAGCCGAAGGGCTTCGTGCTCGCCGCACGGATCACTTCCCACACATCGATGCCCATGCGATCGAACAGGATCTTTAGTTCGTTCACCAGCGCGATATTCACGCAGCGGTAGGTGTTCTCGAGTATCTTCGCCGCCTCCGCCGCCTCGCAGCTGGAGACGGGGATGATCGTCGTGATCGCGCACTCGTAGCAGGCGACGGCCGCGGCGAGCGAGTTCTCGTCATACCCGCCGACCACCTTGGGAATGGTCTTGGTGGTGTAGTCCTTGCGGCCGGGGTCTTCGCGCTCGGGCGAGAAGGCGAGCAGGAAATCCTGCCCGACCTTCAGGCCGGTCTTCTCGAGGATGGGCAGCATGATCTCTCGCGTGGTGCCCGGGTACGTGGTCGATTCCAGCACGATGAGCTGGCCCTTGCGGAGGCGTTTGGCGATGGCCTCGGCCGTGGCCTCGATGTAGGTCATGTCCGGGTCGTGCGTCTTGGTCAACGGCGTGGGCACACAGATGATAATGCAGTCGGCCTCGGTGAGGCGGTCGAAGTCGGTGGTCGCCGAGAAGAGCTTGGTGTCCAGCATCTTCTGCACGGTGGCGGCCGAGATGTGCTGGATGTAGCTCTGCCCGGCCAGGAGGCTCTTGACCTTGTTCTGGTCGATGTCAAAGCCCAGCACGGGCACGCCGGAGGAGGTGAACTCCCGCACCAGGGGCAGGCCGACGTAGCCCAGCCCGATGACGCCGACAACGGCCTTGCGGGCCTCGATCTTTCGAAGCAACTGCTGAGTCATCGCGGATGATTTCATTCTGTTCTATTTCCTCGTGTTAAGTCGAATTGCAGGGTCGCTATTATATCGGCAAAATCGCGGCAGCGGCCACGGAAAACTAGCTCTGCCAGCCATCCATTACGGATAGGCAAAAGCACTAGGCGTTGACCTCGTTGGGCCGGCGTCGTAACGTACGCATTGTGGTGAGGGCGCCATGCCGAACGGTCGCGCCGTCTGCGACGCGCCGGCATGTCCCGCACGAGCATGCCGGCCTGCCTGCGGCAGGTAGACTTCGGCATGCGCCGCATTCCATAGAAAGAGAGTCAACATGGACGTTCCGCTGCTCGATCTCAAGGCTCAGTACGCTACGATTCGCGAAGAGATCATGCCCGCCCTGACGGCCGTGGTCGAAAGCCAGATCTTCGCCATCGGCCCCGCCGTCAAGGAACTGGAAAAGACGATCGCCGCCTACTCGGGCACCGCCGCCGCCGTGGGCGTTTCCAGCGGCACCGACGCCATCCTTGAATGCCTCATGGCCCTGGGCATCCAGGACGGCGACGAGGTCATTACCACACCTTTTACGTTCTTCGCCACCGCCGGGTGCGTTGCTCGCACGGGCGCCAGGCCGGTTTTTGTCGACATCCAGCCCGACACCTTCAACATCGACCCCGCCAGGATCGAGGCCGCCATCACCCCGCGGACCAAGGCCATCCTGCCCGTGCACCTGTACGGCCAGCTTGCGGACATGGCCGCCATCGGCGCGATCGCAAAGAAGCACAACCTGCACGTGATCGAGGACGCCGCCCAGGCCATCGGCGCCAGCCAGCACGGCCGCAAGGCCGGCTCGTTCGGCACGGCCGGGTGCCTGAGTTTCTACCCCACCAAAAATCTCGGCGGCTTCGGCGACGGCGGCATGATCCTGACGCAGGACGCCGAGCTCGCCCAGCGGCTGACGATCTTCCGCGACCACGGGCAGTCGCCGACGTACTTCTACAAGTGGATCGGCGGCAACTTCCGCTTGGACAACCTGCAGGCTGCGGCCCTGGTGGTGAAGATGCGGCACTTGGACAACTGGACCGCCGCCCGCCAGAACAACGCCCGCCTCTACAACGAACTGCTCGCCGGCCTGCCCGCGGTGAAGACGCCGTACCTGCTGCCGGGCAATGTGCACATCTATCACCAGTACGTCATCCGCACGAAGCGCCGCGACGAGCTGCAGGCGTTCCTCAAGCAGGCGGGCATCGGCTCGGGCGTCTATTACCCGCTGTGCCTGCACCAGCAGGACTGCTTCAAGTACCTGGGCTACAAGACCGGCCAGTTCCCCGTGGCCGAGACGGCCGCGGCCGAGGTGCTCGCCCTGCCGGTCTATCCCGAGTTGCGTGAAGAGCAGGTCCGCTTCGTGGCGCAGAAGATCCGGGAGTTTGTGAAGTAACGCCGGCGTGGGCAGTAGTCCGTCACCGCCAGACGTGTGAATTGAGTTGGGAGGCGGCTTGTCCGTTCGGCGCTGTTTTTCGTCGGTGCCAAGCGCTAACAGCGCCGAACGGACAAGCCGCCAACCGACCTGTTGCTCGGATAGTCTCTTCGCAAAGCCCAAGGTTTTGAATGATCCCCATCGGCACAACATCGCGTCAGGTCGAAGCCATCGCCCGCTGGATGCTGGTGCTGGTGGCGTGCGTGGGCATGCTGATGTGGTGGTGGCCGTCGTTTGCGGCGTGGGGGGCGGCCGGCGGGGCGATGCTGATCATCTGGGCGGCGTGGTTCATCTGGAAGACCGCCGCCGCCGACCGCACCATCCCCGGCCATCCGATCCACCTGGCGCTGCTGGGGCCGCTGCTGGTGTGGGGCTACCACCTAGCGAAGGTGGGCCTGGGCCGGGCCGGACACGCACACACGCCGCTCGACGGCAACCTCGACGTCTCGGCCGTGTACCAGCTACTCCTGATCGCGCTGACCGCGATGCTCACGCAGAGCCTGCTGGCCCGCGGTCGCGGCCGCACCGCCGCCATCGCCGCCATCGGCCTGGCCATGATCGTCGGGCCGCTCCTCGTGATCCTTTGGGGCAAGGCCCCGCAGATGAAATCGGCCATGGTGATGCTCGCCGCCGGCGGGGCGATGGTTACCTTTTCGCTGGTTCTGCGACCGGGCCCTGGTGCCCCGCCCACCTGGCTGGGACAAATAGCCACGCTGGGCGTCCTGGTGCTTCTGGTTCTACTGGGGCTGGTGTCGCCCACGGGCGAGCCGGTTCTCATCCTGGGCGTCCTGGGGGTGATCTTCCTGGCCGCGAGCCTCTTCTGGCCGCAGCGTCGAAGGCACTACTTGCTGCCGGGCCTGTTCGGCGTCGGCTGGTTCATTGCCCACCTCGTGCTGCACCCCGGACTGATGCCATCCTTGGCCAGAGGCGTGTTCGGCAGGGGCGAGGGCGTGTTCGACACGCTTAACGCCACGCATAGCGGGTTGGAGATACTGCTCGGCGCCATCGGCTGGGGCGGGGTGCTGTGGCTGATCATCGGCTGTCTGGCGTGCAGTGCCTGGCTGATGCGGGCGTGGCGGTTTGGCGGCAGCGCGGGGCAGGGCGTGATCTGGTCGTGTGCCGCGTGCATCACCACGGCCGCTCTGTTCATGCCGGGCGGGCTGTTCAGTCCGGGCGTGACGCTGGCGGTGGGCGTGGTGTGGGGGCTGGCGGCGGTGCAGTCCGGCCGACCCGCAAGGCGGTACCCCGGTTGGCTTCTGGGCGTGATCCTGGCCGGCAGCCTGCTGCTGCTAGGCATCTCCGACGAGACGGGCATCGTCCTGGCCGGGGCCAAGGCGTTCGGCTATGGCGATTGGCTGCTTCACGCACTGGCGGGGGCGCTGAGCACGCTGGTGCTGTGCTGGCTGATGGGCTGCCGCCGCCTGGGCTGGGGGCTTGCCGCCATTGCGATCTCGGTCGCCATCGGCGCACTGGGAGAATTGGCGCAATATCTTGTATCTTCAAGAGATGTGGAGTTTGACGACTTCCACAAGCACGCGATGGGCAGCCTTCTGGCCGCCATACCCTATCTCCTGCTCATGGGGGCCCGCCTGCAGGAATCGGCCTTGGTCACGCATGAGATCGAAGCCGTGGTTGAATATCATCCCGAAGAATAGACGTTCTCAGCCTTTGTCACTATTGCACGTACGCCTTAAGCAGAGAAATCTTTCACTTTCGACTTGAAACTTTAGTGCTCGGTTAGTATCTTAGATAACATATAGAAGGCATAGTGAACAAGAGGTTTTGAGAACGCACTTTCGCAAAGGGGATCCCATGATTCGGACGCAAGTTCAGCATTCCAGCAGTTCCGGCTTTGAGTTTGTCCAGGCTCTTCGCCAGGCCGCTCTCAAGGGCAGCCGCAAGTTCTGCAGGCCGGTGAGGGACGACTACGATTCGCAGGAGGTGCATCGCGGCGGCAACCGGTTCGACGCGGTGTTGTTCCTGCGGGCGGTGCGGGCGCAGGTGGAGGTCAGTTTCCAACTGCCGATGGCGGAACTGCCCGCGGGGTTCGACCTGCTCATCGACACGCAGCACGGCCTGGGTTGTTGGATGTACGGGCCGGGCCTGAGCCCCCACGACCCGCTGGACGTGATGCGGGAAGCCTTCGAGGACGCCGACGAGGCCCGCCTGGAGGAGATGGTCCTGCCCACGCTCTTCGATTACCACAACTTCCGCACCACGCGCGGCTGGGCCGACCTGGCCCGACGTTTCGAGGCCCACTCCTTCCGCTACGCCGCCGGCCCCGCGGGGCTGGTCATCACGTTCCTTGCCGAGATCGAGGCCGTGGCGTAGCCGGGTGGCAGAGGCGGATTGGTGACGCGGGTGGAGTAAGCGGTAAACAGTAAACGGTAAAGGCGGCGTGGTGACTCATGTGGAACGTAAGAGCCGATACCTGGTCATGGCGC
>CAZTVF010000077.1:0-26039 GCA_964616985.1 uncultured Planctomycetaceae bacterium
GATCATACCGCGCCATATCAGGAATCGCAACTGCATCCGGGAAATCCGGGATTAGGAGGCTCTTTGATGAAGAAGATCATGCTGCTCGCGTTCGTATCGTCGTTAGTCGTATCGTTGTTCGGTAGCCAGGCGATGGCGGACATAGTCGTCAATGTCCATTTCTCTAACCAGGCTACCTATACGGGGGCGGCCGTTGTCGGTAACGCCGGCGACGTCTGGAACCGGATGGGGAACTCCGGTGGGACAGGCGTTGCGTTGGTTAGCCCCACCGGCGCCAGCACCAGCGTGAAAATCACGTGGATGTCGCAGATCTGGGATGGTTCCGGGTCGGGGTTCCTCGGCGGCCCCTATGCGAATCTCATGCGTAGTTACCTCGCCACCTATAGCTCCGGCAGTCTGGCTCTTTCAGGCCTCGCCCCCGATACGGACTATGCGCTGTATCTCTATTCGCAGGGCGATTTCGCGGCCACTGGGCGCAAAACCGGCTTCACCGTGAACGGCCTGTCCGATGTCACGACAGCCGCCCAAGCGAACGCCAGCACATTCATCAATGACCAGAACTACCTAGTGATGAACGTGGTCTCGGATTCGTTCGGTGTGCTGAACATCGCCTATAACACGGTCACCAGCGAGGCCGACCTCAACGGGCTGCAACTGGTCTCCGTTCCCGAGCCTGCCACAATGTCTCTGCTGGCTTTGGGCGGCATCGCCCTGATCCGCCGTAGAAGCAAGAAGTAATCGACGTCTCATAGCTCTCTGCCATAGCCCCGGTCCTCGAAGGATCGGGGCTATGTTTTGCGCGCGGCGTGCTTGGCATGATCCGGTGACTCAGCAGTGCAGACTCCGGGGACGCCCTTGATGACAGGGACCCCCACCTAGCCTGTATACTTTCAGCGGCCGACGTTTCGCTCGGCGGTGCGGGACCGGGCAGCGTGGGCCGGCCGAAAGAGCCGCGACGCATGCCCGCCAGGTGCAAAATAGAAACACCCGGTCCTGCGGTGGGCCGGGTGTTCGATAGATGCGATTGTAGTGCTGGAGGGCTACGCGCGGCTGAGGTATTCGCCCGTGCGGGTGTCGACCTTCACCTTGGTGCCGTTCTCGACGAACGGGGGCACCTTGATGTGCGCGCCGCCCTCGCAGAGGGCTTCCTTCGTCTGGTTAGTGGCCGTGGCGCCCTTGATGCCCGGCGGCGTGTCGATGACGGTCAGCTCGACGGTAAACGGCAGTTCGACCGTGATGGGCTTGTCGTCCACGAACGCGACCTGCAGCGGGATGTTGGGCGTCAGGTACACGGCCTGGTCGCCGATGAGTTCCAGCGGCAGTTCGATCTGCTCGTAGGTGGTCGGGTCCATGACGACGTGGCACTTGGCGTCGCTGTACATATACTCCATCGCCTTGTGTTCCATCATCGCCTGCTCGAAGCCTTCGTCCGTGCGATAGCGGTCTTCGATCAGCTGGCCGGTCTTGATGTTCTTGAGCTTGATGACCTGGTAGCTGCGCCAATTGCCCTTGGCCACCTTCTGGTTGTCCACGCATACCCAGAGGCTGTCTTTGTGGTTCACGGCCATGCCACGCCGAAGATCGATTGCCTTAATCATGCCTGCCTATCTCCAATATCTCTGAAAGTTATTACGAAGGGTTGATTCTAGCAGTTTCCTCCGCGAATGCAAGGCGCTGCGATCCGCTTTCGGCAATCGCATTCCCACATCCCGCCAGACGCCCGCGTTACTATCTACATCCCCTGGCGGCCGTGGAGGCGATAGTGGTTCAGCCCCTCGGCCAGTGCCAGGATGTTGTCGCGGCTGGTGCCCGGGGCGATGCTGCTGCTGGCGCCAAGAATCAGGCCCCGCCGCGGCCCCGCCGCCACCAGCCAGCGGAGCTGGTCCCTGACGTCCTGCACCGTGCCGAATGGCAGCGTCCGTGTCACCGACACTCCGGCGAAAATCAGCAGTTCGCCGCCGTCGCGGGCCTTCAAGCGGCAGATCCGCTCGTAGTCCATGCCATCTTCGTACTGGAAGCCCTGAAAGCCCGACACGCCGCACTCAATCAGCCGAGGCACCATCTGCATGAGGTTCCCGTCGCAGTGCCAGATCAGCCGAACGCCCGCTTCCAGCAGCGGCTGGATGCTGCGGGCGAAGTGCGGAAACCAGATGCGATCGAGGCTCTGGATGTCCACCAGCGTGCCGCGAGAATCGGCCATGTCGTGATCCAGCCGCACCATCCGCGGCAGGCCGCCCTGCACGATCGCCTGGGCCGCCTGGCGATTCACCAGCGACGCCAGGTCCGCCTGCCGCGAGAACTCCCGCTCGATCACCTCCGGGTACAGAGCGTAGGCCATGAAGTAGTTCTCGTACCCGTAGGCGTAGTAGCCGAGGGAAGGCATGCACTGAAAACCGTTGTAGGGAAGCTTCAGGATGTCGGCGCCCAGTAGCCGCTGCATTCGGCACTCGCCCTCGATGAGATCTTCCACTCGCTGCGACTGGCCGTCCGCAAACTGGGCGATCTGGCGGGCTATGCGGGGCATCGTCACCTTCTCCATATGCTCGATCACGGCCTCGGGCGAGTCGATCACCATGCCATCGACAACGATCTGCTGCGCGCCGGTCGTCGCGCCGCGGGCGGTGCAGGAATCATATCCGTCCTGCTCCATGCTCAAGGGGTTGCCGGCGAGGTACTGGTCGATCGTGCAGCACCCGCAGCGCGCCTGGAACTGGAGGTAGATGGCGTCGGCATTGTCCCGGTAGTCGCTGGCGGGGTGCCCGGCGAGCTGCGCCAGGAACGGGTAATCCATCACGTGCACCATCCACGTCGGGATGCCCGTCGTTTCCTTCATCGCCAGGGTATCCAGGGCCATCTGCGCCCGCCGCCCCCACGTGCCGTTGAATTGCTCGAAGCCTGCCATATGCGAACCTTTCAGAAAAACAGACCGTTGACCGCCGCTCGCCGCGCGGCCATAGTAAAGCGATATTCTGCATGGAAGGCCAGCCCAATGCAAACGTCGAAACAAGCCGTCGATAACCTCCTTCGTCACCGCCCGGCCGACCGCATCCCCTTCGTCGAGAACATCTGGCACGACACGCTGCGGGCCTGGCTGGACCAGGGCTACCCGCGTAACGACAAGGGCAATGCCGTCGACCCCACCGACCACTTCGGCTTCGACCTTGCCGGCGTGGGCGGCTGGTTCGACTGCCTGCCACTGCGCGGGCATTCGGAAATGGTCGAGGAGACGGCCGAGTGGAAGGTCACCCGCAACGGCGCCGGCGCGTCGCTCAAGTACTGGAAGAGCAAGTCCGGCACGCCCGAGCACGTCGACTTCCGCATGACCAGCCGCGACGTCTGGGACCGCGACTATCGCCCGCACGTGCTGGCCGTCAACCGCGATCGCCTCGACATCAAGAGCGCGAAGGAAACGCTCGCCTATCGCCGCGGGCAAAGTATCTTCGCGTTCTACGGCCACCTGTTCCTGTGGGAGAACATGCGGCAGAGCATGGGCGACGTGTGCATGTTCGAAAGCCTGCTGCTGGATCCGGCGTGGATTCACGACTACAACCGCGTCTACACCGACTTCTGGATCAACCACTACCGCGTGCTGGTGGCCGAGGCGGGCGTGCCCGACGGCTTCTACGTGTATGAGGACCTGGGGTATCGCAACGGCCTGTTTTGCTCGCCGAAGGTGTACGAGGAACTGATCTTCCCGTACTACCGCGAGCTGGTGGCGTTCTTCCACGGCTACGGCGTGCCGGTGTTTCTGCACTCGTGCGGCCGCGTGACCGACGCGCTGCCGCTGATCGCCGCGGCCGGGTTTGACGGCCTGGACCCGATGGAGCGCAAGGCCGGCTGCGAGCCCTTCGACTTCGCCGACGGCTTCGGCGATAAGCTCGTGCTTCGCGGCGGCCTCGACGCCCGTGTGCTGGAATCCGGCGACCGCGCCCTGATCAAGCGTGAGGTCATCACGCTGCTGGACGGCATGAAGAAACGCGGCGGCCGCTACATCTTCTCCTCCGACCACTCGCTCTCCACCAACGTCCGTTACGCCGATTACCAATACGCCGTGGAAGTGTATCGCGAGAACATGATGATGTGACTCCCCGGCATGGTCACTTCAGTGACCCATGAACCCGGACGAACACCGGATGCGGCGTCGCGACACCGCGCCTCCGGGGTGCGCAACCAGTGGCACGGCGCCGATGCTGTCATCTGGGTCCCGTGGGAGATCGCTGAGATTAGCCCGGCACTTCAGTGCTGGGTTTGGGGGCGATCCGGTGCATCTGAGTCCCGTAGGGACGACTGAAACGTTTCAATCGTCCCTACGGGACTTACCATCAGGGGCCCCGGAAATCCAAGCACTGAAGTACTGGGCTACACTCGGTCGTCCCTACGGGACGCGACTTGCTTACATCGTGAAAGGCACCGTTCCCGAATACCGGGCTTCGCGCTCCCAGATCATCGCGTCCAGGAGCCTGGGGGACAGCTTTGGGTACTCCGACTGGAGCGACTTGGTCACTTCAGTCAGTAACCAAAGAGCCTGCGACTGCGTCACTGCCGCCCCGTTGAGACTGCGGGAAACGAACCTTTGCACCATCCGGTCCGCCTTGATCAAGTCGTCCCGGCCGATCATCATGAGGAAGTAATCCATGGAAAGACACTGGCCAGGGATCATTCGTATGCGCCTGCAGAAACGGTCGCTATCGATGATCTTGCCTACGTCAGCGTTGGTCTCCACACCGAATTGCTGGACTATTCTGGCGAACTTCATCGCGGCTTCCGACTTGAGGATGCCACTGGCGGCGCTGGTGCGCTGGCGATTCTGGTAAACGCTCTTCGCCATCTCTTCCGCCCCAAGGCGGTCCGCAATCTCCAAGAAAGCAGATACACTCTGCTCTTCCACGGTCGGGTCTTTCCCAGTCTCTTGCAGTACGTATGCCCGGTACCGATCCATCACCCTGACCACAATCTTCTCAAAGCTGGCGTTGATCGAGAAGACAGCGTGGATGATGGTGACCGGCAGGCTGCGGTAAGCGAAGTATTCGCCCTTGGCATACGAACCAGACCAGTCGAGATTCTGTCTGCATTGCGCGACAACTTGGTCGATTTGGCTCTTTTCGTACATCCCCATCTCCTTCTAAGCGACACTACGTGGTTCATCCGGGTTCATGGGTCACTGAAGTGACCATGCCGGGGGGTTATCCCGCCAAGGAGTCGTCGAGGAGCTTGATGCGGTCGGCTTTGGGAAGGGCGGGGTCGTAGCCGGCGAGCTTGGGGGCGAGGGGCTTGAGAATCTGGAAGATGGCCTTCTCGGCCTCGACGGTGTCGCCGTCGGCAGTGATGACCTTCTTGAGTTCCTGCAGCAGCGGCACAGCCGCCCGGTCGCCCATGCCCTGGATCTCAGCGGCGGCGGCCTTGCGGGCGGCCTCGTCGGCGGCGGTAAGTTGGGCGACCAGCGAGGCCACGCGCTGGCGGTCGGCGTTCACCTGCCGGGCCTTGGCGTCGGCAAGCGTCTTCTCGACGGCGGCATTCTGGGCGGCCGACAGCTTGGCGGCAAGGTTGTTCTGCACGCCGGTGCACAGCTGCACCACCGACTGCCACTTCTCTTTGGCCCCCGCGGCCTCGATGCGATCGAGCACGCGCTTGACGCCCTCGGCCTGGACCTTCTCATCCTTCTGGTCGGCAACGGCCTTGGTGACGGCGGGGTCATCGGCGGCCAGCAGCGCCTCGACCCACTCGTTCCACACGGCCGCGGCCTGGGCATCCTTGGAGGCGCGGAACGAGTCCAGCGCCTCGGCCAGCATCGGCGCCGCCTCGGCCGGCCGCCCCGCTGTCAGCAACTCCAGGCCCAGTTGCCTCAACGTCGCGGGCAGTTCGGCCGACTTGGCCGTCCGCTGCACCGAAACGAGCATCTGCATGATCTTGATCCGTTGGTCGGCCGCATCGGCACGCTTGGCCAGGCTGGCCACCACGGTCGCCAGCAACTTCGCATCGCCCTTGGCCAGGATCGCCATCGCCGCGTCCCACGCCTGCTGCTTGACGGCGGCGTCGGACTCCGCCGCCGGGTCCGTCCGCTGAAGGATGATCTGGAGGTTTCGCTCGCCGCCCAGGGCGCCCATGGCCGCAATCACGGCCTGGCGAACGCCGCGGTCGGCGTCGCTGGCCAGCGGCTCGATGGCCACGGCCAGGTCGGCCTTGCCCATCTGACGGAAGCCGTTGACCGCCGCCAGACGCAGCGTGGCCGCGTTGTCCTTGACTGCCTCGCGGAAGACGGGGATGCACTCCTCGCCGCCCAGGCTGCCCATGGCCGTCAGCAGCGACTCGCGCAGGTCGAGCATTTCCTCGGCCTTGTCGATCTGATGATAGCGATCGATCAGCACGCCGCCGCAGTTGGCGCGGGCGTCCTTCTCCAGCGGGCCCTTGGCGGCGATTCGCCCCAGCGCGCTGGCCGCGGCCGCGGCGATGTCCGACTGGCGGCTCTTGATCTCCGCCAGCACCGCCGGCAGGGCCGCCGGATCGCCCAGTTGTCCCAGCGAAGTCAGCGCGGCCTTGCGGACCTCGGGCGTCTCCTCGATCTTGAGACGTTCCAGAAGGGCCTTGCAGGCCTCGGGGTCGGCCAGGGCGTTCATCAGCAGCGCGATGTCGCGCCGGACGCGGAGGTCGGGGTCGCCCAGCATCGTTCGGAACTGCGTCCGCATCTCGGGCGGCAGCTTCTCCGGGGCGCTGAGGCGGCGCTCCATCAGGCGAGCCCCCACCAGCCGCACGTCGGCCAGCGAATCCTTCATCAGCGACATGAGCATCGCGTCGCGCTGGGCGACAGCGGTGGCCAGGTAGAGCATCTCGGCGGCCTTGCCCAGGCGATCGCGCAGCGCGGCGTTCTCGGCCTCCAGCAGGTTCTTCGACTTCGCCAGGCTGTCGGCCAGGTCCACCAGCCACTCCGAGCGGGGCTTGGAGGCGTTCTTCTCCCACCACTGCCTCCACTGAAGGCGGTCAGCCCCGAAGGCGCGGATGTTGGTGAGCTTGGTCAGCGCCTCCAGCGAGGCCGTGACGACGGCGGGGTCCTTGTCGTCCAGCAGCCGCACCAGCGCGTCAACGGCGGTTTTGTCCAGCACGCGCTGCAGCGAGGCGATGCACTCGAGGCGGATGGTGACGTCGCGTTTTTTGTCGGTGGCGATCTCGACGAGCTTCTCGGTGACGCCGTTGTTCTTGTACATCGCCAGGGCCTTTGCCGCGGCGGCGCGCACAGTGGGCTCCTCGCCGGTGAGCATGGCCATGAGGGGCTCGACGAAATCCTTCCGCTCCTCGCCATGCTTGGCGATGGCCTCGGCCACCGCGATCTGGGCGGGGCGGTTGAGGGGGTCGGACAGGAAGCCCCTCAGCGCGTCGGTGGCCTGGGGGTAGGTCTTGGAGAGCAGCAGTTCAGCCGCCTCGAGCTTCGTCTGGGCTGCGCGGGCGGGGTCGGCAAGCTGCCCCGAGAGCGTCTTGAGTTCGAGTTCCTCCCCGGAACTGAGTTTTTGGGTCGTCTGGGCGGCCGCCCTGGATGCCGCAAGGCAGCAGAGGGTCGCAAGGCAGATTGTCCAGACCGTTTTGCCCAAAATCGCCCGTCCCTTCATTCCCATAATCCGCGAATCCACAATAATATAAACCGCCCCGGTTAGTCAAACCTGACGAGCGATAAAAGAGGCCGAATCAGAACATATTTTAGGCGCCGCCGCGCCCGCTGTTGTAAGGACACCGCCCCGCCCGCGACGTTAGGGGCAAAAGGCCCGCCGGCCGGCGGGAGGAGGTCGTAAGTCGTAGGCAGTAGGTCGTAGGGAAGAGCGTTGCGTAAGCCAGGGTTTGGCGATTCCCATACCTTCAGTTAATGGGGCGGCTTTCCAAGGTGCCATGAGTCATTTGGGTGCCATGAGTCATCCGGGTGCCATGCGTCGTCCTGGGTGCCATGCTTTTAGGCCCGCAGGGCCAAAAGCATGTTTACATCACCGGGGGACAACACACGCTGCCCGAAAAGCCCGCGCGTATCTCGCCGCCTCCCGATCTTCCGCGCAGCGACGTCCACAGCGCCGATAGGCGAGCGATTGCCTGCCGTCCGGTTGCGCGAAGCTCCTCTCCTACGACCTACTGCCTACGACCTTCCTTCACAGACAAACCCCTTGAAAACGGCCGGGCGTTCCGTATGATAAGCGACTTCGATTGGCTAACGGTTTGTCCCCCTTACAAACGATAACGAAAAAGGAAGAATAAATGGCGAAGATCAAGGCGATCAAAGGTCGGCAGGTTCTGGACTCCCGCGGCAACCCCACGGTTGAAGTGGACGTGCTTCTCGATAATGGCATCCTCGGCCGCGCCGCCGTCCCCTCCGGCGCCAGCACCGGCGAAAACGAGGCCGTCGAACTCCGCGACGGCGACAAGAAGGTCTACGGCGGCAAGGGCGTCCTCAAGGCCGTGGGCTTCGTCAACAACGACATCGCCAAGATCGTCGTCGGCATGGACGTGACCGACCAGGCCGGCATCGACAAGAAGATGATCGACGCCGACGGCACGCCCACCAAGGCCAACTTCGGCGCCAACGCCATCCTGGGCGTCTCCCTGGCCGTCGCCCAGGCCGCCGCCCAAGCCGCTCGCAAGCCCCTGTACGAATACCTCGGCGGCGCCAAGGCCGTCACCCTGCCCGTGCCCATGATGAACATCCTCAACGGCGGCAAGCACGCCGACGGCACGGTCGATTTCCAGGAATTCATGGTCCAGCCCTGGGGCGCCAAGAGCTTCTCCGAAGGCCTCCGCATGGGCACCGAAGTCTTCCACGCCCTCAAGAAGGTCCTCAAGAGCAAGGGCTACAACACCTCCGTCGGCGACGAGGGCGGCTACGCCCCCAGCCTCAAGACCAACGACGAAGCCCCCGAGCTGATACTGCAGGCCATCGAGGCCGCCGGCTACAAGCCCGGCAAGGACATCTGGCTGGCCCTGGACCCCGCCGCCAGCGAGATGGCCAACGAGGCCAAGGCCAAGGGCAAGGAAGGCTACTGCTTCTTCAAGAGCCAGCCCGACCGCATCGCCTCCAGCGATGAAATGATCGACATCTGGGCCAAGTGGTGCGCCAAGTACCCCATCCGCAGCATCGAAGACGGCCTGGCCGAGGACGATTGGGCCGGCTGGGCGAAGCTGACGGCCAAGCTGGGCGACAAGATCCAGCTCGTCGGCGACGACCTGTTCGTCACCAACGTGAAGTTCCTGCAGCGCGGCCTGAAGGAAAAGTGCGGCAACAGCATTCTGATCAAGGTCAACCAGATCGGCTCGTTGACCGAGACGCTGGCCGCCATCGACCTGGCCACGAGCAACAACTACAGCGCGGTGATCTCGCACCGCAGCGGCGAAACGGAAGACACGACCATCTCCGACCTGGTGGTCGCCAAGAATACCGGTCAGATCAAGACCGGCTCGGCTTGCCGGACGGATCGCGTGTGCAAGTACAACCAGCTGCTCCGCATCGAAGAGCAACTCGGTTCGAGGGCTGTCTATGGAGCTGCAACCTGGCGAAAGGGCTGAGAAGGAATCCCGGCCTCCCCTGCTGCCGGATTGGGTGATCCGAACCGGCGGACTGGTGGGTTTTCTGCTGCTGTCGCTGGCCGCCGTGGGCATCCTCGGCGCGGTGGTGCTGCTGCCGGAATATACGCGCCTCAAGAATGATGAATACCGGGTGCAGTGTGAGGCCGCGACCGTAAAGGACCTCGAGTCGCTGGTCAAGACGAACGAGCGTTTCTTCGCCGCGGTCAAAGGCGGCGACCCGGTGGAGACCTCGCGCCTGGCGATGAGCATCTGCAGCTACGTGCCGACCAACGAGACGGTGATCCCCATCCGCAGCCGCCTGCCCAGCACGCCGGGCGTGGTGAAGATCAACCCCGCGCCGCGCCCGCCCAAGCCCGACGACATGCTGATCCGCTACTCCGCCCGGGTGGAGAATCCTGCCACCCGCCGCGGACTGTGCCTCATCGCCGGCGGCCTGATGCTCGCGGCCATGTTCCTCTACGCCACCCCCGGCCGGCGCAGACAAACCGCCCCGGCCTGATCCACCGCGCCAGCTGGCGGCCAGGCCATCTCGCTGGGTGGCGCCTCTTCTCACTGGAACTTCAACGTCTTGACCCAGGCGACCATCTCCTGGTCGACCTGGGCGATCTTCTTGCCGCAGATGTGCTCGATGGCCTTGATGCCGGCGTCGGCACCTTCGTGGTGGTCGCGGTAGTACGCGTAGAACTTCGCGAGCAGGCCCCGCGTCTGCAGGAACTGGCAGAAGTAGCGTGCCTGCGCGTAGTGAATGCCCCGGTCGGGGCCGTAGAACGCCTCGGTCGTCACAAGATCCGACAGGCTGCCGAGCTTGCCCGCGGCGATGGCCTTCTGCAGCGCGGGAAGCCGCCAGTTCGGCAGCCCGACGATCTCCGTCTCGGTGAAGCGGCACTGCTCGTGCAGGCTGGCGAGCCCCTCGTTGAACCAGTCGGGCTTGTCCGGGAAGTCGTACACGATCAACGCGTGCGTCAGCTCGTGGATGAGCGTGCCCCCGCCGGTGGCGATGTTCATCACCATCATCCGCTCGGCCGGGTGGTAGTAGCCGTACGGCGATAGCTTGCCCGCATCCTCGCCGAAGAGCTTCACCGACCACGCAGTGTAGCTGTTGGCGTCGCGCAGCAGCAGGATGCTGATCGGCTGATCGGGCTTGGCGCGAAAGTAGCTTCGCCACATCAGCGCCGCCGGCTGCACGACGGAGTTGCGGAGATGAGACCGCACCTCGTCGGCGGGCATGTTGCCGGCGACGATGAAGGGCGCGTCGGTCACGAGGGTGAACTTCGCATCGAGCTTCTTTTGAAGCTCCGCCGCGGCCTTCTGGCACGCCTCCACCAGTGCCTTGGACGGGTACGGCTGCGTGGCGGGCCTCGAGGTGGCCTGGCCATCCGCCGCCGGACTCGTGCACCATGCGACGGCCACCACCAGCACGATCACCACACCCATCGACCTTTTCATTTTCGCTCCTTCTGCGGCGGCCGCCCCGCTTCACAACCTGCCTGCCGGCAGGCACGTCCCCAATCCACAATCTGCTCCTACGTCAGCAGGTCCGACTGCTGCGGGCGGACGATGCGGCGGAGCTTGCGCAGCGCGCGGAGCTCGATCTGGCGGACGCGTTCCTTGGAAATCCCCAGGTCCTTGCCCATCTGGTCGAGGGTCTTGCTGCGGCCCTCGTCATCGAGGCCATAGTGGTTGATGAGGATCGACCGCTCCAGCGACGACAGCCTCGAGAGCATCACGTCGATGCTCTCGCGAAGCTCCGGCAGGTTCGCCTCCTTGGGGTCGTAGATCCGCAGGCTGGAGGCGATGTCGAGGATCTCGTCGTTGCCGGTGGAGAAGTGGTCCATCTGGTACCGCTCGCGCGGCACGGTGCGGGCGAAGTTGCGGATGATCGCCCACGTCGCGTACGTCGAGAAGCGGTACCCGCGGAAGTAGTCGAACTTCTCCACCGCCCGCATCAGCGACACGTTGCCGTCGGAGATCAGCTCGAACAGCGTCATCGGCCCGCCGACGTGCTTCTTGGCCACCGACACCACCAGCCGCAGGTTCGCCCGGACGATCGCGTTCTTCAGCGCGTTGGCCTGCAGCAGCAGCGACTCCACCTGCCGCAGCTGCGTCGCCTTCACGTGGTCGGTGCTGATCTGCTTGCGGAGGCCCTCGGCCTTGTGCTTGAGATAGTTGTAGCGGCGAAACAGGTCGCGTTCCTGTTCCGCCGTCAGCAGCGGCACCTCGTACAGGGCCTTGAGGTACGGGGGCAGATCGGCCGGCGGACGAGGCAGGCGGCCTTCCAGCAGGGGCTCGCCCGCACTGTCGCTGCCGCTGGGGCCCAGGATCAGCTCGTCGGCGTTGGGCAGATCGAACTGCGGGTTGTAGATGTAGGGCACCGGGCGGGCGACGAGGAGCTTGGCCCGGCTCTCGTTGATGATGCGATAGATGCTGCCTCGCGTGCGGCGATATTTCTGCGCCAGCGCCGGCACGGCAGAGCCGTTGAGGAAATCGTGATAGATGGCCTGTTTGTCCTCGTCGCCGATCTTGTCGGCGAGGTTGGGGAACACGGCCATGTCGGGGTGCTCGGCGTCGTTGCGGCGGATGGTGTAGCGGATCGTCTCCACCGCCCTGCCGGTGCGGGCGGCCAGTCGGCGGGCGACCTCGCTGAGCGTGCAGTGGCTGAACGAGACCATGCGCCGCGCGCGGCGGAGGATGTCCGCCCGCTCGGCGGGAGTCATCTGCGAGAATTTCATCGATCGCGTGATCTGCTGCGTGCGGCGGCCGGCGAAGTCCTCGACGGAACTGGCCAGGAACGCCAGCCGCCGCTTGCCGTCGGGGAAGACCAGCCGCCGGGCGACCAGGCCGCCGTCCATCCACCGCTGGATCGTCTTGGTGGAGACGTTGAACCGCTTGGCCAGGCCCGGGATGTCGTAGAGGGGCTGCGAGTATTCGATCGTGCGAAATTCGAAGCTGTCGCAGATCTCCAGGATGAGCGTCGCCAGGTCCGCCCGCAGGGTCTTGCCGGTCATGGGCCCCGCGTCGGCCTGCGTCCGCGGACGAAAGCCGGTGAGACGGAAGACGATGAAGTCGTACGGGTAGTCCTGCTGGGGGTTGAGGATCTGGATGAGGGATTCGGCGGCGTCGACGTAACCTTTGCGGAGGCGGACGAGCCCCGCCGTCAACTCCGTCGAGAGGTCCTCGATCGGCTTGTTATAGTACTTTCGCACCGCGACCCCTTTTTACAGCAAGTCGACCGCAAGCCCAACCGCAACCTTCTTGACCGCATACGAATCAAAACCATGCCGGGCGCGGCGGCGAGAAATCCTGCCGCCGCGCCGACAGAGGTTCAAACTATTCCGTCTTCGAAAGCTTTTCCACCTGCCGCTGGAGCTCGACGACCTGCGCCAGGTAGGGCGAATTCTCGCGGCCGGTCAAGGCATCCTTGAGCTGCTCCTTGGCGCGTTCGAGGGCGTCGGGCGACTTCGTCGCACGATACAGCTCGAGATACGCGGCGGCCGCCTGGCCCTGGTAGGCCCAGCGGAGCGGCTCGCGCACCTTGCCCATGGCCCGAAGGTAGCCATCGGCGGCGGCGGTGTACAGCTTCGTCTGCTCTTCCTTGGGCTTGACCGCGTCGGCGATGACCTCGGCGGGCAGGCCGGCCAGGACGGCGGGCACTTCATTATTGGGACGCTGCAGCTTGGGCCACACCTGCTTGATCTGCTCCGACAGCGCGGCGGCCTGGTCGGCCATGTGCAGGCGGACGCCCCACAACCGGGCCTGGGCCATGGCCGCCTCGGCCTTGCCGACGGCGACATCGGCCTGGTCGGCCGGCACGGCGCCGGTGTACGCGCCTTCGAAGGTGCGGAAGGCGGCTTCATAGGCGTCCAGGGCGAGTTTCTCATTGGCGGAGGCCTGCTTGAGGGCGGCGACGATCTGCCCGCCGAGGGCCTCGAGCTTCTGCACGCCATCGGCGACGGCGGCTTCGAGCGCCTCGCGCATCTTCTTGCAGTCGCCCACGCGGGTGTCATTGGCGGCGGTGGCTTCCTTGGCGATCTTCTCCAGAGCGGCGGCCAGGTCGGCCTCGGCGGTCAATGCGCCTCGCTGGGCCTTCTTGGCATCGCGGGCGGCCTCGGCGTCGGCGATCTCGACGGCGATCTTGTTGGCCTGGGCCTGGCGGTCCATGGCCTGCTCGGCCAGTTCGAGGGCCTTCTTGCCGGTGGCGCCCTTGCTGTCAACGCGGAGGGAGGCGGCTTCCTTCAGCAGCGCCGCCTGCTTGGGCCCCAGCGTGTTGATGGCGTCTTCCTGGGCCTTGATGTCCTTGTCCAGGGCGGCCAGCGCGGCGGACTTCTCCTGGGCCTGCTTCTGGGCATCGGCCTGGAGCTTCACCGCCTGCTCGTCGGTGGCGTTCATAAGGGTGCTGTTGTAGGCGAGCATGGTGCCCTGCGCGTGGAGCCGCGAGGCCATCTCGGCCGCCCGGGCGAGGCCTGGGGCCACCGGGGCGATATCGACCTGGGCGGCTTGTGCGTAGTAGTAGCCGATCATCCGCTCGACCTTGCCCAACTGGGCGAGGGCGAAGGACTTGTCGGGCTGGTCGGCGCCGGCATTTTCGGTGATCGCGGCCGTGAGAAGCTCGCGGGCTTCCTTGAGCTTGGCCAGTGCCTGCGGGTCCACGACGGCGGCGGGCAGCAGTTCGATGGCGTTGGCGTCGTCCTTGCCGACGGGGGCCTTGAGGGTGACCGAATTCGCCAGGGCGAGCGAGTTGCCCACGAGGCGCTGGGCCACGTCGACCTTCTCACGCAAGGCGCGTCCGGCGTCCTTGGAACCCTTGCTGCAGCCGGCGAGCGTCATCGCCCCAGCCAGCACGACAGCGCACACGAATCGACCAAGTCCGCTCTGATCAATGGGCAACATAACTTCTCCAGTCTCTCCGCGCCGAGACGCGGGGGAACGAATCTCTTTTAGCAGATTCACTTCGAGTTTTCAACGCCGGGTATGGATGGATAATCGCTCGATTTATTCTCGGAGGTTTCCTGCGATGCGTGGGGCGCCCCGGCCAGGGGCAGCAGGCCCATCTCGCGCACGACGGTCAGGGCGTCGTCCAGGCGGTGGACATAATCGCGATGACGCCCGCCGAAGCACAACATCATCGTGCCGTCGCGGCACTGCACGCTGGCCGGCACGGCCGCCAGGCGGCGGCAGCACGCGCCGAGGCGGGCAGCCTGGCCCGACTCGCCGCGGAAGGCCCATCCCTCCGCCCGCCCGTCCTCGAGGCGTGAGGCCATCGGAAACGTGTCGGCGTCGTCCTCCCGCCACATCAGCAGCGGGGCCAGGCGCGTCAGCGACTCCAGCACCACCACGCCGCAGGCGCGGGTGGCCCGCTGCGTCCCGTGGCCGATCTCGTAGCGGAAGTCAAACGCCCGCAGGCCCACCCCCGCCAGGCGGCCGTATGTGACGTTGCTGGCGCGGGGGCTGTGGCCGGCGGCGACGATGGCAAAAGGCCCGTATCGCCGCGGCACGTCAAAGGGGTCATCGGTGGCGAACTGCATGAACATCTCGTGGGCCTTGCGGGCCAACGTGTTCGTGCGGCGGTAGCCCAGCCATCCCATCACGGCCATGGAGATCGCTGCGGCCACCCAGAGGCCTATGAGGATCGCCGATAACAACAGGTGCATGAAGACTGCCTTCGCGGTTCTATTCTGCCGGCGCCGGGGCTACGGCGGGCGTTTCGGGCGCCGCGGTGGCGGCGGGTGTGGCGGCCGGCGAAGCGGACGGGGCCGGCGACGCCGCGGGCTCCGTGGTCGAGCCGCCGATGTCGCCGATGTCCGTCTCCGTCAGACGCATCCCGAACGGCGCCCGGTACTTCAGACGATAAGGCGGGTGGACGGCCTGGAGGCTCTTGACCCAGCCGACGATGGCCTTGTACTTCGAGTCTTCCTTGCTGGTCAGCGGGGTCGTGATCTTCTTGGGGTGCTTGTAGCGGGCGAAGTCGTTCGGCAGCGCGTAGTTCAGCAGCAGCGACTGGTCCGGCGACGACCGGTTGATCATCCTCCGCCCGCCGCTGACAAAGCCGTCCAGGATCACGAAGTTCGTGTAGTCGATGGCGGGCGTCATGGCCGCGGCGCGGAACAGCTTGAAGCCGCCGTTGACGTCGTTGCCGCCATGGCACTGGGCCTGGGCGCACGAGTCGCGCACGACCGGCCAGACGCTTGCGCGGAAGTCCTTCATGAAGTTCGGGTCGGTGGTGATCTCGATCTTGTCCTTGTAGACGTTGAGCGAGTCGATGTTCAGCACCGGCGTATTGAGGATGATGGTCAGCTGTTCCATCGGCGACTTGCCCTTGAAGCGTTCGACGTCGCTCTTGTCCTTGAAGTTATTGTCGTTGGCGCCGGAGCGGTCCTTGATGTACTGCTCGAGCACGCCCGACTTGAACTTGATGGTGACCTTGTCGCTGGGGCGAAGCTCTTCCATGCGGATGTGCGAGATGTCCTCTTCGCTGACAAGATACTCAGGCTTGATGCCGCCGGCGGTGGCGGCCTCGGTGGGGCTGGGGGCGTTGGTCGCGCCGGGCGCCGGCGAGGCGGCCGCCGTCGCCGCGGGCGTCTTGCCCGGGCCGGCGAGCTTCGCTTCGACCTGCTTCTGCAACAGCTTGGCCTTCACATGCTCGGGCTCCAGCGCCAGGGCAGCCGCCAGCTCTTTCTGGGCCGCATCGAAGAGGTTGTGGCTGAAGGCCCACTCGGCGAGCTTGTAGTGATCGTCGGCGGTCTTAGCGTTGGTCTTCTTGACCAGTTCGGCGTACTCGTCGGCGGTGCTGCTGACGGCCTCGACGGAGGCGACCTGGTCGTTGGGGTAGGTCTTGGCGCCCATCTTGGTTTCGACGCGATAGCCTTCGGGCGTCTTGGTGACTTCGCCGGTGACGCGTTCCCCATTCTTCAGCACGACGGTCTTAACTTCCGCCATCGCGATTGATGCAGCGAGAAACAGGACCAGCGTCGCAACAATCCTTCGCATTGCCATGATGACCTCTTCCTTGCGGACTACCTGCGGTATGTCACGATGGCCTGCCCCGCTCGGAGCTTGAGCGATGCTCCAGCCCACCCCCGTCCGGCGGATGCATCCATCACAAAGGCGGCAGTGGGATTTGAACCCACGAATAACGGATTTGCAATCCGTCCCCTTGGTCCACTTGGGTATGCCGCCGTACAGGGCTACATCATAGTATTTCGCCCCGCGAAGTCAATGAACGATCTACTTCGACTTCTCCTCCAGGGCTTTGAGAATGACGTTGAACTCGCCCTTGCTGCCGCCCATTTCGGGGTCTTCGCTGCGGATGGCCGCGATGGCGATCAACAACTGCTTGTAGGTTTCCTTGGTCGTGCCTTCGTTCTGGAGCATGCACCGGAAGTATTCCAGCTGCACCTGCCAGTAGAAGTCAGGGAAGGCCTTGCGGTCGATGCCGCGCAGCGGGCTGTAGAACTTGATCGCCTCGCCGTACTGCTTCATGGCGCTGTAGACGCGGGCCTGACCCAGCAGGTTCGCGGCGTCCATCTCCAACTGCGCCACCAGCATCTTGCGGACGCCCGCGATGCCCGTCGACAGGCGGTCGGCCAGCTCCGACAGGCGGGCCATGCGCACCTGCCCGTTGGGGGCGTTGCCGACGGCGTCGATCGACTGCTTGATCATGCGGCCCTGCATCGTCTCGGGAACCTTGCGCTTCTCCAGCAGCTTCTCGAAGCCCGCCGCCGAATCCTTGAGCTTGTCGAACTGCCGCAGGGCCTCTTTGTACTCGCCCCGGCGGTTGAGCTCGTCCAGCTTGAGTTTGTAGTCTTCGTCGCTCTCGCCTTCCTCACGCTGGGAGGCGATCTCGGCGGGTTCGACCTGCGCCCGCAGGCGATCAATCTCCGCCCGGGCCGCCTTGACCGCCGTCACCAGGCTCGACAACTCGGCGTCGATCGCCTTGGTCTGTTCCTGCCGGCGGGAGGCCTCCTGCTGGGCACACTCCTTCCACAGCTTCAGCGATTCATCCAGCTTGCCCGTCTCGTACAGGGCGCTGGCGTACATCTGCTGGGCGGCGTACAACTCGTCGGCCGGCGTCTTGGCGTCCGCCTTCTTGCGGTTGAAGATGTCCTCGGCGAATTTCAGGTACGCCTGCTGCAGCCGCTGCAGCTCGGCCGTGTCGGAGCCCGTGTTCTTCCGCAGCTGGTCGATCCGCGTGCGGACGCGGTCGACGACGACCTGCAGCACCTCGGCCGCCTCGGCCGGGTTAGTCTCGTGGAACTTCTGCGCCTTGGCGATGCCGTCGGCGACGGCCGTCGCCTCGGGGCTCATCATCAGGGTGGTGATCTCCCAACCCTTGACGTCGGGGATGACGCTCGTGCCGGCGTATTCGTCCAGAAGCTTCTGGATGTCCTTCAGGGCGTCCTTCATCTCCATCAGTTCATAGCGGACCTGGATGGAGTGGAACAGCGCCACGGCCGACCAGAGCTTCAGCTGCGCGGCGATGTTCTTGCTGGGCTCGTTGGCGGCGGCCTTGGCGGCCTCGCCCGTGAAGGCGGTGACGTCGGCGACGAAGTCGGCCAGGGGTTTCTGGTCCTTGGCGGCCTGGGCGCTCTCGCGGATCAACTCGTAGCGGATGTCCAGCGCGCGGCGGCGGGACTCGAAATACGTGCTGCCCGGCTGCACGAGCTGGAAGTTCTTGACGGCCTCGGCGAGGTTGGCGGCGCGGTTCTGGCCGGCGTCGGCGGCCCGGACGTGCTGGACGGCCAGCGTGTAGTACAGCGGCGCGATGTCGGGCTTCTTGCCCCACTTGCCCACCACCACCTGCAGGGCGGCGATGTACTTGGGACGAAGGTCCTCCACCGAACGCCCCTGCTTCTCGGCCTCGTCCATCGCCTCCTCGAGGCCCTGGACGCCGAAGACGGCCGCGTCGAACGCCAGCTTGTGCTCGGCGAACTTGTCGCCCAGTTCGGCGAACTTCGAGCCCGCCTCGTCCAGCCGCTTGAGGCGGTACAGCAGCTTGCCGGCCTCCCACAGCACCAGGGGGCGGGCCTCGGCGACAGAGGCGTCGTTGACGGCCACCGCGGCGGCGATCAGATCGCCGGCGGCCTTGTCGCCCGCGTCGGTGTGCTTGTTGGCCTCGACGCGGGCCACGCCGATCAGCACCAGCGGGCCCAGCAGCGCCTTGTCGGCGCGATCGCTGTATTTCCAGCCGATCAGTTCCAACATGGCCGAGAGGTTGGCGGCGTCGTCGCACTTGGCGGCGAAATCGACCAGCACCTTCTGGGCCGCCGCGCGGTCCCTGACGGCCTCGGCCGAGTCCTTGAACGCCGTCGCGCGGGCGTCATAGAAATGGTGCAGCAGCAGCGAGTGATACACCGCCGCCTTGAGCTCCTGGCCGGGGAAGATCTCGGCCGCCAGCTTGCGGAAATCCTCGATGGCGGTCTGGGCGAGGTCGAACTTACCCTGCTCGATGCGGTTGCGGGCGGCCTCGAGACTGGCCTGCATGCGGGTCTCGGGCAGGGCCTGGGCGTCCTGGGCCTTCTTGAACTGCTCGTCGGCCTTGTCGTATTCGCGCAGCTCGCGATGAATGATGCCCTGCAGCAGCGCCGCCGGGAAGCGGATCTCCGCGTCGGACCGGACGAATTCCTTGATCAGTTCGGCGGCCTCTTTCAGCAGCGTCTTGCGGTCGCCCTCGGCCGGCGGCAGCGACATCGCGCGGAAGGTGTTCATCCACGCCTGCGTCCACTGCACGCGGTTGAGGAACATCTCCATGGCCGCCAGGTAGTTCATGCGGATCTGGCGGTCCTGGCGGTAGTTCATCAACGCCCCGTCGATGTGCATGCGAAGGGTGTCGAGAATCTTGATGGGCTCGACCGTGCAGGCGGCGACGAGCTTGCGGTCGTCGGCGACGGCCTGGAGGTACTGCAGCCGCATCAGCTGCGTCGCCGGGCGGATGGAGCCCAGCGTCTCGGCCAGCTTGAGGCGGGCCTGGAAGTTCTTCAGCCGGGCCTCCTCGCTGGCGGGCTTGGAGGTGTCTTCGACGACCTTGCGGAGCAGCGCCACGGCCTCGTCCATGATCTTGTCGCGCGTGGCCGCTTCGGGAGCGCGGTTGGCGGTGTCGATCTTGCCCTGCGCCAGCAGCATCGCATCATCGGGCGAGCTTCCCCCGCCGCTGCTCTTCTGAAGGGCGATGGCGGCCTCGAGCAATTCGCTCATGCCCAGCTGCCCCAGCGTCTCGGCCAGGCGGGTGGGGTCGAGCTTCTTGTAGGCGCTGTCGCCCTTGGGGGCCTGCGCGAGGCACACCCCCGAGCTGACGAGCACGGCGGCCGATACGGCGAGAATTCGTCTAAGCATCATGAGGGTTCCGTCAGTTGGAGAAACCGATGTTCTTGTAATGGCAGCGCACGGCCTGGTTGAAGGCCTCGACCACGTACCCCCAGGGCACGTAGGCGTCGGGCTGAATCGTCACGGCCGCCTCGATCATTCCGGGGTTTTCGGTCAGCTTCGAGTTGAGGAATTCGTACAGCTTGGCCGGGTCGGTAATCTCCGTGCCGCCCGAGCCGGTGCTGGAAACGCTATACACCGCGGTGCGGTTCGTGTCGGGGCCGATGGGCATGATGGCGATGTGGATCGGCGGCAGGATGCCCGTCGTCGTACTCGGCGCGCCCGTCTGGGGCATGTTCGCCGGGATGACGCCTTCCTGCTGGCGGTACTGGCAGCTCACCAGGAAGAACAGCATCAGGGTAAACATGACGTCGATCAGCGGCATCAGCGGAGGCTGGAACTTTACCGGCGGCTTCTTGTGCTGCCGCGGCGGGTTCACTTCCTCTGCCTTGGCCGTCTTGGGATTGGGATTGGGAGGCGCCATGTTACTTCACCTTTGGAGTTTCGCTCTTGGCGGTGATGGTCATCTTGCCGATCTTGGCCATCGTGATGGCCTCCATGATCGGCTGCACGTCCTCGTAGTTCAGGCGATGGTCGGCGCGTATCTCCACCGAGAAGTCGCCCGTGGTGGCCGCTTTTATCGTGTTGAGTTTCTCGTACTTCGCTCGTGCCTTGAGGATGGCGTCCGAGAGCTTCTGCACGTCGCCCAGGACCACTTTCTCGCTATCGACCTCGTACTGGCGGGCCCGGCGGGCGATGTCGGCCGGCATGTTGGGCTTGTCGGCCGCCTCGGAGATGACATTGACGACGACGAAGTTGTTGGTGATGGTCTCGCGCTTGGCGGCCACGCTCTCGGTGGGCCCGGCCACGATGACGCGGGCGAGGTTGGCGTTGGAGATCTCGCTGGTCAACACGAAGAAGATGATCAGGTTGAACGTGACGTCGATCAGCGGGACGTAGTTGAAAGATACGTCTCCGGGAGGGGCGCCGCCGCCTACATTTGTTGTTCCGGACATCGTCCTG
The DNA here is from genome assembly GCA_964616985.1 of uncultured Planctomycetaceae bacterium. Classification (GTDB taxonomy): domain Bacteria; phylum Planctomycetota; class Phycisphaerae; order SM23-33; family SM23-33; genus CAZTVF01. The sequence goes on from CAZTVF010000077.1 coordinate 20,932, forward strand.
CTCCTTGTGCGGTGCGGGCGTGTGGGCCCGTCACCGATGGGCCGCGGCCTGCCGCCACCCCTTGGGGCGACTGCGAGGCCATGGCCTCTGGGCAGCGACCTTCCGAGGCCGCCGCCCGTGCCGTTCGTTACTTAGGAAGCCTGGACCGGGGGCTGGCTCGCATCGGCCTTCTTGCTGCCGGTGCGACGGAAGCCTGCGATCAGTTCCTTGCCGGCGATGATGGCCTCGGCCGACAGCGTGTCCAGGCGGTTGCGGACCGAGCCGTACACGCCCAGGGCGGGAATGGCGATGCACAGGCCCAGCAGCGTGCAGACCAGCTTGACGCCGATGGCGCCGGCCAGCTTGCCGGGGTCAGGGATGCCGCCGGCGGCGACGATCGCGAAGAACGTCAGGATCAGGCCCCAGACCGTTCCCAGCAGGCCCACCATCGGGCCCATGTTGCCCAGCAGGTTCAACCATTCGGTATACCGCAGCATCTTGGTCGTCTGGGCGTCGGCCGCTTCCACCATGGCTTTGTCCATGGCCGCGTAGCCGAACGGCGCTTCCAGCAAGGCCGCGTGGATCATGTGGCTCAGAACGTCGGGCTGCGTCTCGGTAAGTTCCATCGCCTCGCGATACTGCTTCTTTTCCAGCAGCTCGCGAACCTGCTCCAGCACCAGCGGCGGCACCACGTTCTGGCGCCGGATCGCGATGAAGTTCTGCACGATAACGGCCAGCAGGACGATGCTCATCGCCCAAAGGATCAGACCGATAAAACCACCACCGGGCCACACCAGTACCTGAAACGGATTTTCCATCTACCTGCTCCTTAAAGGTTGTCGGGAGTGCCTCGCCGCACGAGGTCCTCGTTACAAAAGATCTACTTCAAAGCCGCCAGTGCCGCCTGCGCCTTGCTGGCGGCCTCGGACTTGCCATAACGGTCCGTCACTCGGGTATACGCCGTGCGGGCGGCCACGTTGTTGCCCAGGGCCTCGTTCACCTTGCCCGCGTAGTACAGCGCCTCGCCGGCCTCGCTCAGCGACGCGTAGTAGGTGTAAACCCGCATCAGGTTCAGCCCGGCGTCCAGCAGCAGAGGCCGCTTGGCCGCGTCGTCCTTGGCCTTCTCGGCCAGCGCCAGCTGCGCCTTGCCCAGCACCAGCATGGCCGAGGCCAGTTCGGCCCCGCTGTAGCGGTCGATGTTGCCCTGCAGGGTCGAGACGGCCTTGGCCGGGTCGCCGTTCTGCAGCAGCGCGTCGGCGGCCTTGATCTGGCCTTCGAGCACCTCGCCGCCGTTCTTGGGCGTGTCGCCGCTGACGGGGGCGCTGGCGATCTCGCCGGCGATGGCGGCCGCCTTGGCCGACTGCCCTTCCATCGTGTACAGGTCCAGCAGCGCCTGCTTCACGGCCGCCAGCGTCGCATCCTTGGCCTTGGGCAGGTAGCCTTCCAGCGCGGTGATGGCGGCGGCGTTTTCCTTGGCGCCCCTGGCCGGCAGGTTCTTGGGACGCAGGGCCAGCACCTCGGCCTTGCCGGCGCTCTCGTCCACCATGGCCAGCCACTCGGGCACGGCCCGTTCGATCATCTTGCCCTGCTCCATCGCCGCCAGGCGGCGGTAACGGATCAGCCGGGCCGTCCAGGTGTCGGCCTTGACCTTGCCCAGGGCCGTGCCGTACGCCTTGACGGCGGGCTCGAGCTTATTGTCGGCCAGGGCCTTCTCCGCCGTCGCGAGATCCTCGTGGTCCTTGAGGGCGACCGACTGGATGTCCGCCACGGACTTCGTGACGGTGCCGCCGGTGGAGAGGCGGAAGGTGATCATGCCATCCTTGGCCTCCAGGATGGACACCCCCGCGTACGGGGGCGACCTCTTGATGACCAGCTCATCCGCCCTGGCCGAGGCCAGACCGCACAGCACGATCGCCGCCACGATGCCGAGTTTCAGGTTCATGACTTTGTTGCTCATCATTCTTCGGGGTTCGCGCCGGCCAGGAGGGCCAGCGCCGCAAGGGTGAGGATGTACAGCCGGCCTCGGGTCATTCGTCAGGGTCCACTCGCTTGTAGATGCCGTGGTTCTCTTGCGCGACCTTCTTCATGAACTTCGAGGCCTCGTCTTCGCCGTCGGTCGAGCCGCCGCGCACCGCGCCATACAGATACGTGTTGATGAACACGTCTTTCTTCTTGTTGCGGTCCCGGATCAGGGTCATCAGTTTGTCGTTGTCCGGGAATGCGCCGTCGGTCAGCAGAAAGATGATCTTGCCGGGCTTGTTGTTCGTGCGTTCCAGCACGTCGAAGGCCCGCGTCATCGCCGGGATCGGATCGGTCTTGCCGCGCGCGGGCACGTCCTGGATGAAATCCAGGAACACGTCGCGGAATTCCTTGGTGGCAGGAACCAGCTTCTTGGGCGGGCTCTCGATGGCCGTCGTGCCCTCGCCCAGCAGGATCACGTGGAAATCCTGAATGTCGGCCAGCTTGGCGATGGAAGTGACCATCTCGTTCTTGACCATCTCGAGGCATTCGACCATCGAGCCCGAGCGGTCGATCACGAACACGAAGTGGTGGGCTACGCCGTTGCCGCTGCCGGTGCCAAAGAACGAGCCTCGCGGCCCGCCGCCGCCCGTGCCGCCGCTGAACCAGTTGCCGCCGCCGGCCGCCCCGCCCGCCTGCCCGGCCCCGGCGATGGCGAATGCACTCTGGGCCCCGGTGGTGTTCTCCGAGCCCATGATCTTCTTGCTCTTGGTGGCCTCGCTGGGGATGGATGAATCCTTGGGGGCCTGGCTGACGACCTTGGTGTTCTTGCCGCCGCCCACGCGCGAACCGGCCGGCGTCATGCTGCCGCCCACCTTCTCGGTGATGGTCGAATCGGGCGTGACCAGCGCCTCGGGCGCTGGAGGCTTGGTGGCGAACATCGAACCCAGGAACATCATCACCATGCCCAGGCCCACGTGGAAGAAGATGCTCAGGACGATCGGCATGCTGCGAGCCATCAGGCTCATCATTGCGTCCGACTGCTCGGGCAGTTCTTCCATCCCGTCATCGGGCGGCGGGGCCGAGGCCACTGCCGGCGCCGCACTCTTGGCCGCTGCCGGCGCCGCGGCAACGGGCGCATCCTTGGGGACCAGCGGACGGGGAAGTGAGGCCAGCGCCGCCGGCACCGTCACGGTCTTCTGACAGTGCGGACAGCGCATAGAAGCGCCGGTGTTTTCCTCGGCACTGATGTTTTTGCCGCAATTTTCGCAGCGAAAGTCAACCGCCACGCCGGTCTCCTTCCTGGTCGGGGACGCTTACGTGCCTTTCATACAGCCGGCACGTCAGTCGCCCGCATTTGTGTATTTGTAACTTCCCTTGCTGAAATTCGCAATGCGTTCTAGCACATTCTGAACTTCATTCGAGCGCCAACCGAACAAGAACGTGTCCACCTGGACCTTCTTGGCCGCGTTTCGCGCCCGCACAAGGGTCAGCACCGCCTCATTATCCGGAAATGCCCCATCCGTAAGCAAGCATATCAGCTTGCCTCCATCGCCCGCGGCGTCCATCAGGTCGAACGCCCGCGTCAACGCCGTGATCGGATGCGTCGCGCCCTTGGCCGAAACCGGCTGGATGAACTTCACGAATGCGTCCTTGTTTTCCCGCGTCGCGGCCTGGAATTTGCCGGGCGGATTCTCGATGGTGGTCTTGCCTTCGCCCAGCAGGATGACGTGGAAGAACTGGTTCGGCTCCAGGGACCCGATCGACATGGCCATGTCGTCCTTCACTGTCTCGAAGGTCTCGGCCATCGAGCCCGAGCGATCGATCACGTAGATGACGTAGCGGGCGGCCGGGCCGACGGGCAGCGAGCCGCCGGGGCCCTTGCCCACCCCGCCGCCGGGGCCGAAGTTCACGCCGTGATCGCCCGACGCGTCGCTGATCAGACCGGGGATGCCCGGGGCATTGCCGATGCCGGGGATGTTGAATCTCTTGGGCCCCTTGTCCGCCCCGCCCTTGGCGCCGGCGGGGATGGCCGAAGGCTGGCCGCCGCGGCCGGGAGGGGTGGGCGCTTTGACAGACATCGTGATGCCGGACCGATCGACCGGGCCGGCCGTGATCGGGCCGTCGAGTTTCGTTGGGCCCGTGGCGGCCTTGGCGGCGAAGGTGCCGACGAATACCAGCACGAGTCCCAGCCCCATGTGAAGGGCGAGGCTCAGGACAGCCGGCAGGAGCCTGGACAGACGATCGCACGCGAGTGAAATGGACCCCATGCCCTGGCCGGCCCCTGCCGGCTGGGCGGACTGCTGCCGAGGCGACGCGTGAAGGCGCCCCCCGTCGCTTTCGGGACAGCTTCTTCCGGATGGATCATCGACAGCGGCGCCGCAACCTGTGCTACGTTTCGCGAGGTTCATGTTCGTCTCCTTTGGGGACTCAGGGCTTGGGAAAGCTTTCCGCTGGATGAATGGATGAGGGCGGAAACCAAGTGCCATAAGGATGACGTTGCGGCGCAGTCTTCAAAGCCCCTTCAATTACGCGTGCCGCCTTGTCCCGCGTTCCGGGGCCCGCGGCGATTGCCCCAGACGCACGACGCAGGCCCGATGGATAGATAGGGCCCGGACTCCTATTCTACATCATCGGCAACCCCCCGCCACGAAAAACACATAAACCTTTCCACCCCTTCACTAGCGCGGCTTCCTCTTCCCCTAGCACGGGCGTCCCGCCCGTGAGTCGCACGGGCGTCCCGCCCGTGCATTCTGTCGTCACACGCCGTGCATCTCCCGTCGCGTCTCGCCATTACCACCCGACGCAAGGGTGCATTCGTTCTATAGTGGCGGTTACGACAGTCTCCGCCCCGGCCGGGCTTGTCCCGGCCGAGCGATGATTGACCACTACAACTGGCGGCAGCGTCCTGATGGTCAATCATCGCTCCGCCGCCGCAAGGGCGGCGGGGGCGGAAGAAACGGGACGTGCCTCGGTAGTGGCCAATCGTCGCCCCGCCCGGACAAGCCGGGGCGGAGGCGGGAAGACAGACCATCAGGCGAACGCCCCCGCTTTTGCGATTGCCCCCCAAGGAACCCTTGCGATGTATAATGTACGCCTGATATAAGGTTCTCACCCCGCGAGGGTGGCGGAATTGGCAGACGCGCCAGGTTTAGGTCCTGGTCCCGAAA
>CAZTVF010000078.1:0-25690 GCA_964616985.1 uncultured Planctomycetaceae bacterium
GACGTCGAGCAGCACCTGGGCCGCATGAGCGGCTGGAGCATGGGCCTCTACCAGCGGCTGCAGACCCGCCGCGGCAACGCCGACCAGCAGCACACCGCCGACTGGATGCGGCTGAACGTCGTCGCGGGCTTCTTCGACACCGAGAACGAGGACCTGCTGCCGGCCGATGGGCGGTTCTTCAGCTATCGCCCTGAATACAGCCTGCCGCGGAACAACGTGAACACCGAGTACTCCTGGCACATCAGCGACGCCACGACGTTCCTGTTCGACACGAATTATGACGTCGAGCAGCAGGGCTTCCGCCGGACGAACTTCGGCCTGGCGGTACAGCGCGACCCGCGCCTGGCGTACTTCCTGGGCTACCGGCAGATCCGCGACCTGAACTCCTCGGTCGTCACCGCGGGCGCCAACTACGAGCTCACTCGCAAGTACCGCTTGAGCGTCTTCGAGCAGTACGACCTCGACTACGGCAACGGCATGAATCTCGCGACCGGCATCACGCTGGTGCGCAAGTTCGAGCGGTGGTACGGCGGGGTGACCTTCGTCTACAACCAGGCCCGCGACGACGTCTCGGCCTTCATCACCCTGTGGCCTGAAGGCGTGCCCGAGCTGCGCATGAGTTCGGGCGGCATGAACCTGCTCGGCCGCAGCTCGATGAACTGATCCGGCGTTACCGCCCGCCCGGCCCCTCTCCGTCCCTGCACGCCCACCGCGATTTCCTCTCCAAGGGGCTATGATTTGTTGGAGGACGAACGGAGGGAAACATGATCAAGGCACTATGGGTGACAGCGGCGGTGGGGGTTCTGATGCTTGTTCCGTCCAAGGGGCTTGCCGATGAGAAAGGTCTCTACGGCTTGGATCGCGATCGCCTCATGATCCTGACTCCTTGGCTGTTCGACGGCATGTACGGCGACCGGCATCTGTACGGCGATGAATGGGGCGTCAAAGGGGAACGGATCGTCAAGGAAGGCGAGAATAAGTGGGGCGAGCGCCGTGACGAAGGCCTGCTCTATGGCGAGCGATTCCATGGCTTTTTCGGCGAGAGATATCTCGGCCACAGGTTCTTCGGTGAGGGCTTCGGCGGAGACAAGTACCTCGGGAAAGGCCGTCTGGGACGCTCGTTTGGGGATATCCGCGGCGAGCGCTCCGGTGAGGGCGTCCGTGGCGGCAAGATCAGTTTCGAGCACAGGTACTGGGGCGGCTACGAAGACATCGCGCCTTATGGCGTGATGCCGTTCGCGGGGGAAGAGAGATTCATGTTCCCCTTCGGAGCACGTGAACGTTTCGGGCATGAGGTCAAGGCTTGGGGCGTTCAACTCCTGAGTCCCGGCATCGTTATCGAGCCGCCCCTCGGCGAGGCCGACATCTGGTACAGGAGAAACCTTCAGAGCTTTGGCAGCGGTTACTTCGGGGCGGGCACAGGAAGCACCATCATCGTGGTGCCTAACTCCGGCCTGGGGGCAGCCGATAGCCTCGTTCCGAACCGTTTCGGTCTGGGCAGCGTCAACGTGAACCCCAGCTTTGGAACTCCCAGCCGGGGCACGGACGCAAATATGACCGACGCCAATCAGCCGACCCTGCTTCCGGGGACCAGACCCCGCATTCCGATGTGACGTATACGACGTGACGTGGCATATTTGAATGGGGCGCCTTTGGACGCCCCATCTTTTGCGCTGGGTGCGGGCCTTCACAAGTCCCGCCTCTCGGCAGGCAAGCCCGGGCCGCCCCCTGTCCACGTCCATGCCAGCGACAGGCGCTACAATGAGATAAGGAGGAAAGAGAGGCCGACCATGACCTTGCGGATCGCGCTCGCCGCGGCCGTCATCGCGGCTGGAGCCACTTCGTTGTTCGGCGAAACATCATCCCCCGCGGTTGCGGCGATCGAACAGGCCCCCGACGCTTCGGCCGCAGTGGCTGCGTATGCCGGCGCTATCGCCACCAACCCGGGCGACATTCGCGTCGATCAAGCCTATATCAAGCGAATGGTGGAACTGGGGCAGCCTCAGCTTGCGGACCACCAGGCACAGGCCGTGGTGGCCAAGACGCCTGACTTCGCCCTGGCCTGGGCGGTCGAGAGCTACTCCAACGCCCAGCGCGGCAACATGGCCGACAGCCTTCAGCAGATCGTGGAGGCCCATCGTAGATCGCCCACAGACCCGTTCGTGCTCAAGACGGCCGGCGAGCTGATGGCGTGGTACGACCGCAATAAATCTCTGCCTGTCGGCGAGGATCTCCGCGAGGCGATTGCCAAGATGCGTGAGGACGTCGTGAAGCAGGCCGAATACCGACAGGCCTACCAGGACGCATACAACCAGCAGCAGGACTTCGCCGCCGCGCCGGCCCCATCGGTGGAGGCCCAGAGCCCGCCGCTTCCGCCGCCTGTGTACCAGTCCTCCCCGAGCTACTACCCGCCTCCGATCTGGCCGGTCGCACCGCTATACGGCACGCCTTCGTACGACCTCTATTCGTACTCGCCCTGGAGCTACTCTTATCCGCGGCCGGGCTACGGGCTGATGGATCCGTGGTGGGCGGGCAGCCCGTTCTATTCGCCGCAGAGCGTGGTGGTCATCCGCGATCGTCACCACCACTACGGCCGATATGATGCCGACCGCAGCTTCGGGGCCGCCCCCGCGGCAACGCCGGCGCCTTCGCTTGGGCGCGCCAACGAGGCGGCCGTCGCTGCGAAACCGACCCCGGTTGCCGCTCCGCCGGCGTTGGGGAACAGGCCGGCCCCATCGCCCAGGCCCGCCGGTGCACCGACTGCCTCGCGGGAGGGGCGCAGCTCGTTCGGCGCTGCGCGGCCTGACGCGCGCCCCGGCGCGTCACCGGCGCCCGAGGCAGCAAGAGGGCCTGCGGCCACCGCCCACCAGCGGCACGAAATGGCGGAGCACGGTCGCTACAGGGCGGCGGCCCCTATCTCCCCGCCTCGAGCGGGGCTGCGCGAACGTCACGATGCCCCCAAGTATGCTCGGGCGGCCCCGCCTCCTGGCGCGCTTCGGGGCCGCGCTCACGCTGCCTCGCCAGCCCCGGCTGCGGCCCCGCCTGTGGCGTCTGCAAAGCCCGAAACGACGCCGCCGAGGCTCGCCGCGCCGGCCCCGCCAGCGATCCGCTCGGCGCCTAATCCTGCTCCGCCGGCGATGAAGGCAGCGCCCCCGAATCCTGCCGCGCCGGGCACATCGGCAGCGCGTGCACCGTCATTTGGATCTCGCGCTCCAGCGCCAGCGGCCAAGCCTGCCGCACCGGCAGCCCCGCCGGCGGCAGCGCCTCGCGCGCCGACGGTTGGGCCGCCCGCCGCTCGTGCTGCACCGGCCCAGCCCCACAGGAACGCAGCGCCTCCGCCCCTGGCCATGAATGCATCGCCGCCGCGTCCCGCAGCGCCTGCGCCCAAGGCGATGAACGCGCCGCCTCCGCGTCCCGCAGCGCCTGCTCCCAAGGCGATGAACGCGTCACCTCCACGGCCCGCAGCGCCTGCGCCCAAGGCGATGAACGTGCCGCCTCCGCGCCCGGCAGCGCCAGCGGGCGGCCACCATCACCGTTAGGGGTGCATACCGAACCGTTCGTTCCCAGTGAGCAACAGCTCGGAAAGGCGAGCGATAGCAGGCCGTCTGGATTTTCGAGATGCATGCAACTCATAGGCGTGGGCGCCCCCATACGCGGCGGGGGACTTATCACGACTTGACGCAAACGGCGCGTCCGATTACAACGCCTCTTTCCCCAACGGAGAAAGACATGAAACTCGGTTCAATCAAGGTGTTGTCCTCGCTTCCGCAACAGGCCTGCGTCGAGGCCTATGACAGCCAAGGCGCGTTCGTCTCGCTGCCGCGCGAGCTGCTGGCTGCCGGCGTCGCCGGTATCAAGCTCGATCAAATGACGCACCTGCTGGCCCTGGAGCGTTACGGCATGTGGTGGTCGCGCCCGGTGTTCGGCGCCAGCGAATCCCAAGTGCCCGCCGACACGCAGTACCTCCTGTGGCGGCGCAAGGACGGCCTGTACGGCCTGCTGCTGCCGCTGGTCGATGGCGACCTGCGTGCCTTCCTCACCGGCGGCCCCGAGGGCCTCTCGCTGCAGGTGCACGGCGCCGTCGGCGGCAGCTACCCCCACGAGGCCCTCACGCTGCTGGTCGCGATCGGCCGCGATCCCTATGAGCTCAGCCGCCAGGCCGTGCACGCCGCGTCGCGCCGCCTGGGCACGTTCCGCACGCGCGAGCAGAAGCGCATGCCCGCCTTCGTCGACTATTTCGGCTGGTGCACGTGGGACGCGTTCTACGGCGCGGTTGACGAGGCGAAGGTCATCGAGGGGCTCGAGTCGTTCCGCAAGGGCGGCATCTCGCCGCGGTTCATGATCCTCGACGACGGCTGGCTGGATGTGGAAGGGCACATGCTCAACTCGTTCCGGGCGGCCCCGGCGAAGTTCCCCAACGGCCTGGGCGGGCTCATCCGCCAGGCGAAGCAGAATTATGGCGTAGAGTGCTTCGGCGTGTGGCACACGCTGCAGGGGTACTGGAACGGCATCAATCCCGCGGGCGAGATCCCCAGGGAGTTTCACGTCATCGAGAACAAGGCCTCCAGCCCCAAGGGCGAGGAAGCCTCGCTGCGCCACTTCGTGCACCTCGACGACGTGCACCGTTTCTACCAGCTGTGGTACGAGCAACTCCGCCGCGAGGGCGTGGACATGACCAAGGTCGACAGCCAGTCCTCGCTCATGGCCTTCACCAACGGCGTCTTCGGGCAGAACACTGCGATGAAGGCGTACCAGCAGGCCCTCGGCGGCGCGGCCCATGCCCACTTCGAAGGCAACACCCTGCACTGCATGTGCAACGGCAGCGACGTGGCCTACAACATGCAGTCCACGCAGGTGTGGCGCAACAGCGACGACTTCTATCCATCCAAGCCCGAGAGTCACGGCCGCCACGTCCACATGAACGCGATGAACAACCTGTGGACCTCGACGTTCTCGCTGCCCGACTGGGACATGTTCCAGTCCGGCCACGCGGCGGGGCCTTTCCACGCGGCCGCCCGCGCCATCAGTGGCGGGCCCATCTACGTCAGCGACAAGCCCGGGCAGCACGATTACGCCCTGCTCAAGAAGCTCTTCACCTCCGACGGCATGGCCCTGCGGTGCCCGCAGCCCGCGCAGCCCGCAGCCGACTGCCTCTTCGTCGACTGCCAGACGCAGAAGCACCTGCTGAAGGTGACTAACCGCTGCGGGGACATCGGCGTGCTGGTCGCGTTCAACTGCCGCTACGTGCCCGAGGACAATGCCCCCGTCGTCGGCAGCTTCTCGCCCGCCGACGTAAGCGGTCTCAAGGGCGCGAAGTTCGCCGTGTACCTGCAATCGTCGGGCGAGTTGAAGGTGATGCGGCGGCGCCAGAAGCAGCCGCTGGCCCTGGGCCCGCTGGGCTGGGAACTGGCCACCATCTCGCCGATCGTTGACGGCCTGGCCGCGATCGGGCTGGTCGAGAAGCTCAACAGCGCCGCCGCCATCCAGTGGCAGCACCGCCGCGAGGACGGGGCCCTGGAGATGATGCTGCGCGACGGCGGCAGGATCGGCCTGTACGCCCAGCGCAAACCCAAGAGCGTCATGGCCAACGGCCGGGCGGCGAAGTTCGCGTATGACAAGGCGTCGGGGCTGGTGACGCTGAAGGCGGCCGCGGGCAAGCCCGTGCGTGTCGTCGTTCGGCCGTAGCGGCATGCCAGCCCTCCTGACCATCCTGGGCGTCTTCGCACTGATCCTGGTGCTGGCCCGCCTGAAGGCGCCGCTGGCGGCGGCCATTCTTCTGGGCGCCCTCGCGGCGGGCTTGCTCTTCGGCCGCCCCCTGGGCGAGGTGCTGCTGCTCGCCGGGCGGGGGTTGATCCAGCCGATGAGCCTGGGCCTGCTCACGATCACCGTGCTGCAGCTGGTGCTCTCGGGCGCCATGCAAAAGGGCGGGCAGATGCAGGAGATCGTCTCGCTGGCCCGCGCCGTGCTGCGGCGGCCGGCCGTGGCGATGGCGGCCATGCCCGCGCTGATCGGCCTGTTGCCCATGCCCGGTGGCGCGGTCTTTTCCGCGCCGATGGTCGATTCGGCCGCCGGCGAGCACAACACCGACGGGGCCAAGCTCTCGGCCGTGAACTACTGGTTCCGCCATATCTGGGAGCACTGGTGGCCGCTGTACCCGGGCGTGATCCTGGCGATGGCGCTTTCGCATACCGACTGGCTGCCGTTCGCACTGTGCCAGCTCCCGCTGGGGCTGATCATGGTGGTGGCGGGCCTGCCGATCCTGTGGCGTCTGCATCCCCAACTGCGGCAGTCCGCTCCGCCTGCCCCGGCCGGGTCGAAGCGGCGGCTGATCGTTGTCACCTCCTCCATCTGGTTGATCATCGTGGTGACCATCCCGCTGGCCATCGCGGTGCGGGCGGCCGCGCCGACGTCTCCCTCGGCGATCCTCGACACGCTGATCACGTTCGGCCCCATCACGGCGGGCCTGGTCGTCGCGGTGGCCTGGACGCTCTATCGCGGCGGGCTGGGCGCTCGCGTTGCCGGGGCCCTGTTCGCGTCGCGGTCGGTGGCGTCGATGGGCTCGCTGGTGCTCAGCGTGATGGCGTTCCAGTACGTGCTCAAGGCGGTGGGGGCGCCGGGGCAGGTCGCGCAGGAGCTGAGCATGATGAACGCGCCGGTGACGGTGGTGGTTGCCCTGCTGCCGTTCATTGCGGGCATGGTCACGGGGCTGGCGTTCGGCTTTGTCGGCACCAGTTTCCCCATCGTGCTGCCGCTGGCGGCGGTGCTGGCCGGGGAGGCCACGATTCGCCCCTATGTCGCCCTCGCGTACGCCTTCGGCCACCTGGGCCAGATGTGCAGCCCCATCCACCTGTGCTACGTGATGAGCAACCGCTATTTCCGCACGCCCTTCGGCCCCGTCTACCGCCACATCGTTCCCTCGCTGATCGCCGGTGCCGCGATGACCGTGGGCTACTTCTTCGTGCTCCGCTGGCTGCTCTAAGGCGTCCTACTTGCCAACCGACTCGACCGCCGCCGCGATGATCGCATCCGCCTCGATCCCCTCGGCTTGGCCTTCGAACGAGAGGATCAGCCGATGCCGTAGCGCGGGGGCGGCGGCCTGTTTCACGTCGTCGAAGGCGACGTTGGCGCGGCCGTCGCGAAGGGCCAGCACCTTGGCGCCCAGCAGCATCGCCTGCGCGGCCCGCGGCGAGGCGCCGTAGCGTACGAACTTGCGGGTCGCCTCGGGGGCCTTGGCGTTCTGCGGGTGCGTCGCCAGCACCAACTGGGCCACGAACTGCTTCACCTCGTCGGCTGCCTCCACCTGCCGCACCACCTGTCGCATGCGTTCGATGTCCTCAGCGTTGGCCGCCTTGGCCGCGTGCGCCGCCCCCGGACCGGTCGTGCGATCCATGATGGCCGTCAACTCCGCCGCCGTGGGCGAGGCCACGTTGATCTTGTACATGAAGCGGTCCAGCTGCGCCTCCGGCAGCGGGTACGTGCCTTCCATCTCCAGCGGGTTCTGCGTGGCCAGCACGAAGAAAGGCCGCGGCAGGGGGTGCGTCGCCCGCGCCACCGACACCGTCTGCTCCTGCATCGCCTCGAGCAAGGCCGACTGCGTCTTGGGCGTGGCCCGGTTGATCTCATCGGCCAGCACGAGGTTGGCGAAGACCGGCCCTTCCTGGAAGCGGAACACCTTGCCGCCGCGTTCGTCGGCGACCACGATGTTGGCGCCGGTGATGTCCGACGGCATCAGGTCGGGCGTGAATTGGATGCGGCTGAACGAAAGGTCCAGGGCCTCGCCCAGCGTGCGGACCAGCAGCGTCTTGCCCAGCCCCGGCACGCCCTCCAGCAGCGCGTGCCCGCCGGCCAGAAGGCACGCCAGCACCTCGTCGATCACCCGCTGGTGGCCGACGATGACGCTTCGCACCTGCTGGACGATGCGGCCGTAGTCGGCCCCGAAACGCTTGATCTGTGCGGCGTAATCTTCGCCCGTCTCGCTCATGTGTCACCCTCAATCTGCACATAAGATACCCCGCTTGGCATCCTGTTGCCAGTGGTGCTTGACGCAAGTCATCGCGGAGGTGTTCCCCGATGAGTTGCGCGCATAAGAAGACATGGAGAATCACCAGGCCTGCAATCGCTCGCCTTTCTGCGCTGTTTGATCTCGCGAGAGCGGACAGCGCCAAAAAGCGAGCGACTGCCCTTGATTCCCTCTCGCCGCCGTGGAAAATCATCTCCATGAAACCCATCGCCATCTTCGCCATCGTCTGCGTCGCCCTACTGGTGGCCGCTCCCGCCCGCACGCAGCCGTCGCAGCCCGCGACCAGCCAGGCCGCCAGCGCTCCCGCCGACGTCATCGCCGACGCCTTGGAGACCAAGACATCGCCGGCCATGGAAAGACGCTATCCCAAGCTCGTCGAGGCGTGCGGAGTGTTCGCCAGGGACTGGGCCGAGCGCGACGCGCGCGAGGCAGCCAGCGACGCCAACCGCACCCCGCTGAAGATCGCCTTCCGCACCGTCCTCTCGCCGATCGACCAGCGCGAACTGTGCCGCTACCTCAACTTCTGGTACCGCAGCCGCACCGTGCAGCGGTGGGAGAATGGCCGCTACCCGGCGGGCACGTTCGACAAGGTCCCGGCCGAGCCGCCGCTGAAGCAGGCGTACGTGATCTTCTCGGACGGGCCGCAGCACTTCCTGGTGCGGTTCAACTGGGAGGCGTCGGCTGAGGAGGGGGTCAAGGAGGAGTTCTGGGCCGACAGCGATTTCACGTCCTTCCTCGGCGCCGCCCGCATGGGGGCTGCCCTGACCATCGTGCAGGATGCCCTGGAGTCACTGGCGGCGGGCAAAGAGATCGCCTCCTTCACGGCCGGGGCGACCTGGCCGGGCGGCAAGCCGATCGCCTGGTCCTTCGTTGAGAAGTCCGCCGACGGCGAAGGTCAGGGCTTCGCGCCACTGGAAAAAGAACTCGCCGCCCCCGTCAAGGCCGCCACCATCGCCGTTCGCGTCCGCTGCGAAGGCAAAAAAGACGCCGACATCGCCTTCCACCTCGCCCAGCAGCCCAAGCCCGACCGCTACACCGGTTGGCGAATCGACAAGATCGAAGCGACAAAGTAGTCGCAAAAAACGCTACGGGGAGGCTGCGATCTCATCGACGGTTCTCACTGCCGCGGAGCGGCTGAATATACCAGCCCCGGGTTGGCCGCGAAGCGGACTACCCGGGGGACGGGCGACACGCGGAGTTGCGTGCGTTCGCTGGCTCGAGCCGCACGATCGGGCGGCATCGTCGGCATGTGAAAGAAGGGCGGCCTGAGCAGGCGTGAATTGAGCCTCCTTTACCTCTCTTCTTCTCTCCGCGTTCTCCGCGTTCTCCGCGGTGAAAGTTCCCCCCGCCACGACTATGGATCGAGCGTGATCTGCGTCGTCGCCTGGCGGTCCTGCCACACGATGATGGCCGTCCAGCCGACGGCTTCGAAGTAGCCCTTCAACGCGGTCTCGCTTCGTTCCCTGGCGAAGTCGATGTACTCAGGCGAAGCAGCCATGCTGTACACCAGCGCCTGGGCCTGCCGCATGGCGTCGTCCCGCATTCGGTCGGCCGACGAGTAAGGCCGCAGCAGGCCCACCTGCACGTCGTACGTCCGTGTGCGTTCGTGATCGACGCGGGCACTTTCCACGTGGGGGGGTGGCAGCAGGATCGTCACGGTCTTGGCGTGCTCGTCGCGCGAGGCAAACTTCGCCTTGGTCATGTCCACGGCCAGAAGGGCATCGCCCTTGACCAGCCAGGCGCCGCGAACGACGCCCCAGGCGTTGGCCTGGAAGCCCTCGAGCACGTCCGACACGTGCACCTTGAGCGTGACGAGCTTGTTGAGTTTCTCCAGTTCGGTGACCACCGGCGTGTGCGTGAAGCTGGGGCCGCTGTCGCCGGGGCGGGCAAGCCAGAGCGTGACGAGAACCGTCGCTGCCACCACGGCGGCCAGGGCGAGAAGCTTGGCGACATTCTTGAGCATGGGTTACTTCCGCTGGTCAGCGGTGGAGTTGTCGCCGCGGTAGACGGTGGTGGTGGCGTAGTTGCTGTCCATGCCTCGCCACTCGATCCTGGCTTCGACCTGGTTGGCGTCGCCCGAGGTCCGCGGGCGGTCGCCGTACTTCCAGTGCGCGAAGAGGCCGCCCGCGATACACACCGCCAACACCACCGCCGCGATCGTGAATTTCCTTCTTCTGCGCATACCGCTCCTACGTCTATAGACACAAGATCGGCCGACTCGTTGGTTAGGGATGAACGTATTTCGGGGCGTCTTCTTCTTCGCGCAGTACCCTTCGAACAGCCCAAAGCGCCAAGAACGCTCGGCCTTTCGGCGGTGTTTCACAGACCGAAGATCGTCCTCGCGTTCCTCGTCGTCAGCTCCGCAATCGCCTCGACGGGCACGCCTCGCGCCGCCGCCAGGCCGGCGGCGACGTGGGCGACGTTGGCGGGCTCGTTGGTCTTCATCTTCCGCACGGGCTCGGGCGAAAGATAGGGCGCGTCAGTCTCGACGAGGACGCGATCCTCCGGCACCAGGCGGGCCGTCTGCCGCAGCGCCTCGGAATTCCTGAACGTCACGATGCCGCTGAAGCTGATCATCGCGCCGATGTCCAGGGCACGCTTCCCGAGTTCCGGGCCCTCGGTGAAGGAGTGAAACACGATCCGCTCGCCGGCCGCCGCGGCCTGGCCGATGATGGCCATCGTGTCGTCGAAGGCTTCGCGCGTGTGGATGACGACGGTCTTTCCGAGCCGCACCGCCAGGGCGAGCTGTTCGGCAAAGACCCGCCGCTGCACGTCGCGCGGCGAGAAGTCATAGTGGTAATCCAGGCCGATCTCGCCGATGGCCACGCAGCGTTCGTCGCCGGCCAGCCGCTCCAGTTCGTCGAGGTAGCCTTCGCCCGCCTCCTTCGCCCCGTGGGGATGAACGCCGGCGGTGAAGCTCAAACCCTCATGCTCCCGCGTGAGGCCCAGGCACGCCTTCGCTTCCGCCAGGTCGCCCGCCGCGCAGACGATCTGCTTCACTCCCGCCGCCCTCGCCCGCTCAACCACCGCAAGCACATCCTGCCTCAACCGCCCATGCGCAAGGTGACAATGTGTGTCGATCAGTTCCATGTCAGTTACCTTGTGCCTTTCGCAGGGCGGCGCCGATGGCGGACATGAGGGTGTCTTTGTCGGTGGATTCGCGGCCCAGGGCGACGGCGATCTTGCCGAGGGCGGCGGCGGCGAGCTTGCGGGTCTCGGCGTCGGTGGCGGCCTCGGCGATGCAGCGGATCAGGAGCGGGACGCCCCAGCGGCCACAGAGCTCGCCGGCGGCCCAGATGGCGCGGATGCGTCGGCGCCCGTCGGCGGCGGCGGCGAAGGATTCGGCCAGCGAGGCGGCGAGTCGCTCGGGGTTGAACCAGCGGAGGCGTTCGGCCACGGCCTTGGCTTCGTCGCGTTGCGCGGTCAGCAACTGCTCGACGAGGGCGGCCAACTGGGCGGGCTCCGTGTTGGGTGCTGCGATGAAGGTTTGTGCGGTCTGCGGAGCACCGGCGGGTGACGTTTCGGGCGAGCATGCCGGCGCATCGCAAACGTCGCGATGCTTCGGCATGGCACCGGCGGATGACGTTTCGGACGAGCATGCGGGCGCATCGCTGGCGGCGCGATGCTTCGGCATGGCAGCGGGCGCCGCGGCGGGCAGGAGCGTCACGTCGCGGTGGTCGGTGAGGAAGGAGCGGCCGCGTTCGGTGATCTCCAACGCGGGGTAAAGCGTGTTCTTCTCCTGGGAGAAGTACCCGTCCTGGACCATCCGCTTGATCGTGTCGCACACCTTGCCCTGCGGCAGCGAGATCGTGTTGTAGACGAGCAATTCGTGGGCCTTCGCCTGGGCCACCCACTTGGTGTGGGCGCCGGTGAGGATCTCGGCCACCTTGCCGACGCCGATGGGGCGATCGAGGCTGGCCACGCACCGCAGGGCGGCGACGCGCACGAGCACTTCATCGGCGGCGCTGGGCGGCTGGGCGGGCGCGGCCGCCTTGGGCGCCAGCGGTGTCGCATCGCTGCGGGCGGGCGAGTTTGCGGCAGGCTTCTCGCGGGCCTTGTCCAGCGAGGCCTGGTCCACGGCTGACCACCCGAGGCGCGTCAGCTTCAGCACGGGCCTGCCGGCCTGGCCGCCCTGGTCAAGGTAGCCTTCGGCGATCAGGTCATCGATGAGTTTGCGGATGGCATCCTTGTCGCCGCTGACGGTGTTGTAGGCGGCCAGCTCGGTCATGCCCCACTCGATAAGTTTCTTGTCCTTGGAGCCCGTGACGAGCTTCACCACCAGGCCCGCCCCCAGCGGGAAGGGCAGGTCTCGCACCGCGGCCAGCACCGCCACCGCCGTGCGGGGCGACCGCGTCAGCACCCCGCCGCCCACGCGGGACGTGGTGGCGCTGCAGCAGTTGTCGCACACGCCGCACGCGAGGTCGGTCTTCTCGCCGAAGTAGCGGACGACGAACGCCCGCCGGCAGTTCCGCGTGCGGATGTACTCCTCCATCGCCTCGAGTTTTTCCAGCTCCAGGCGGCGGAGCATCTCCTGCCGCTTCCAGTCGATGGGCACGGCGTCGAAGACGGGCGGCTTGTCGGTGAGCTTCTCGATCCCGCGGCCGCGGAAGGGCGGGTCGTAGACGATGTGGCCAGCCTCTTCGAGGGCCACCAGCGCCCGCCGCACCTGCGCCTCGCCCAGCCCCGACGACATCGACAGGTCGGCCAGGTCGATGGGGTACTTGCCGGGCTCTTCGAGGTCGAAGGCCACCGAGAGCGACTCCAGCACCTGCTTCTGATGGGCCCCGCGGATGTGCGGCAGGATGGCGGCGGCGGGCTTGTCCAGCGTCACGGACGCCACCGCGCTGCCGGCCAGGGACCGCGTCAGGCCCACGCCGTCGAGCAGCCGCACCGCCGCCCCGACCTGCCCGTCCTTGATGGGGGCGAGGCACAGTTCGGAGATTTCCTTGTACGTCCGTGTGATGGTGCGGCCGGGGAGCGTCCAGAGGGCGTCGTAGACGCTTTCGACCTGCTCGCGCGACGGATAGTTGAGGTCGATGAAGAACTCGCGCAGGTTGCGGTCGGCGGCCGAGTACAGCAGCACGCACTGGCTGGGCAGGCCGTCGCGGCCGGCGCGGCCGATCTCCTGGTAATACTGCTCGACCGAGCCGGGGTAGTGATAGTGCACCACGAATCGCACGTCGCGCTTGTCGATGCCCATGCCGAACGCCACCGTCGCCACGGCCACGCGGGCCTGGCCGGTGAGGAACTTCTCCTGGGCGGCGGCCCGTTCTTCGGCCTCCATGCCCGCGTGATAGACGATGGTCCTGGGCTCGATCTTGCGGAGGTCGGCCGCGAGTTCCTGGGCCACCTTGCGGGTGCCGACGTAGATGATGCCGCAGCCCTTCTCGGCCGCCAGCACCTCCAGGACGGCGGCGGCCTTCTTGGCGTCATCGCCGGCCAGCACGACGCGCGGCGCGAGGTTGACGCGGTCGAAGCCGTGCACGTGCACGTCCACGTCGGCGGGGGCCAGGCCCAGGGAGTCGATGATGTCCTTCTGCACGCGTGGAGTGGCGGTGGCGGTCAGGGCGGTGACGCACGGCTCGCCGGCGAGCTTGCGGAAGTCCTTGAGGCGGCGGTAATCGGGGCGAAAATCGTGCCCCCACTGCGAAATGCAATGGGCCTCGTCCACGGCCATGCGGGCCAGGCGCATCTGCGGCAGGGCGGCCACGAACGCGGCGCTGGTGAACCGTTCGGGGGCCACGTACAGCAGCTTGATCTGGCCGTCAGCACAGGCCCGCAGCCGCTGCTGCTGCTCCGACAGGCTGAGGCTGGAGTTGATGAACGTCGCGGCGATGCCCTTGCGCTGCAGCTCGTCGACCTGGTCCTTCATGAGGGCGATCAGCGGCGAGACCACCAGCGTCAGGCCGTCCATCAGCAGCGCGGGCAGCTGGTAGAGCAGGCTCTTGCCGCTGCCGGTAGGCATGACGGCCAGCAGGTTCCTGCCGGCGAGGATCGACTCCAGGGCCTTGTCCTGCCCGGGCCGAAGCTCGGCGTGGCCGAACCGCTCGTGCAGAACGGCCTTGGCCTGTTCGACGGTCGGCGCGGCGGTTGGCTGCTGGGGGTTCATCTATGTACCGTAGTCTTTCGATGGGCGGGGGTCAAGGCGGGCTCTCGCGGCATCCGGCCATGAGCCACGCCAACGCGCCCGAGTACGCTGTTTTCGGGCTTAGCTTCTTCCCTTTAATCCTCTTCTCCGTGTAATCCGTGTTTGTCCTGCCGGCCTGCGTCACCGGCTCAGGAAACCCATCGGCAGACCTGGGCGCACAGCCAGCCCACGTAGGTGCCCATGATGTTGCCCAGGACGGCCAGCAGCAGGCCCACGGCCGCCAGCTGCGGGTGATACGCGCCGGCGACGACGGGGGCGGAGGCCGGGCCGCCGATATTGGCCTGGCTGGCGGTGGCGATGAGCCCCAGCGGCGCACGGACCAGCCGCCCGACCAGCATGATCACGGCCCCGTGAATGATGATCCACACGAAGCCGGCGAGGATCAGCACCGGGGCGGCGGCCAGGTGCGACAGGCTCGTGCGGACGCCGATGGCCGCCAGCACCAGGTACAGCAGCGTGTAGCCCAGCTTCGATGCCCCGTATTCCTCCAGGCGCCTGGCCGGCGTGAACGACAGCAGCAGCCCCAGCGTGGAGGCCACGATGATGGCCCAGGCCCGCGGCGAGATC
Source organism: uncultured Planctomycetaceae bacterium (assembly GCA_964616985.1). Taxonomy (GTDB): domain Bacteria; phylum Planctomycetota; class Phycisphaerae; order SM23-33; family SM23-33; genus CAZTVF01. The sequence continues at coordinate 14,736 of CAZTVF010000078.1, forward strand.
ATCTTGGGCACCACCGGCAGGACAGCCGCCAGCTTTTGCGACGCCAGCGTGCCCACGACGGCCAGCGCCACCAGCAGCACCGAGGTCGTCAGCGACAGCGGCTGCGGCGGCGTGGCGGCCGCGGTGGCGCTGCGCCGGATGAGTTCATCGGTGATGCGGGCGTCGGCGCGGTTCCAGCGGTCGTAGGCGGCCTGGAAGCCGGCCATCACGATCAGCAGGGCCATCCACGTGTAGGGCACGATCGTGTCGACGACCACCATGGGGGAGAAGACAGCCGTGGGGGCCTGCACGGCCTCGCCGACGGCGATCATGTTCGCGCTGCCCCCGACCCACGATGCGCTGAGTGCCCCGAAGCCCTTCCAGAGTTCGCCCTGAAGCTCCGCGGGCATGGAGCCTTTGAAGATCGCCAGGGAAACCGGCCCGCCGATGAACGTGCCCAGCGTGCCGCCCAGCATCACCACCAGCGCGATCAACCCCAGCCGGCCGATGCCCCGCAGATCCACCGAAAGCATCAGCAGCACCAGGCTCGCGGGCAGGCAGTAGTCGCCGATGAGCTCGTAGGTCGCCGTCAGCACCCGCTTGTGCTCCGGATCGGCCGGGTCCATGTACGCGGGGAACAGGCCCACCGTCGCCGCCACCATGGGCAGGAAGTAGATCCAGAACATCGGTGCGAGGTAGTGGAAGACCTTCTTGAGCGGCCGCCACTGCGACAGCAGCACCACCAGGCCCTCGATGCACAGCAGGCCCGCGACGATCTCAAAGGGCTCCTTGAACAGCGGCCATTGAAGCATGGGACCTTCCTTGGTCTAACCGATCCGATACCGATCGGCGTCCAGCGTGATGTCGCCGTAGCGGCGGCGGTGGAACAGCAGGTGGATCGAGTCGAGGTCGATGTAGTCGAACGCGCCGGTGCCGGCAGCGAGATAGATGCCCGCGGACAGGCCGACCATTGTCTCGGTCATGCAGCCGAGCATGAGCTTGAGGCCCGCGCGGCGGGCGAGGGTCAGGATCTCGTGCGACTCGGCGATGCCGCTCTTGGCGATCTTGATGTTCACGCCGTCGCCCAGGCCGTCATCGATCACGCGGCGGCAGTCGGCGGCCCAGAAGACCGTCTCGTCCAGCACGACCGGGATGCCCCCACGGCCGCGGACTTGCTTCATGCCGCGGAAATCGTCCTTGTGCAGCGGCTGCTCGAACAGTTCGATCGCGAGCTTCTCCCGCTCGATACGGCGGAGCATCTGCGTGTAGGTGGCCGCGGTGTAGCCCTGGTTGCCGTCGAGCCGGATCGTGAAAGCCGGCAAGTGCTGCCGCAACGTATGATCGATGCTGCGGACGAGGGCCGTGTCAGCATCGACGTCGCCGCTGACCTTGACCTTGTAGGTGGTGAAGCCCGAGCGGATCGCCGTCGCCAGCCAGGTGTGCATCGCGGCGGGGTCGGGGATGAAGGGGATGGTGATGTCGGTCACGATCTCATCGCGCCGAGCGCCCCAGTGGCGATGCTCGGAGACGTTCGCCTCGGCGAGGCTTGCGCGGAACAGCGCCACCTCCAGCCCGGACATCGTCATGTGGAAATCGGCGTGGCGGCTGCGAAACGCCTGCATTCGCGAGGGGTAGGCGCCGATGGGCGTTCCGATGAGTTCGGCCGCACACTGGCGGATGATCCGCTTGATCGCATCGACGGTCTCGTGCTTGAGGACGAAGCTGGTGGGGACCTCGCCGACGGCGGCGGCGCCGCTGGCGAGGGTCACCGTCACCAGGACGCTCGTGGCCGCCTTCTTTTGCCCCAGCGAGGTGGCGAACAGCATCCGCATCGGGCGGACGGTCGTGGCGAGGCGAATGCTCTGTATCTTGGTCATCGTCGCAATCCTTTGCGCTATCGCAGGGTGCCATGCGTATACGCGAGGTGCCATGCTTTTAGGCCCGAAGGGCCAAAAGCATGTTCTCCTCACCCGGTAAACATGCTTTTGGCCTGCCTTCGGCAGACCTAAAAGCATGGCACCCGGAGGGGCGCATGGCACCCGGGTCGCACCCGGAACTCGAACCCGGGTCACTTCTTCTCGTCGCTCGGGGCGTCCAGCTTGAGTATCGTCATTCCATCGATGCGTTCGCGGACGTCGCCCTTGCCGGGCATGAGGTCGGTTCGCTCAATGCCGGGCTGAAGCGTGGTGATGACGCAGCGGCCGATCACGTAGCGGCCTTCCTTGCCGGCGGCGTCGCGGGTGGCCAGGCCCCAGAAGTTGTGCAGGATGATCGCCCGCCCGTTCCGCTGGCCGAGGTACAGCATGATGTGGCCGGGGTAATGGATCAGCGTCCGCCAGGGCAGGGCCTTTTCCAGGATGAGCTTTTCCTTCTGCTCGCCCGTCAGCTTCTCGAAGGGGATCCACTCGCCCGCCTTCGCCTGCGCGCCCGAGTTCCGCGGCATCCAGACGCCAAACGGTGTGAACAGATCCCGCAGCGTCGACGAGCAGTCGCGCTGTTCATACATCCCGCCCCAGCCATACGGCTGGCCGAGCCGGTCAGGCCGGTTCCAGATGAAGGCATTCGCTACAGCGGAGATGCTGTCCTCCGTCAGGTCCCAAGGCTTGCGGCCGACGAGGCGGGTTTCCGGTCGCGGCCCTTTGGCGATGCGGGCTTGGCGTCCCTCGTCCGCGATCGGGATGAGGATATCGTTGCCATCCTGGGGCAATAGGCTCCCCACATGGGCCGTGAACCTGAAGATGCCATTGGCGTCATTGATCCCGATACCATCGACGCCGATTGCCAGAAGCGGGCGGATGCGCCAGGTGCGCACGAACGATTCATCGACAAACGCAAGGTCTCGGGCTTTGACCCAACCGGACGCGAAACCACACTGCGCCCACAGCCACTGTCCATCGGCGGCCTCTGCTCCGATGAGAAGAGGCGTGGCTGCCCATAAGGCCGACTCCTGAAGCGTATCAAAAGGCCAGCCACCACCGGCCTTTTCAAAGCTGTCAAATCGTGGCCGATCCGTCGGTAGTATGCGGAGGTCGGTGTTGTGAATGGTGATGGCGCGGCGAGGCACCATGGCCATGGAGATACGTGAAAGGTCCTCGTACCATCGGGCCGAATGCAACTGCATATTCTCGCCGAACCCGGGATTGGCCGCGAAGGTCGCGAAGGGCTTTAGAATCTCCTCCTTGCTGCTGTCGAGGGCGGCAACGTCCCACGGGCGGAAGAAGTGCGAGTTGAAGTCCGCATCGAGCTTGGCCGCCGTCTCATTCGAGATGAAAGCGACGTCTCTGGACTTTGTCACGTACATGTACGGAATCTGCCGCAGGGTCTCCAGATCGCGGATGGTATTGATGCCGGAGGGGGCGGTGGTCGCCGTGTTGGCCTCGGCGCGGCGGCGGTCGTTGCAGCCGGCGGCGATCAGCAAGCACAGGAGCATCATCGCGATCTTCATGCCCAGAGTTTATTGAGCGGTGGGCGCGCGTGCAATGCACTTATGGAGTGCGGCGGCGGTTCGACAAGCTCACCGCAGGCAACGACGCCGCTTTCATATGCAGCCAAGATGCGAGATGAACTCACGAGTCGCGGCCGCGAGATCCATAGCGGCGTCGTTGCCGCCGCACTCCAGAGGGTGGCCGGCGTTACTTCGGTTCGTTGTCCTGCTCGGCGGCGGAGGTGCATTGCGAGCGGGAGGAACATTTCTTGGGGTCGCGGCCGCACATGCAGCGGGCGATCTTGAAGGTGCGATATAGCATGATCGCCAAACCCACAGCGGCGGCGGCGATGACCAGGCCGATGATGATGTATTGATATTGCATTAGGTTGTCTCCGAGATAGCGCCCAACTCCAATCATCCTACGATCAATCGCCCGACCTGGTAGAAGGCGGCGGTCACGAGCCAGGCCAGCACGGTCAGGTACGTCCATTGCAGGGCGGCCCATTTCCACGAGCCACTCTCGCGGACGGTGGCGGCCAGCGTTGCGGCGCAGGGAGAGGCGATCAGCATGAACAGCATCATCGCCAAGCCCTGCAGCGGGGTGTAGTCGGCCGACAGGCGGGCAGCCAGCGTGGTCGTGCCGCCCTCCTCGTGCTCAGGGACGGCGTAGATCACCCCCATCTGGCTGATGAAGGCCTCCTTCGCCGGGAAGGAGCCCAGCACGGCCGTCGAGAACTTCCAATCGAACCCGCACGGCGCCAGTACCGGGGCGATGAAATGCCCCAACCGCCCGACCGCTGAGTGCGCCAACTCCTCGCGATGCTGCTCGAGGTCCAGGGCGTGGATGCGATCCCGGGCGGCCCGCGCGTCGGTCGCCGGCAGCGTGGTGGCCGCAGGCTGCGAGGCGGCGGCGTCGAGGCCGGCGACGGGCCCGGCGAGGCGGTCGGCGACGGCGGCCTGCAGCGGCGCGCTGTCGGCCTGGGTGGCCAGCGAGCGCTGCGCGTCGTACCACGCGGCCCGCTCGGGCGGCAGCTGCGGCCAGGTCTTCAGGGCCCACAGGATGATGACGATGGCGAGGATGATCGTGCCCGCCTTCTGCACATACAGCCACGCCCGCTCCCACATGTGGACCATCAGGCCCTTGAGGGGCGGCATGCGGTAGGGGGGCAGTTCCATGACGAAGGGGGTGGCCTCGCCGCGGAAGATCGTGCCGCGGATGATTCGCGTGCAGACGACGGCGATCGCGATGCCCGTGGCGTAGAGGCTAAAGAGGATCAGGGCCTGGTTCGTGACGGCCAGCAGGTAGGTTGGGCTGCCGTCGGCGCCCGTGCCGGTGGGCCAGAGGCCCAGGACCACCTTGGGCGGCACGAACGCGCCGAGCATCAGCACGTACACGGGTAGGCGGGCACCGCAGCTCATCAGCGGCAGCACCATCATGGTCGTGAGGCGGTCGCGGCGGGTCTCGAGGATCCGCGTGGCCAGGATCGCCGGCACGGTGCAGCCAAAGCCGATCAGCATGGGGATGAAGCTCTTGCCGTGCAGTCCCATGCGGTGCATCATGCGGTCCATGACGAATGCACCGCGGGCCATATAGCCGGAGTCTTCGAGGATCGCGATGGCCAGGTACAGCAGCAGCACCAGCGGCATGAAGGTGAGGACCGCGCCCACGCCCTGGATGATGCCGTCGATGGCCAGGCTGCGGAGCAGTACCATGAACGTCGCCGGCCAGACGCCGCCAACCCAGTCGGCGAGGCGTTCCTTGGCGGCGTCCAGGGCCTGCACCATCGGGTTGCCCAGCGTGAAGGTGAGCTGGAAGACCAGGTACATCATCGCCGCCAGCACCGGCAGGGCGAGGAAGCGGTTGAGCAGCACGCCGTCGATGCGGTCGCTGGTCTCGTGGCGGCGCTCGACCACGCGGGACACGGCCTCCTGGCAGGCGCCGGAGATGAACCCGTACCGCCGCTCGGCCAGGATGATCTCGCAGGAGTCGCCGCAGACGCTCTCGATGTGCTTGCGGAGGCGGGCGGCGAGGTCGACGGCGGCGTCGGCGCCCGCCCCGACCTGGCGGCGAAGCTGCTGGGGCGCCAGCGGGTCGTTCTCCAGCAGCTTCAGCGCGATCCAGCGGGAGTGGTCGGTGATGCCGCAGTGCTCGCGCAGGAACTGCACCAGCTGGCGGACGTGGGGCTCGATCTCGCTGCCGTAGTCCGGCCGCCTCTGCCGCGCCACCGCGGCCTCGGGGCCACCGGCCACCTCCAGGCACGTGTCGAGCAGTTTGCTCAGGCCCGCGCGTTTGTGGCCGATCGTTCGGACGATCGGCACGCCCAGCAGTTCGTTGAGCTTGTGCGTGTTGATGCGGAAGCCCCGGGCGGCGGCAAGGTCGTCCATGTTGAACGCCAGCACCAGCGGCACGCCCAGTTCCAGCAGCTGCGTGGAGAGGTAGAGATTCCGCTCGAGGTTGGAGGAATCGACGATGTCCACCACCACGCTGGGCCGTTCGTCGAGGATGAAGTTCCTGGCGACGATTTCTTCGGTGCTGTAGGGCGTGAGGCTGTAGGTGCCCGGCAGGTCCACCAGCAGCATGTGCGAGCCCGCGTGATCGACCTCGCCCTCCTTCTTCTCCACCGTCACGCCGGGATAGTTGCCCACGTGCTGGCGTTCGCCGGTGATGGCGTTGAAGATCGTGGTCTTGCCCGAGTTAGGGTTGCCTGCGACGGCGAGTGTTATGTTATGAATGTCCATGTGACTTTCGATCTCTTCGATGCTGGCGGCCTTCCCGTGCCGCCAGGTCTGCGGCGGCGGACCTGTGAAGGTCGCCGTCCTCAAGTAATGTCAGACCGGCCGCACGAGGACCTTGTCCATCATGCCCTGGCCCAGCACGAGGCGGGTGTCCTTGACGGCGACGATCATGGGCCCGGGGCGGCCCTTGGACAGAATCGTAAAGTGGATGCCGGGGGTCAGGCCCATCTCGGCCAGTCGGTGCTGGAAGGCCCGGCCTCCCTCGATGCGGAGCAGCGCGACCTGCTGCCCGACCTTGGCGCGGGCCAGGGCGATGGAGGCGGCGATGGCGGTCTTGAGTTCAGCGGGCTTGGCGGCGTTCGTGTGCGGCATAGCGGTTCGGTCCTTGTGGGGCAGGCGTACCTGTCCTTACTGCGGCGAAAGTGCATCGGTCTGCGGTGCGGTCGCGGCGGCGGCCAACTCGTGCAGCCAGCCCTGCGCGGCCTGTGGCGAATTCTGAATATAGGCGGCGAACTGGCGGAAACGTTCGAGGACCTCGGCGTCCACGGCGTGCTCCATGCGGCAGGCGTTGGCCTCGGCGACGTCCTCTCCCAGGCCAAGCACGTCCGTCAGGAAGGCCTGCAGCACGCGGTGACGCGAGCTGATCTCCTCGGCCGCCTGCTCGCCGCTGTCGGTGAGGGTGATGAACTGGTAGGGGTCGTAGTTGACCAGCCGTCGGCGGGAGAGGGCCTTCAGTGCCGTCGAGACCGACGGCATGCCCACGCCGAGGGCCTTGGCGATGTCCCGCACCCGCGCAACCCGCCCCTTGCGCACGAGCACCAGGATGGCCTCGAGATAGTCTTCCTGTGACGAACTAAGATGTTTCTTCATGGCATCGTCCACTGGCGACTCCTTAACTACCTTCAGAGTATGACATAATAGCCTGTTGTTTGAAAGCACAAACATTATGTTTTGCAGCGAAATGTATTGTGCTGATACAACTCGCGATACTCCGGGATGTCGGGCATCAAGCAGTAGACAGTATGGATGCGGTCCCCATATCATCCACGCCCTTCGCGGCCTTCCGCGGTTTGCTGCTTACCGGTTACTGCTTCGGCGATATTGAGGTCTTGTCATGTGCGGGGCGGGCGGGTAGCATTCCCGCTGCCTAAGGGCATATCAGAAAGGACCACTCATGAACGGTGCACCCGTCATTCGCGCCAAGGAAAACCCCATCATCACCCCGGCCTCGATGCCGATCGAGTGCTCGGCCGTGTTCAATGCCGGCGCGGTCCGCTTCAACGGCAAGTACCTGCTGCTGCTTCGCGTCGAGGACTTCCGCCGCCAGGTCGATTTCCACGTGGCCACGTCGGATGACGGCGTGCACTTCGACGTCAACCCCAAGCCCATCAACTATCCGCTGCGCGACATCGAGAAGAAGTACAACGCCCTGCGTTTCGACATGCGGATCACGCCGCTGGAGGGCTGGTACTACGTCTGCCACGCGGTGTGGATGACCGGCCTGGGCTGCACCATCGGCATGGGGCGAACGAAGGACTTCGTCAACTTCGAGGCGATCTACGGATCGGTGCCGTCGAACCGCAACGCGATGCTCTTCCCCGAGAAGATCGGCGGGCGGTACTGCCGCCTGGAGCGCCCCATGGAGGCCGACGGCAGCGGCAGGATCTGGGCCAGCTGGTCGCCCGACCTTCGCTACTGGGGCGACTCGGCCCCGCTGGACATCGGCACGACCGTGTGGAACTGGCGCAAGACCGGCCCCGGCTGCGTGCCCATCAAGACCGACAAGGGCTGGCTGGAGATCTACCACGCGACGGCAAAGACGTGCTCGACGGAGAATTATTACCTGGGCCTGCTGCTGCTGGATCTGAACGATCCCAGCAAGGTGATCGCCTCGTGCAAGAAGTTCATCCTGCAGCCCGAAGAGGTGTATGAGTGCGTCGGGCAGGTGCCCAACGTGGTCTTCACCTGCGGCGCGATCGAGACCGACGACGGCAAGCTGAACCTCTACTATGCCGGGGCCGACACCCGCATGTGCCTCGCCCGCACCAGCGTGCCCGAACTGCTCGATTTCTGCGTCAAGAATGCCTAGCGGAGATTACCAGTAAACAGTAGGGCAAAGCAGTAGTCATCAAAGCAGTAATCAGGCCCCCAGGCGACCATCGCTTGGGGGTCTGTCTTTGAGGCATGGTCACTTCAGTGATCCATGCACCTGCGAGGTCTCACGCAGTCCGGGCGGCGACGACGATCGCTTTCTTGGCGCGTGATGAAGTCGACATGCGTGCAGGCCCTTCCCACGCCGTCACGCTGCACAGCGTTCCTGGCGGCGGCCTGGGAAGGCCGCCATTCCTCACCCGACCCATTTCTACTTTGCGGCGGCGGCGTACTCTTCGACGGCGGCCTTGGATTCGCCGGTGGTCTTGAGGATGAACCAGGCGGCCATGAGGGGGATGGCGGGGCGGCGATAGGTGGCGTTGCGGGCCACGATGTCCTGCAGGCTCTTGAGGGCGTCCTTGTGTCCGTGGCGGCCCATGGCCAGGGCGGCGGTGGTGGCGAGTTCCTCGTAGGGGTTTTCCAGCAGCGGGCGGACGAGGGCGGCCGCGGCGGGATTGGACGTGCGCAGCAGGCCCGCGGCGGCGGCGCGGCGGAGATCGCCCGTGTCGGCCAGCAGGTCCTTCAGCACGACCATCGCCTTCTCGCCGCCCTGATCTCCCAGCAGCTTGGCGGCCTTGGCGGCTTGCTCATGTTCAATGCGGAGGGCGCCTTCCTGGGCGGGCACGTTGCGGGCGATGGCGCTCAGCGCGGGCACGTACCACTCGGCCTTGGCGGCGTCGACGGCGATGTCATCCTTGGCGCGGTCGAGGATGAAGGTGGCCAGCACAGGGTGCTTGAGGTTCACCACGTTTACGGCGGCCTTGGCGGCGGCATCGTCACCGGCGGGGCGGGCGAGTTCGAAGCGGGCCAGGGCGGCCACCGCGTCGTTGCCGTCGGCGAGGGCCTTGACGAAGGGTGTCGCCTGCTTCTGCTGGCTCAGCAGCCAGAACACGCGGGAGCGGAAGACGGTCATGTCGGACTTGGTGATCGCCTCGTAGAGTTTCTGCGCGCTGTTGGGCGAGACCGCCGCGATCGCGTTGTACGCCAGCCAGCGGACCTCCTCGGGGCGGGTCTGCGAGGCGAGCTTCTCGGCCAGTTCCGCCGCGGGCGCGATCTTCTCCTCGGCGATCTGGTTAAGCATCAACTCCAGGACTTCCTTCTTGGTATTGGGGTCGTTGACGATCCTGGCCAGCGGCTCCATCTGCTCGGTCTTGCCAAGTCCCAGCAGCCGCATGCGGCAGAGCACGGCCGTGAGGGCGTCGGTGGAGGCCGAAAGCTTCGTCAGCAGCGGCATGACCTGCTCGGCCAGGCCCGCCTGCACCAGGCCGCTGGCGGCGAGGCAGTGGAGGTTGTCGTCGGGGACCTTGTCGATCACCTCCTGCAGTTGGGCGGGCGTGATCTTCTTGTTCTGCATCAGGATGGCCAGCGACTGCGAGCGGATGGCCATGGTGGGGTCGTTGAAGACCCGTTCGAGCAGGGCTGCGGCGGCGAGGTCGCCCTTGAGATCGCCCAGCGTGGTGGTGGCGAAGAGGCGGTGGCGTTTATCCCCGCTGCGGGAATAGGCCACGTACAGCGGCACAAGCTCGGGGTCTTCCACGGTCCGTAGAATGCCCAACACGTTGTCGGTGTACTCGCTGCTGGCGAGCATGGCCTTGAGGTATTCCCGCGCGGTCTTGGGCATGGCCGGCGCCGCGTTGGGCTCGGCCTTCCTGGGGGCCGGGGCCTGCGCGAACGACAGCGACGCCGCGGCCAGCACAACGGCAGCGGCAAGCAGCGGGACAACGCGACGTATAACGGCATCAACCTTCATGGTGTTTCCTTCGCAAAGCGTCAGAGCGGATTATCCACTCTTGCGCCGCAGTGGGCAATGAGGAGTTGGCGCGATGAAGTGCGGGGGATGCGTTCGCCTACCTGCACGCATAGGAAAGAACCGAGAATCCAGGGGCCGACTGACGCGCGTTTCATCACTGTTTGGCCCACCTGGGAGCGAACATCGCTGAAAAGCGAGCGACTTCGTGGTTTGCCTGATGCAAAGCTCTTGCGGCGCCACTCAAATAAGAATCCAGTCGTTACCGGCGACTATGTCGGTCAGCTGGCGACTCGCTATTGCGGATCCTGCTCCGTCGCGGCGGGCTCGGCGGCCGCTGGTGCGGGCGCGGGCTCGGCCTTGTAGTCTTCGGCCTTGGGCTCGCTGACGGCCTTGATGAGGAGGTCGACGATGTCGTCGGCCTTGACGCCTTCGGCGTCGGCGTTGAAGTTGGTGAAGATGCGGTGCCTCAGCACGGGGTGGGCGACCGCACGGATATCTTCACAGGAGACCTGCAGGCGGCCATGCAGCATGGCCCGGCTCTTGGCGCCGAGGATGAGGTACTGGGCCGCGCGCGGCCCGCCGCCCCAGGTGAGGTAGTTCTTGATGAAGTCGGGCGCGGTGGGGTCCTGCGGACGGGTCGCGCGGACGAGGTTCACCGCGTAGTCCACCAGGTGCTGGCTGGCGGGGATCTTCCGCACGATCTTCTGCAGGGCGATGATATCGACGCCCGACAGCACCTGCTCGGGCTCGCCGCGGATGTCGCTGGTGGTGCTCTTGACGATCTGGCGTTCCTCGTCGCGGCTGGGGTAGTCGACGCGGACCATGAACATGAAGCGGTCCAACTGGGCCTCGGGCAGGGGGTAGGTGCCTTCCTGCTCGATGGGGTTCTGCGTGGCCAGCACGAAGAACGGC
>CAZTVF010000079.1:0-6146 GCA_964616985.1 uncultured Planctomycetaceae bacterium
GCGATCCCCAGACCGTGCCGCTGTACCTCGAGGAGACGGCCCCGACGGAGTTGACCATCGCGTTTGACGGGCCCGGCCCGGCCACTGAAGGCGATAGTGCGACAATCACCGGCTCGTTCGAGAATCCCGATCCCTACGCCGCTCACCACGTCATGATCGACTGGGCCGATGGCGCCAGCACCGAGTTCGACCTCGCACCGGGCGTGCGTGTTTTCTCCGCCGCCCACTCGTTCCTCGCCACCGGCCCCAATGACATCAGCGTCACGGTCAGCGGCGACGGCGGCTGGGACTCTGATTTCCTCTTCGTCAACATCTACAACGTGGCCCCCACGGTCGACGCGGGCCCCGACGTGACCGTCAACGAGGGGCAAGGCTTCACGCTCACCGGTTCCTTCACCGATCCCGGTCAGGCCGCGGGCGAATCGTTCTGGCTGTCGTGGACGATCTACGACGCCGACGGCGCCGAGGTCGCCTCCCGGTCCTCCAAGACCGCCTCCTTCACGCTGCCGGCGGGCACGTATACGGCCGTCTTCGCCGTCGATGACGACTGGACCTGGCGGACCGACTCGTGCGAGATTACCGTGCAGCCGTCGAACGCCGCCCCGACGCTGTCGGCCATCGGCACGCTCACCGGCGCCACCGCCGGCGAGCCCTTCGAAATCACGTACGAAATGCTCGCCGCCGCCAGCGACCTGGCCGATGCCGACACCAGCCTGATCATGTTCCGCATCGTGAACCTCACCGCGGGCACGCTGACCAAGGACGGCATCGCCGCCGGCAGCGGCGCGACGCTGAGCTCCGGCGAGTCGCTCGTGTACCTGCCGCCCGCCGTCGCGGGCACCCTCACCGCATTCACCGTCGAGGGCTGGGATGGCCTGGCCGCCTCGGCAGCGCCGGTGGCTGTGCGCCTTACCATGACGCCCGCCGACATGCGGGTGCTCGCCGCCGGCAGCACCGTGTGGCAGAGCGCCAGCGTCGGCTACGACGTCGACTGGACGGCCACCATCGGCAACAACGGCCCCGCGTGGCAGCGGGTGGACTATGTGGTGACCTGGTACCTGAGCCCCACGCCCTCGCTGACCGACAGTCGCGCCGTGACCGTGGGCAGCCTGACCTGCAGCGACGACCTCGCCCCCGGCGCCACGGGGAGCAGAACCCTCACCGCCCCGGTCCCCGACGTGGCCGGCCGGCAGTGGTACGTGCTGGCCAGCGTCAGCACCGCCGGCCCCGACAGCAACGCCGCCAATGACGTCGCCGCCAGCGCCGACACCGACTGGTTCGGCCCGATCGTGCCGGTCTTTGGCGGCTCGACGCTGGGGGATGCGACTGACCTTCGCTGGGTTGTCGGCTCGGTGATCTACACGCAGCGGAGGCTCGCCCAGCCATCCGAGATCGCCTTCTACAAGTTCACCACGTTGGGCGCCGCTGGGGCTGCGCACTCAGTGCGGATGGACTTCACCGATGCCCAGGGTGATCTATACCTCGAGCTTTTCGACGCCGACGGCGTCCCCGTAGCGTCACGGGCCGACACGACGAACGACTTCGAGATCATCAGCCTCGCCGGCCTGCCGGAGGGCACATACTTCGTAAAGGTCGGCGCCAACAACGGCGACGTCAGCCCTGATTTCGAGCTCAAGATCACCGCTCCGGGCGGCCCGGGCCTCACCGTCACCGCCGTCGACAGCAGCGTGTGGCAGAGCGCCAAACTCGGCGGCGTGGTCTACGATTGGACCGCCACGATCAGGAACGTTGGCCCCGGGAACCAGCGGCCCGACTGGACGGTGGAGTGGTACCTCTCCGCCGACGCCAGGTTCGACCCCCATACTTCCTTCAGCAACAACTACGACATCCTGATCACCAGCACCACCGTCAGCGAGGACCTTCTGGTGGGCGATTCGATGACGGTGACGGCCTCGGCTTGGGCGCCGGTGGGAGCGGCCGCCGGGCAGTGGCACGTCATCGCCCGCGCGCTCAGCGGCGGCTCGTGGGTCAGTGTCGCCAGCACGCTCTCGACCACCGACACCGACTGGTTCGGCTACACCGCCTTGGACGTGTACGACAACCCGGCGAACGACTCGATCGTCGCCGCCCGCGCCCTGGGCTACGTCGCCGGCACGACGGTTGTGGACGAGCTTTCGATCGACCACGCCGGCGACCGCGACTTCTTCCAGTTCAGCACCGAGGCCGCCTCCGCGGCCGGGCATTCGGTCCGCATCGATTTCGTCAACGCCCGCGGCGACCTGGGCCTTAGACTCTATGACGCCGGCGGCAACCCCATCGCCTTGGCCGACGCCGCCGCTGACGGCGAGCAGATCAGCCTGGCAGGCCTGCCCCAGGGCACGTACTTCGTCGAGGTCTTCTCCGCGCACGGCGATATCAGCGCGGACTACACGCTGACACTCACCGCCCCGACGGTGTACGACTTGGCGGCGACGGCGGCCGACAGCAACGTCTGGCAGAGCGCCAAGCTGGGCGGCAAGGCCTTCGATTGGACGGCCACCGTCCGCAACCTCGCCTCCGTCGCCCAGCGGGCCGACTGGACGGTTGAGTGGTATCTCTCATCCGACGCCACGTTCCAGCCCGGTGTCGACGCCATGATTACCCGCGCGACCTACAGCGACGACCTGGCCCCCGGCAGCGCGATGACGGTCGCCGCCACCGCCCCGTCCCCGGTGGCTGCGGGCGTCGGGCAGCGATACGTCATTGCCCGCGTGGTCAACGGCGGCGCCGAGACCAACTCGTCCAACGACACCATCGCCGCTGCCGACACCGATTGGTTCGGCTACGCAGCCGCCGATCCCTACGACGCCCCCGTTCGCAACGACAGCCTCGCGGCCGCGGCCGAGCTGGGCAGCGTCGCGGGTGCCGTCAAACGCGGCGGGTTGACCATCGACCGCGTGGGCGACCGTGACTTCTTCCGGTTCACCACGATGGGCGCGAGCTCGGCCGCCAACTCGGTGCGCATCGACTTCAACAACGTTCGGGGTGACCTGAGCCTGCGGCTGTACGACGCCGCCGGCAACGCCCTCGGCCCCGTCGTCGACACCGCGGGCGACTACGAATTAATCAGCCTTGCTGGGCGGGCGGCGGGCACGTACATCGTCGAAATCGCCTCCGCCCGCGGTGACATCAGCGCCGCCTATACCCTGGCGCTCATCACGCCGCCCGGGCCGGACCTGACTGTGACGGCCGTCGACAGCAACGTCTGGCAGAGCGCCAAGCTCGGCGGCAAGGCCTTCGACTGGACCGCCACCGTGAGGAACCTGGGCCCGCTGGTGCAGTTCGCCGACTGGACGGTGGAGTGGTACCTGTCGGCCGACACCGCGTTCCAGGCCGGCGTCGATGCCTTGATCACGACCGCGACATTCAGCAGCGACCTGGCCGTCGGCGGGTCACAATCCGTCACGGCCACCGCGGCGGCGCCGCCCATGGCCACCAGCGGCCAGCGGTACGTCATCTCGCGGGTCGTCACGGCCGGGCCCGAGACCACCACGGCGAACAATACGAGGGCATCGGTCGACACCGACTGGTTCGGCTACACCGCCGTCGCCGACGATGCCTTCATCCGCAACGACAGCCCGTCCACCGCCACCGATCTGGGTTTTGTCGCCGGGACCGTCACGCGGACGAACCTGTCGCTGGACCGCGTGGGCGACCGCGACTTCTTCAAGTTCACCACGTTGGGTGCCGCCACGGCCTACAACTGGGTCCGGATCGACTTCGATAACGCCCAGGGCGACCTGAGCCTTCGCCTCTACGACGCCACCGGCGCCCCGCTGGGCGCCCCGGCCGACACGACCGGCAGCTACGAGTGGATCAGCCTCGCCGGTCGCCCCGAAGGCACCTACTTCGTCGAGGTCGCCTCGCAGCGCGGCGACCTGAGCCCGACCTACACGCTGACGCTCGTCACGCCCCCCGGCCCCGACCTGACCGTGACGGCCGTCGACAACAACGTCTGGCAGAGCGCCAAACTCGGAGGCAAGGCCTTCGACTGGACAGCCACCGTCAGAAATCTCGGGCCCCTCAACCAGCGGGCCGACTGGACGGTGGAGTGGTATCTCTCCGCCGACCGGACTTACCAGCTCGGCGCCGACACGCTGATTACCAGCGTCACCTACACGGCCGACTTGCTGGCGGGCGCGTCGCAATCCGTCACGGCCGCAGCCTCGTCGCCGGCCGGCGCGGCTGAGGGACAGAACTTCGTCATCGCCCGCGTCGTCACCGCCGGGCCCGAGACCAGCACGTCGAACAACACGCTGGCCACGGCCGACAGCGACTGGTTCGGCTACGCGGGCCCTGATGCAAATGAAGGCACGCTCCGCAACGATTCGCTCGCCAACGCCTCGGACCTCGGCAGCGTCACGGGCTCGTTCACGTGGTCGAACCTCTCGATCGACCGCGTGGGTGACCGCGACTTCCTGAAATTCACCACGCTGGGACTGAGCGGGGCCGGCGACGCCGTCCGCATCGACTTCATCAACGCCGCCGGCGACCTGGCGATGCGCCTGTGCGACAGCAACGGCAAGACGCTGGGGCAGGTTTCGAACAGCGCTTCGGCCGACTACGAGCAGGTCAGCCTGTCCGGCCTGGTCGCAGGCACGTATTACGTCGAAGTCTGGAGCCCCGCCGGCGATATCAGCGCCGACTACGCCCTGACGGTCACCGCCGCGGCCCAGCCGCAGGTGAGCGGTTCGGGCGGCAGCGCGACCTACGTCGAGAACGCGCGGCCGCTGGCCTTCGCCGGGTCGCTGTCGCTGGCGGCGTTGGGCGGTTCGCCGGTCACCGGCGCCACGGTGACGGTGGATTACGGCTACGTCAGCGGTGAGGACATCCTCGCGTGCACCGCCGGCAGCGGCATCACGGCCGCCTTCAACGCGTCGTCGGGCGTGCTGACGCTTTCGGGCACCGCGTCGTGGTCGGCCTACCAGGCGGTGCTGCGCGGCGTGACGTATCGCAACACCAGCGACAGCATGCTGCCGGCCCAGCGAGCGGTGAGCGTTCAGGTGATGAACGGGCAACTCGCAAGCGACCCCGTCACGTACGACATCCAACTGGCGCCGGTGAACGACGCGCCGACGTTCAGCGGGATCAACTCGCTGAGCCTGGGCAGCATCGGCGTGACCGACTACAACAACGCCGGCACGAGGGTGGCCGACATGCTGGCCGCGGCCGGCAGCGCCATTCGCGATGCCGATGGCGGCAGCGCACTTCGAGGCATCGCGGTGGTGGGGGCCAGCACGATCAATGGCTCGTGGCAGTACAGCCTCGACGGCGTGACGTGGCAGGCGGTGGGGGCGGTGAGCGACGGCTCGGCCTTGCTGCTGGCCGCCGACGCCTCGACGCGGCTGCGGTTCGTCCCCGGCACCCGCTACGTCTCGAGGTTCACGCCGCTGGTCTCGCTGCGGCTCTGGGACCAGACCACCGGCACCAGCGGCACGCTCGCCTCCGCCCTCGTCAACGGCGGCGTCAGCGCCTTCAGTTCCTCCGCGCTCATCGGCACCATTCCGATCATCGGGGGGTAAGCCGCCGATGATCCTGTTGTGGCACAGGTTTCAAACCTGTGCTGCTCATCTGCTGAGGGCATAGTTGCACGGCTCAAAAAGCTGTGCCACGGCAGACTGCGTGCGACAAGTTTTCATGGGCCCAACCTCTTGATGCGCAATCCGTTGACCGCCGAGGCACAGGGAGTTCCCAAAGGCCGTTCGCTCCGAAGGAGCGTTTGGCGCTTAGCCGGGGGCAAGCGAAGCGTAGCCCCCGGATATGCGGATCAATGATCCGCCGCCCCAGCGGGGCGGCTGGTGGTGTAGGCACGGCGGCCGAGGGTTCCAGCCGCCCCGCTGGGGCGGCGATCTAACCGGGGGCTGTTCCGGGGGCCGCGGCCGGGTACGGCCTTGCCCCCGGCTACGCGCCTTGGCCCTTTGGGCCGAATACGGTGGCCTCTGCGCCTCTGCGGCAAGCTTTCGACCCGAATGCGGCATGCCAGAAACTTTGGAATAAAAAAAGGCCGGAGACGCTAATCTCCAGCCCTTGTCTATCGAGGCCGACGGGGGTCGAACCCGCAACGGAGTGAGTAATGTCTTCTGTGAAATTGAGCGTCATGTCGTATTCGCAGTCGATGCTGCTCAACTGGAGCCCGTTCTTGTCGA
>CAZTVF010000079.1:6156-12330 GCA_964616985.1 uncultured Planctomycetaceae bacterium
CGAACCCGCAACGGAGTGAGTAATGACAAGGGGTTACAGCAGAGTATTGCCCTGAATCGTGAAAACGAGCGCGAAATCGAGCCCGATCTTGCCCAGATTATCGCCACTTGGCCAACCCTCCCGGAAGCACTGAAGGCAGGTATCCTGGCGATGGTCAATGCCAGCGGAGCGGCGAGGTGAGACCGTGAGGACCCCAATGCCGCCGTCCGGCCCTGACCAAGGCAGAACTCGCGGCAGCAACGGCCGCTTCCGCAAGGGCAACCCTGGCGGGCCGGGCAATCCCCACGTCGGCAGCGTCGCAGCCTTTCGGGCCGCTCTCTTCGAGGTCGTGACCGAGAAGGACATCGTGGCCGTCTGTCGGGCTCCTGGCGGAGCCTCTCGAAGGGGCGGGCGTTGGTTAGCTCGCTCCATTTTTGTTTGGACACTTCTTCCCGGGGCCTCGCCGCACACACTCACGCAGCCGAGACTGCGCTAGAAAGGGCAGGACATGGCACACGCATGCCCGCACTGTGAGAGCCGCGAATCTGCAAAGACCACCCAGTCAGAACGGAAGAGCCTGTGCTCCTCGTACCTGGTTCGCCCCCGTAAGTGTCTCGCTTGCGGGTGCCTTTGGGAACCCGCGGCGCCGATCTGGGCGCTGTTCCTGGTGCTGGTCGCTGGGGTCCCTGTCCTGGCACTGGGGCTCTTCATCTTCTTCTCGGCCTTTGGGGCCTGCGCAAGGACGATCAGCGACAACACCGGGTCAGCGGCCACGCTCGGCGGGTTAATCGGCGGCGGGGTCTGGTTCGTCCTGGGAGGGGTCACCACGCTCGTCGGTCTGGGGGCTGTGAAGCAGGGAGCCCTCGGCTGCTACCGAAGAGCTAAGGGACGGGTCTTGTTCTCCACCGCGTCGTGCGTCCCTTCGGATACCAGCAAGGGCGCCCCTGAGCTTGTCACCGGTACAGTGCCACGAAAAGAAAAATGACCATCGAGGAACGGGAGAAAGGAGCCCAGCTATGAACTGGCGAGTTGCACTTGTGGCGGCGGTTTGCTTTGTGGCTGGCGTGGCGGCAGGTCGCTGGCTGCTGGCGCCGAGCGCCCCGCCGCTAAAGTACCATCTTCACGAACATGAGGGACGCTTCTGGTTGCTGGATCAGACGACCGGCGACGTGTGGTTCCGTTTGGCCGATCCGAATCTGCCGCTGAAACCGTTCATCACGGGACCGGGGCACTGAGGCGGCTGCTTGGCCGCGGCGTTGCCCACACCGGCTTGCAGCGTCGAAAGCCAGCGCGGGATTAGGCCATTCGAAAACATGCCTTGCAGGCACGGGGAAAGGATCGAAATGGACACCGAGGAACGGTTGGAAGAGGCGGAGCGGGAACTGGCCGCGGCCGAACGCCGCAACCATTGGCTGCTGGTTGCCCTGGCGACGGCTGTTGTAGTGACGGCCGGCATGGGGCTTGCCCTATTCTGCACTTGGACGAGGGCCACGGCCGCCGCCGACGCCCCGAGAGCGATGGCAATCCCGACGGCGATCCCCGCCAATAAGTTTCTCCTTCAAGACGAGAACGGCAAGGTGAGCGCCATCTTGACCGTGGAGAGATACGGGCCAGCATCGGGCATGGCCGACGAAGAAGAGGAACTCAGCCTTCGGTTGGCCGTGTTCAAGGGCGAACCGTGGAACCGGTCGCCGTATCGCGTATCGCTAACGGATTTCATCCTGTTTTGCCGGTACTGAGGAACGGAGGGCTATCCTCGATGGCCTGCTCAGATACCGGGCAGCCCTTCACCACGTGGGCCTGGCCTCGGGGTTCCAATGGGTCGATGGTAGCTTCCTGGAGCACGTCGAGATAACCGGACCTCGCGCCCCGAACGATGTCGATGTGGTGACATTCTTTCGCCTGCCGCAAGGGGCAACTCAAGCGACCGTGCTTGCCCGAGACTCCGTCCTATTCGACCACGACCAGGCCAAGGCCGCATATAAAGTTGATGGTTTCTTTGTCGAGCATGTCCACGGAGACGGCGATACGAGGCTTGTCCTGCTTCTTGAACTTGCTGATGAGCCCATCGCCATAGGGCCCGTCATGGACCCGCTCCATACCGCAGTGAACGACTTGGAGCTGGCCGACGTGCTCGGGGAACATTTCCTCGAACACGTCTCGGATGCGCTCGGCATGGTCCTTCGTCATGGCGAAGACGATGGTCTTTCCCGGCAGGTGCCCGCCGGCATCCTTGATGCACTCCTTCGCGGTTCGCGTTTTGCCGGTGCCGGTAGGCGGCACGTCGCGAGCGCGAGGCGCAGCAGGCCGCCGCCGGTCTGCAACTGGTGGACCCCAGGCACCTGTCGGCACCGCTGGCGGATCATATCACGGCTTTCGTGGCGAACCTGGAGCGTCAAGGCAGAGCGCCGTCGCATTACGAATTACTGGACTTCCGCCTGCGGGCGACGGTCAAGGCGTGCGGATGGGACACGCTGCGGCAGATCGAACCGGATTCGATGGCGCGGTATCTCAAGACTCTCAAGGACGCGGGGCAGGCCCCCAAGACTCAAAACGAGTACCTGATAGCGGCCAAGGGCTTTTGCCGCTGGTGCGTTCAGTCGCGACGGCTGGCGGGCAACCCGCTGGTTTCCGTGGCCAAGACGGCGAATGTCGAAAAGACCTATCGGCGGCGGGCGCTGTCGGTGGATGACGCCAAGAGGCTCTTGGCCGTGGCGGGGCCTCGCCGGCTGGTGTACCACGTGGCCCTGTTTACGGGCCTGCGGCGGTCTGAGATGCGTGATCTACAGTGGGGCGACATCCGCATCGACCCGGGCGAGAAGACGCCGCATATCGCCTTGAGGGCATCGGCAACGAAGGCACGGCGGGCGGACACCATCCCCCTGCGGCCCGACGTGGCGGATGAGATCCGCAAGGCCAGACCCCAAGACGCTTCGCCGATGACGCGGGTGTTCGACTCGCTGCCCAAGATGGTGACGTTCAAGCGAGACTTGGCCAAGGCAGGAATCGAGCATATCGACGCCAGCGGCAGGGTGGTTGATTTCCACGCCCTGCGGTATAGCTTCGGCACGATGCTGGCCAAGGCAGGCACAGCCCCGCGTGAGGCGATGGAGCTCATGAGGCATACGGACATTCGCCTGACGATGGGCGTCTATACCGATCCGAAGATTCTGAACACCTCGCGGGCCGTAATGTCCTTGCCGAGCCTCAGCGACGACGCCAAGAATCAGCCCAACGAGGCCGAGGCGTTGAAGAACGGCACCGATGGCCTGCCCCTTCAAGTGGCCAGTCTGAGTATTGCCCTGAATCGTGTTCCGGAGCGTCCGCGAGGGTCCATTTTGGGCCAGTTGGGGCAGTCTGGAAATGAGAAAACCCCTGCAAATACAGGGGTTTTCATCGAGGCCGACGGGGGTCGAACCCGCAACCACCGGATCGACAGTCCGGTACTCTAACCAATTGAGCTACGGCCTCATTCGCGGGTGTGACCCCAGCGAGTGTTTCAGTATATATTCCAGACCGAGGTTGTCAACAGCGATTCAAAGGGCAGATGAAAAATCGTACGGGTGCATTTTCCGCCACGCGGGCGGATCGTAATGCGGCTTCTGCCGTTGCGTCGCCACGAGAGTGCGGCCACAGAAGACGGAGGAACGGACGTGGCGGCCTGGGCTTGCCTGCCGGAGGCAGGAAGGCCGCCACACGGAAGCATGAGGAGGCGGCAGCCTGGGCTTGCCGCTGGAGGCAGGAAGACCGCCGCCCGGAGAGGCGATAAAAAAACCTCCCGGTGACCGGCCGGGAGGTTTCGGCAATGCTTGATGCTACTGAGCTAGAAAAGCCAGCTTTGCGAGTCCTCTTGAGCCTCGGCGAAGGGCTTGGGTGCACTGGGTTGGGCCGCTTCCGCGGCGGGCGATGCGTCCTGGACAGGGGCCTCGGCGATGGGGGCCTCAATGGGGGCCTCGGCGACCGGCGAGGGCTCGGCCGCGGGCTCGACCTCGAGCGTCTCGCTCTTGATCTCATCCTGAACCGTCGTCTCGTTCTCCGTCTCATCCGCGGCCTCGGCGTCGTCCTCATCCTGCGCGTCGGCAGGGACGAACTCGTCGATCTGGTCGACGTCGTCGTGGGCGTGGAAGAGGATTTCGTCGTCGAATTCATCGAGCGCGGTGGCCACGGCCGTGGGAATCTCGTCCATCTCGGCCTGGTCCTGCGGCTCGGCGGCGACTACGTGGCCTTCGACCTCGTTGGCGTCCAGCTCGGCCTCGTTCTCGCCGATGGGCAGTTCGGCCTGCATCTGGAGCTGGGCCTGTGTCTGCAACTCGGCCTGGGCGGGCTTGCCCAGCAGGGCGGCTCGCTCGTCGGAGTCGGCGTCGGTCGTTATCGAAGAGTCCATGCCGTAGTTGGCGGGGGGGTAGGACGCATCCCGCCGGCCGTTGTTGAAATACTTGTCATAGCGATGGGGATCGCCGCTGAGCCTCGGCGTGCGGGCGTTGCGAAGGTGCTGGAGGTACTCGTTGAGGTCCAAGTCCTCGAACCGGGCCAGGAAGGCCGGCTGCGCGGTCGAATTCAGCGAAACAATCTCATCGATCAGCTGTCGTTTGGTCATTTTGGGTAGCCTTACTGAAGACTGAATAGGCACACAAGCCTTGCTCTGTTATCGGCGGGGGGACAAAGAAAACTTTAGAGGTCGCTGCGGAGTTGCACTATACTAACGGCCTGCCTGCGATTACGTTTGCGAACAACTACCGCCGCCAGCGTGTAGTTATTGCATAGGTTCAGGAGACCATTTGGATGCAGTTTGACCTTCAGGGCGTGAATTTCGAGCGTTACGGGCCGCTGCGGCGGCTCCTCAAGGCGGTCCTCGTTAACCCGATGGCCAACTACCTTCCCTCGGGCATGCTCAAGGGCCTGCTGAAGTTCGGCAAGAGCGAGCTCGCCGCCGCCAGCTGGGTCAATCCCGGCGGCTGGCGGAGCATGGTTATCAGCTACAACGGGCGGCCGCGGAAGATGGCCGACCGCATCCTGGTCAACGGGGGCACGATGCCGGCCGCCTTGCGCAACCGCCGCCGCCTTGGCGGGAAGGTCCTGGCCGACCTGATCGACGCCTGCCCCCGCCAGCCCGTGCACGTCCTTTGTCTTGGCGCGGGTCCCGGCCATATCATTATGGATGCCATGACCGCCGCCCGCCGCAAGAGCTTCGCCACGCTGGTGGACCTCAACAGCGACGCGTTCGAGTACGGCAAGGAACTGGCGGGCAAGAGCGGGCTGGCCGACTCGGTGCGGTTCATTCAGGGCGACGTGCGGGACGTACAGAAGATGCTTGACCGGCCGCCGGACGTGGTCAAGATGATGGGGATCTGCGAGTACCTGACGGACGAGCAGATTGTGGGCATCGCCAAGGCGGTGGCCACGGTCATGCCGCCGCGTTCGCCGATCGTGTTCAATAGTCTTTCCCTGCGCCACGGGACGGACCGGTTCTTCCGGCGAGTGTTCGGGCTTCACATGAAACACCGTTCGCCGCAGCAGTTGCAGGCCCTGATGCAGTCGGCCGGTTTTGCCGACTTCCAGGCCCTGGCCGAGCCGCTGGGCGTGTACCACGTGATCGTCGGCCATCGCGCCGACGCATGAAAGGATTCGTGAATGCCTCGAGTTTCCGTGCCATGGGGCGATCAATCCCTCCCGATTGATCTGCCGGAGCACTGGACGCTGCAGCAGGTGGCCGAATCCACGCTTCGCCCCGCCGCCGAGGACTGGCCCGAGCGGATGGCGATGGCCCTGTCGCAGCCCAGCACCGGGCTGTCGCTGGAGAAGCTGCTGGCCGCCCGGCGGGGCGGGCGGGTGTCCATCATCATCGAGGACATGACCCGCCACAGCCCGCTGCACCAGATACTGCCGATCCTGCTTCGCGAGATCGAGCACGCCAAGTTCCCTCCTGAGAGCGTCGAGTTCGTCTTCGCCACCGGCATGCACCCGCCGCTGACGCCCGAGCAGGAGATCGAAAAACTCGGGCCGGCGGCCTCGATGTACGCCCGCCGGTCCAACCCCTGGTGGGACCGCAAGGCCTATATCCGCCTGGGCCACATCGGGCAGATGGAGCTCAACATCGACCGCCGCGTGGCGACGGCCGACCTGAGGATCATCGTGTCCTCCGTCAGCCCGCACCTGCAGGCGGGGTTCGGCGGGGGGTACAAGATGCTCGTGCCC
>CAZTVF010000079.1:12340-25675 GCA_964616985.1 uncultured Planctomycetaceae bacterium
TCGACGATCCGCGCGCTGCACACGCTGGGCGTGGGGCGGACGTTCCACCAGCTGGCCGGCACCAGCGCCGAACAGAACCCGATGCGCCAGGCGATCGACGCGGCCGGCGAGATGATCGACCGCCACGCGGGCGCGACCTTCGCGCTGCAGTACATCCTGGACAACAACGACATGCCCGCCTCGGTGGCTGCCGGCGAGCCGGTGCCCACGCAGCGGATGCTGGCCAAGCAGGGCGCGGTGGCCTGCGGCGTGCTGATCAACCAGCCCGCCGACGTGCTGATCACCAGTGCCCACCCTCGCGACTTCGACCTCTGGCAGGCGTTCAAGTGCATCCCCAACACGCTGTGGGCGGCCCGGCCCAACGGCATCATCATCTGCCTGGCCCGCTGCCCGGCCGGCAGCAATGGGATGGAATTCCCGCCGGTCCGCTTCAGCAGCAAGTGGGCGCGGCGGCTGCTGCACTGGATCGGCCCCGACACGCTGCCGTCGCTGCTGATCCGCACGGTGCCCAAGCTGGCCGGCGACGCGGCGTTCTTCGTTCGCCTCGCCGCCCAGGCCCTGCACCGCAACCCCATCCTCATGGTCAGCCCGCGCCTCTGCGAGGAAGGCATCCGCTTCCCCGGCCTGGACGTGCTGCCCACGGTCGAGGCCGCCATCGCCGCCGCCAAACAGATGCTGGGCGAGGGGCCGCAGAAAGTCGTCTTGTTTCCCTCCGGCGGGACCACCTACCCCGTGCCGCCGGCCGACAAGAGGCGAACGTGACATCCCACGAGCACACCGACTCCCAGAAGTGCGGCGACCTGCTGAAGGTGCTGGAAATCAGCCGCGCCCTGGCGGCGACTGAAGACCTCGACGCGCTGCTGGGCCTGATCGTCCGCCGCAGCATGGAACTGCTGCACGCCCAGCGGGCGACGGTGTTCCTCTACGACGCGGGCACCAACGAGCTCGTCAGCCGCATTGCCGCCGGCGAGCGTGAAATCCGCACGCCGGCCGACCGGGGCATCGCGGGCGCCACCGCCCAGACGCGTTCGACCGTCAACGTGCCCGACGCCTACGCCGACGACCGCTTCAACCGCGAGGTGGATCGCAAGACCGGTTTCCGCACGCGGAACATCCTGTCGCTGCCGCTGCTGAACCACAGCGGAGAGCTGGTGGGCGTGCTTCAAGTTCTCAACAAGGAAGAAGGCGCGTTCGACGAGTACGACGTGACGCTGGCCCAGACGCTGGCGGCCCAGGCGGGCGTGGTGCTGCAGCGGGCGACGCTCATCGAACACTATCTCCAGAAGCAGCAGATGGAGCGGGCGATGATCATTGCCCGCGACATCCAGCGGGGGCTGCTGCCGGCGTGCGCGCCGAGCATCTGCGGCTTCGATGTGGCGGGCTTTTCCCAGCCGGCCGACGAGACCGGCGGCGACACGTACGACTTCATGCAGCTGCCCGACGGGCGGTGGATGCTGACGGTGGCCGACGCCACCGGCCACGGCATCGGCCCGGCGTTGGTGATCGCCGAGACCCGAGCCATGCTGCGGGCGATGAGCCTGCAGGCCGATGGCGTGCCGCCGGTGCTGACGCACGTGAACAACCTGCTGGCGGCCGACCTGGGCGACTCGCGCTTCGTCACGTGCTTCTTCGGGCTGATGGACCCGCTGGAGCCCTCGCTGACGTACGCGTCGGCGGGGCACGGGCCGATGCTGTTCTACACCCGCCGGGATGACGTGTTCCAGCAGGTGTCGGCGACGTCGCTGCCGCTTGGAATCATGGAATCGGCGCCATACGACGAGGTGCTGAAGTTCGAGTTCGAAAGCGGCGACATGGCCGTGATCACGACGGACGGATTCTTCGAGGCCGCCAACGCCGCGGGCGAACAGTTCGGCATGGACCGCATGATGGACCTGCTCCGCCGCGACCGCGACCTGCCCGCCCAGCAGATGATCCGCAACCTCGCCCAGGCCGTCACCGCCTTCACCGGCGTCGCCGTGCAGGCCGACGACCTGACGGCCGTGGTGATACGGCGAAGATGACACAGGCGGCGAACGGGCGAGCGGGAGACGGGGCGATGCCTCGCGATAGAGACTCCTCGCTTGCGGCACATCGTTACAAAACTGCCTTTGATTTGTACTTGAACAACGCACGCGACAAAACTACAAACAATACAGCGGCCCGCCGGTGGGCTGGCCTCAGACAACATCTGACAAGAAGGGCGAACAAATGAACCAAGAGAGACGCGGGGCTTCGATTATCGCGCTGGTTGTGGGCCTGGTGGTGGTGGCGGCGCTGGTGCTGGGCGGGCTGTACTTCTTCAGCGATGTCCTCCGCACGAAAATGGACACGGCCTATGCGGGCTTCGCCAAGTGGACCCCGGAGAACATCGCCAAGGACCCGGAGAATTACCTGAACTTTTGCCAGAAGCAGGCGGAGCAATCACTCGAGAAGTGCAAGGTCAGCGAGATCTCAATCAACCAGCAGTCGTCGCAGTTTGAGACCAAGCTCAAGGAGCACGCGGGGCTGGTGACCACCGGCGAGCGGGTGCTGCCCGACCTTGTCGCCGCTTACAAGAAGGCCGAAGAGGACAAGGCTTTCCCCGTGAAGTGGCAGAGCATCGAGCTCGACCAGCCCAAGTGCCAGCGCAAGATCATGAGCCTGGCCAACGAGATCAAGAGACACAAGGAAATGCAGGCGCAGTACAAGCAGCTGATCGACAAGCTGGCCGCCCAGAAGATCAAGCTCTCCGAGGCCCGCCAGAAGGCCGCTGACCAGATCGAGACCATCAAGATGAGCCGCGAGAAGGTCAGGGTCGCCCAGATCAGCGAGGACCTCCAGAAGCAGCTGGTCGACATCAAGAGCGTGCTGCAAGCCTCCGCCCTGGACATCGCCAGCTCCTCCGAGACCGGCGACGTGTCGCTCAAGGACATCCAGGAGAAGGAAGCCAGCACCGTCAACATGGATGAGTTCAACAAGATCATTGGCAAGTAACCCCTCGAGGCCGATGTGATCAAGAAGATCGTCGTCATCGCACTGGTGGCCGCGGGCCTTACGCTGGGCATCCGGGCCTTGGTCAACAAGGCCGGGCCCGTCTTGTCCAGCAAGCCGGTCGCGGCGCCCAAGGAAAAGAAGTGGACGGCCGAGGAGATCGCGGCCGACCCCGAGAGCTACATGCTCTGGGCGGGCGCGCGCGTGGACGAGCAGGTCAAGGACCGCAACGACCGCATGGAGACGATCAAGGGCCGCCTGGCGCAGATCAAGGAGCGGCAAAAGTCGCTCTCCAAGGATCTCCAGAACGCCGAGAACATCGCCCGGCGCATGCAGCAGGCCATCACCAAGGCCGACGACGAGGAACGCTGGCCTGCCGTCGTCATGGGCAAGAGCTTCGACAAGCCCAAGGCTGAGGCCGTCATTGCCGCAGCCAACAAGTTCGCCGAGGACCGCCGCCCCCTGACGCAGTCGTACGTCGAGGCGGTGGCCAGGATGGAGGCGGGGCTGGAGTCGCTCCGCCAGGACGTCAAGCATCTCAACGACCTCCGCGAGAAGATGAACCTCGATCTCGAAAGCGTCCGCCTCAGCAAGAACGTGCAGGAGGTCGGCAAGCTCCGCGAGACCGAGGAGAAGATCGCGGGCTATTCCAAGGCGGTCGGCGCCATGGCCGACGACTCGCTGCCGGCCATCCCCGCCGCCGACAAGCCCAAGCTCAACATTGAGGAACTGCTGAAATGAAACGCCATCTCCTTGCCGCCGCATTCGCGTTCACCTTTGCCGCCGCAGGTTCCCTGCCGCTGCTGCTGGCCGAGGCCCTGGGCGCCGACGCCGAACTGGTCGAGACCCGCACCGAGCCGCCCAAGCTCAAGGCCCCGGCCGACTACGTGCCCAAGGACGGCGTCATCGACATCGAGATCAGCGAGTACGCGGGCTATGCCGGGCTCATCGTCGCCAACGGCGGCCTGGAGCCCAGCGAAGACTCCCTGTTCTTCAAGAAGGGCAAGTTCAAGGTCCGCCTCAAGATCTCCGAAGAGGAAAGCTGGTCCGCGCTCAACAGCGGCCGCATCGCCGCCGCGCCCACCACCGTCGACGTGCTGGCCGTGTATGGGCGTCAGCTGGACGTGGCCGTGCCGGTGCTCATCGGCTTCAGCCGCGGCGCCGACGGCATCGTCGTGGACAAGGGCGTCAAACGCATCAACGACCTGGCCGGCAAGGTCGTCGCCACCTGCCAGTTCACCGAGGGCGATTTCTTCATCCGCTACCTCTCCCAGGAGGCCAACCTGGGCGTGAACATGCTGGCTGATTTCTCTGCCAAGCCCGACCCCAAGAAGGTCAACCTCATCTACACGGCCGACGCCTTCGGGGCCGGCGACCTGTTCCTTCGTGACGTCAAGGCCAACCGCAAGCGTCTCGCCGGCTGCTCCACCTGGGAGCCCAAGACCTCCGAGGTCGCCAAGGGCGCCGCCGGCAGCGCCCAGGTGCTGGTCAGCAATCGCAACCTCCTGATCATCGCCGATATCCTGATGCTCAACCGCGGCTTCGCCAAGGCCAACCCGCAGATGGCCGCGGTGCTCGTCGAAGGCCTGCTGCAGGGCAACCACATGGTCCGCACCGAGGGCGAGAAGCACCTGGCCACCGTCGCCAAGGCCTTCAAGTGGGAAAACGACAAGGCCAAGGGTGAACTCGCCAAGGTGCACCTGGCCAACCTGCCCGAGAACCTGGCGTTCTTCGCCGGCAACATCGACTCGGCCGGCAGCTACAACTACATCTACGAGACGGCCGGCTATGTCTACGGCGCCGACCTGCTGGGCAAGCAGATCGAGGGTGAGAAGCTGCTGGACACCTCGCACCTCAAGGCGATCGAGAAGGCCGGAACGTTCAAGGACCAGAAGGCCTCCATCGAGCCCATCCGCTCCAAGGCGGGCAGCGGCGAGCGCACGGCCGAGATTGATGCGATCTCGCTGCTGTCGAAGGACATTCGCTTCACGTTCCAGCCCAACTCCAGCCAACTGGACGCCTCGGCCAACAAGGACAACGCCAAGGGACTCGAAAGCATCGCGCAGCTGCTGAAGGTGGCGCCGGGGTCGCGCATCCTGCTCCGGGGGCACGCGGACGGGTCGATGCTGGCCAAGTACCAGCAGGAGGGCGGGGCGGCGAAGGTCCGCGATGCGAAGATCTCGCTGAAGAACCTGTCCAAGGCCCGCTGCGCGGAGGTCAAGCAGGTGCTGGGCGAGAAGTTCGGGCTCGACGCCGGGCGCATCGACACCCAGGGCGTCGGCGCCGACGAGCCCACCGGCAGCAAGAACCCCGCCGACGACCGCCGCGTCGAGGTGCAGTGGTTCACGGTGGAGTAGAGGGGCGGCGAGTAGAAGAGTGGCGGCCTCCCTGCCTCCGGTAGGCAAGCCCAGGCGTGTGCCAATTCGAGCTCGGCGCCACCCCCAAACTGGTTTGGGGGTGCGAAAGCGGCACCGGGGTTGAATCTGGGAGTAAGACCTTGGCGCGGCTTGCTGTTCGGCGCTGTCAAATCCGGGGTGACGCCCTGGAGCTTCCACAGCGCCGAACGGCAAGCCGCCGCCTGACGAACACACATATTCCATCGCGAAGGACTACCAGCGCGGCTATTCGCTTCCCCTCCGGCGAATCTCATTGCCCGGGGCTGTCCCGCCGCACGTTTTTACTCCCAGCCCACCCTTGACGAACGCGGCGGCGTGCGGTACAAACGTCGTTTCGTTTACACCCAAACTAGGAGCTACATATGGCAGACCTGAAGATCTATTACGATAAGGACGGCTCGCTGGAGCCGCTCAAGGGCAAGACCGTCGCCATCATCGGCTACGGCTCGCAGGGACACGCCCACGCGCAGAACCTCCGCGACAGCGGCATCAAGGTGGTCGTGGCTGAACTGGCCGGCACGCACAATTACGACCTGGCGATCAAGGACGGCTTCAAGCCGATCTCGGCCGCCGAGGCGACCAAGCAGGGCGACCTGATCATCACCGTGCTGCCCGACGAACTCCAGGCGATCGTCTACCGCAAGGAGATGGAGCCCAACCTGGCGCCGGGCAAGACGCTGGGTTTCTGCCACGGCTTCAATATTCACTTCAAGCAGATCGTTCCGCCCAAGGGGGTGGACGTGATCATGATCGCCCCCAAGGGCCCCGGCCACACCGTCCGCAGCTGCTTCAAGGAAGGCAGCGGCGTGCCGTGCA
Organism: uncultured Planctomycetaceae bacterium; assembly: GCA_964616985.1. GTDB lineage: Bacteria > Planctomycetota > Phycisphaerae > SM23-33 > SM23-33 > CAZTVF01. The sequence goes on from CAZTVF010000079.1 coordinate 18,523, forward strand.
TCGTGGCGGTGGAGAAGAACGAGACGGGCAAGGCCATGCAGATGGCGCTGGCCTGGGGCATCGGCATCGGCGGCGGCCGGGCCGGCATCATCGAGACCACCTTCAAGGAAGAGACCGAGACCGATCTCTTCGGCGAGCAGGTGGTGCTGTGCGGCGGCCTGACCGCGCTGGTCAAGGCGGGCTTCGAGACGCTGACCGAGGCCGGCTACCGCCCCGAGATCGCCTACTTCGAAGTGCTGCATGAGCTGCTGCTGATCATCAAGCTCATGAGCGAAGGCGGCATCAGCTACATGCGTTACAGCATCTCCAACACGGCCGAGTACGGCGACCTCAGCCGCGGCCCGCGCCTGATCACCGACCAGACCAAGGCCGAGATGCGCAAGATCCTCAAGGAAATCCAGGACGGCTCGTTCGCCAAGGAGTGGCTGGCCGAGTGCGCCGCCGGCAAGCCGAACTTCAAGCGCCTCTACGCCGCCGACAAGAACCACCCCGTCGAGGTGGTCGGCCGCAAGCTCCGCAAGATGTTCTCCTGGATGGAAGCCAAGGAAACGCCGGAAGACTAAGGGATCAGGGTTTAGGGACCAGGGACCAGGATCCAGGGATCAGGGTCCAGGGATCAGGGACCAGGGTCCAGGGACCGGAGACGAGAGCATAATCAAGGCCCGCCGAACTCACCCGGCGGGCCTTGTCACGCGCGGGCATGGGCCAGGGCAACGGGCGAATGCATCAGTCGCCGGCGGCGAGGCGTTCGTAGAGGTCGAGGTGGGCGAGGGTGGCGCGGCGGAGGGAGTAGAGGGCGGCCTGGCGGGGGCCGGCGAGGCGGAGCGAGTCGGCCAGCGAGGCGTCTCGAAGAATCCGCAACGCGGCCGCGGCGATCGAGGCGGGGTCGGCGGGGTCGGCATAAACCGCGGCCTGGCCGAGAACCTCCGGCATCGCGGTGCGACTGCTGGCGACGACGGGCAGGCCGTGACTCATCGCCTCCAGCGGCGGCAGCCCGAAGCCTTCGTAGAAGCTCGGGAAGACCATCGCGTCGGCGCTGCGGTACAACGCCGCCAGCTGCGCGTCGCTGAGATGGCCGACGAAATGGGTGGCGTCCTGCACGCCCAGCGCCGCCGCCTCCTGCCTTGCCTGCGGATAGCGATCGTCGAGTTCGCCCGCCACCACCAGCTGCACCTCCTCGCCGGCCTGCTGCCGCACCAGGGCCAGCGCCCGCACCAGGCCCACGAGGTTCTTGTACGGGTCCGACCGCCCGACGTACACCAGCAGCCGGCCCCTGGCCCCCGGCGGCACGGGGGAGGGCGTCGCGTCGGCGTCGGCCTTGGCCGGCGGGACGGCGTTGTGAATGACATGCACCTTCCCCGCCGGAACGTGGAGCAGGCGGGCGATGTCGTCGGCGCTGTACTGGCTGACGGTGACGACGCCGGCGGCGTGGCGGCATTGCAGCTTCAGCCACGTCTGCCACGTGCGAAACCATCGCGACTTCACGCTGGCGGTGAGCATGTGGCGGCAGGTGATGCTGATGAGGTCATGCAGCGTGACCAGCGATCGGCAGCGTGCCGCCAGCGGCGCGAAGCAATCGGGGCAGTGCAGCAGGCGCAGGCCCAGGCGCCGCGTCACGCGCGGCAGGGCGAGCTGGTCGAATGGCGAGCGCGGGCGGCCACCTGTGGGCACGATCTCCAGCGAGGGCGACGACGGCAGCTGGGCCAGGCCCGCCCCCGGCGGGGCGAGCACCGCGATGCGGTAGGGGGGCGCCGCCTCGGCGATGCCCGCCAGCAGGTTCAGCAGGTACCGCTCGATGCCGCTGACGCGCTTGCCCAGGTAGCGGGCGTCGATGCCCAAGCGCAGGTCCAGCGGGTGTCGGTTGTGCGGTGTCTCACGCATGAAGCGTCTGCCTGTATCGCGACACGACCTCGGCGGGCCTGCCGATCTCAACCAGTTTGCCCGCATCCAGGACGGCCACGCGGTCGCACGTCTGCTCCACGGTGGGCAGGTCGTGGCTGACGAAGAGGATGGTCTTGCCCGCGCGGCGGAACTGCTCGATCCGCTGGAGGCACTTGAGCTGGAAATCCTGGTCGCCCACGGCCAGCACCTCGTCGACCAGCAGGATCTCGGGGTCCAGGTGCACCGCGACGGAGAAGCCCAGTCGCGCCACCATCCCGGTGGAGAAGCTGCGGAGCGGCTGATCGATGCTGGCCTGCAGGCCGCTGAAGGCGATGATGGCGTCCATCTGGTCCATCACCTGCCGGCGCGTCATGCCCAGCAGCACCCCGTTGAGGACGATGTTGTCGCGCCCGCTGAGGTCGCGGTGGAAGCCCGCCCCCAGTTCCAGCAGCGGGCAGATGTGCCCGCGCGTGGTGACCGTGCCGGCGGTGGGGCGGATCGTGCCCGCGATCAGCCCCAGCAGCGTGCTCTTGCCCGAGCCGTTGCGGCCGATGATGCCGAAGCATTCGCCCGGGGCGACCTGCAGCGAGAGGTTGTCCAAGGCGCGGATCGACTTGGGCCGCGACAGGTCGCGGATGTGCTGCGGCAGGTGCAGCAGGAAACTCTTGATCCCGCCGCCGGCGAGCGAGGTCATCGCGTAGCACTTGGTGACCTGGTCGAAAATGACAGCGTGGTCAGACAATCTCGGCGAACCTCCATTGAAGCGAGCGGTACAGCCGCTGCCCCAGCCAGCAGGCCCCCACGCCATAGGCCATGGCGGCCCCGCAGGCGGCCCAGGGCATCGCGCCTTCCAGCAGCAGGCTTCGCCAGCAGATGATGAACAGGGCCATGGGGTTGAGGTACAGCAGCCACTGGTACCCCGCGGGCACCATCTCGGGGGCGAAGACGACGGGCGTGAGGTAGAACAGCAGCATCACCGCGATGCCGGTCAGCCGCTCCAGGTCGCGGAAGAACAGGTTGCACGTCGCCACCAGCAGGGCGATGCCGTACGTCAGCAGGAACTGGCCCACGACCAGCAGCGGTATGCCCACCAGCCACAGCATCGAGGGGTATTTGTGGTGTGCCAGCATGAACGCCAGCAGGATCGGAATGGTGATGACGAAGTGGGCCAGGTCGCCCAGTACCGACGCAGCCACCAGGAAATAGCGGGGGAAGGTGACCTTGCGGATGAGCGTGCTGTTGAAGAGGAAATACGAACTGGCGGCGTTGACGGAGTTGCCGAACCATTGCCACGGGAACAGCCCCGCCACCAGGAACAGGGCGTAGTTCTCCATCGGCAGGCGGATCACGAGTTTGAACAGGATGAAGAACACCGCGGCGAAGGCCAGCGGGTGCAGGGCCGACCACAGATACCCCAGGAACGTGCTCTTGTAGCGGACCTTGAAGTCCTTGGCGATCAGCACCAACAGCAGGTCGCGATGATAGGCGAGCGTGGCCGCGTTCATGCGGCTATTGGACGTGCGGCGACGGAGACGGTCAAGAGGAAATGGCCGAACTGCGTTGCCTCGACGATGCCCCCCGCGTGGTCATCTCAGTGAACCCTGAACCGGGGGGCGTGGCAGGTTACCTGACACCAAGGAGTCTCGCTGCGCAACAACTTGCCCAGCGACCGCTCCCTCGCACCGTGAGTGAGCGGCCCAGACATGCCGGCCGGGTTCCTTTCTCTCGCCTTGTCCTCGCTCTTGACGCGCGTGAACCACGCCTCGCCCGCTCACTCTCCGATGGCTTCGTCTGCGAGCCCTCCGCGGTCGGGGGTCTTGCCGGCGGCCGCGGTCGTCGGATCGGTCTTCTCGCGGTACTCCTGAAGGTTGCTCTTGCCGTCCCGGTCCGGGTCGGCGTTGGGGTCCACCAGCGTGGCCGTCGACATGTCCAGCCACTTCGTCACCGGGTGCTTCGTATTGTCGGGCAACACGTCGTCCGACTCGGCGGGCTTGAATTTCCGCTCGCGCGAGAACCAGTACATCTCGAACCAGTTGGGCATGCCGTCATTATCCAGGTCGCCGTACTCGCTGTAGAGCAGCGGCGGCTTGTCGCCGAAGTCGGCCTTCCAGTGCCGCTCGAACTCGGTGGAGAAGCACACCATCGCGTTGTCCTCGCGGAAGGGCCGGTCCGTGATGGGCTCGGGGCTTTGGAGGCGGACGGCGACCTTGCCATCGCGGACCACCTCGGCGATCACCTCGCCGGCCTTGATCGGGAACTGCTGCACGTGCAGGCCCGCGGGGGCCTGGTATTCGATGTCGCGGCCGGGCAGGCGCACGGTGGCCGGCGCGGTGAGAATCGTCAGCACCTCCAACGCCCGGTTGCTGCGCACCGTGATCGCAAACGGCCAGCTCTTGGCGTCCTTGGGATACTTGGCGTAGGTGAGGTAGATGCGGTCGTGATCGGGCTTGGGCTCCTCGCCGCGGCGCCACCAGTCGATGTAGTAGCCCGTCAGGTCGTAGACCGTGTAGCGGGTGTTATAGGCCGGCGCGATGCTGGTGTTCTCGGTGTAATCGTTCCACGTGATCAACTGCACGAGGCTGGCCCGGTCGCGGCCCGTGTCGTTCCACATGCCGCGCAGCCACTCGGTGCCCTTGGGCATGAAGATCTCGCCCCCGCCGGCGATGATGTTTTCCTTCTGGTGCATCCCGCCCACGCCGCCCCACTCGGCGCCGGCCTCGCGGACCGCCCGCGCGATGTCCTCCGTGCGGTCGCCGTACCCGAACCCGTAGCCGCCGAAACTGCCCAAGGCCCCCACGTGCCGCGCGATGGCGCCCGCGGCGGCCGTCATCATCCCGGGCTTCACCAGGTCGCTGCCCAGCGGGTGGAAGAAATAGCACAGGTCATACTGGAAGTACACCGGCTGGCCGACCTGCTCGGCCGCCTTGCGGAACGTCTGCCCGATGAGGTGCCAACCGAGTTCGGTGGCGCGGAGGCGGTTGACCGCCGCTTCCCGCTGGACCTCCGGCAGCCGCTGGTCGATCTCGGAATAGAGCGTTCCCATGGCCGACCCGTGGGAGAAGTAGCCAAAGATCAGCGGCTTGCCATCGCGACGCGCGAGCTTGGGGCTCTTGCCCCATCGCTCGAGCAATTCGCGCACGGTGCCCGCCGGGTCGCCGCCGCAGGCGGGGTCGAGGCAGATCGTCACCTCGAAGGGATAATCCTTCGCCTCGGCCACCTTGATCAGCGTGTCGAAGACCTGCTTGGCGCCCTCGCCGCCGGCCCAGGCATCCACCGCAAAGCCGTTGATGCCGACGCGAAGGGCACGGCGAATCTCCAGGTCCGCGCTCTCCTCGGCCGTGATGTTCGCATCGTAGAGAGTCAGATCATAGTTGCGGAACCTGCCGCCGCGGCGGACGACGTCGTCGGTCGATTCATGCTTCATGCTGTTGCCGGCATCGAGCCGGTGCACGCGCGTCGCGCCGGTGCCGGCCGGGTAGCAGCCCATGTAGTGGGCGAAGACCTTTTTCGTTCGGTCGGTCGATGGCTTCACCGGCGCCGGCAGGATGACAAACGGCGTGTGCGTGGCGTCGGTCCGCAGTGATTCGATCGCAGCCGCCACACGCACGCGCCCCAGCCGCTCGATCCCCGCCGTCGCCAGCGGCTCGGCAAGGGCGTGGTCCTTCTCCTCGCCGGCGGCGAGCGTCACCGTCTCGGCGTGCGTCGCGGCGATCTTGCCCGGTTGGGCGTCATTCTCCAGGGTCCACTCCAGGCGGGCCGTGACGGCCTCGGCGCTGTAGTTGTGCAGCCGAACGGTCACCGAGCCCACCGCGTTGGGCTCATAGGCCGGCTTGTCGGTGCGCACGGCCACCACCGCCACCGGCGACATCCGCTCGATGACCATGCCGGTCAGGAGCAGGCGATAGGCGGGCAGATCCTTCGCCGTGGCCGAACGCGGGCGAAGACGAGGCATCTCGGTCTTCACCACGTCGAGCGCAGCATCGTCGCCTTCGCCTTCGTCGCTCAAGCTCACCGAAGGCCCCGCCTTGAGCCCGGCCTTATTGATGGCGTTCTGGCGCTGACTGCGATACACGCGGCGGGCCTCGCCTTCGTCGCGATATTGCTGGCGGTCGAGCTTGCTGTCGCCCACGAGCCAGCCGGCCGTCACCGTCAGCGGCCCGGCCTTGGGGACAACTACGTCCAGCCGCACCGCCGACAACGCGTTGGAGTCGGGGAACCACTTCTGCGGGTCAAAGACGTTGGTGGCTTCACTGGCCGTCAGTCGCAGCGCCACGGCCTCGGCAAGAATGTGATTGTGCGGTGCGCTGGCGACCAGGGCGTGCAAGCGGTATCGCCCCGGCGGCAGTGCCTCCGCCGTGACCGCCCGCACCAACTCGCCCTCATGGCCGAGCGTGAGATCGACAACCAAGGCCTGCGCGGCCTTCTTCGCCTGATCGAGCGCTGCGGCCGCGGCCGCCTCGCCGCTGACAACCGGGATCGGCGCCTCGTTGGGCCTGGGCCCCCGCGGCGCATCCGCCTTGGGCGCCTCCGCCTTCGGTCCAGCGGCCAATATGACGCCGCCCAGAACAGCCAAGAACACCGCCGACATCACGCAAATCAATCCAAAGCTGCGCAGCATATCTTTCCCTTGTCTCTTTCCATGCTTGGGACCAAGCCCAGTCGCGATATTCCGCTCGCCGCTTTCCTGCCCGCGCGGCGCCTGCGGAGGCGAATGATCTCCACTTACGAAACGTCCTTCACCGGCCTGTGGTTTCGCAGCGAATGCCGGGTTTATCGGATACCTCGCTCATAAAGCTTCGATCGTCACCTTGATCTTTTCGGGCGGGTTGGCGCCGAGAACCCACTTCTGGATGTACTGCGTCTTGAGGACAGGCGGCTTGCCGCCCTCGCCGATGTCCTCCTCATAGACGTAGGTGCCCTTGGTCTCTTTGGACCTGGTGAGGATGACCTCGATCTTTTCCATGGATTGCTCCTGAAGAATCCCAGGAATCTAGCCGCCCATCTCCCCCAAGGCCAACAAATTGCCGCGGCCATACCGCGAACATCGAGCAGGAGATGGAACTGCTGCCTATCTGGTGCAATTGCCGACATCCGCTTGTCCGTCCGGTGACGCGATTCACGTGTGCTCCGGACCGCTACTGAAACATGGGTTGCTTCAGACTGGCGGAGCAGGCTTCGCGTCATCCTCCAAAGGCATGCAATAGAGAAGATGATCTATAAGCCCGGATTTCCCGGATGCAGTTGCGATTCCTGATATGGCGCGGTATGATCT
>CAZTVF010000080.1:0-20236 GCA_964616985.1 uncultured Planctomycetaceae bacterium
GCCACCGGCATGGGCGGGCGCATCAACACCGTCATGCAGACCTGCTTCTTCTACCTCTCGAACATCCTGCCGCAGGACGAGGCGATCGGCGCCATTAAGAACGCCATCAAGAAGACGTACGGCCGCAAGGGCGAGGACATCGTCAAGCAGAACTACCACGCGGTGGACCAGTCCATCGCGCACCTGTACGAGATCAAGGTGCCAGCCGCCCCGACCAGCAGCGTCGAGATGCCCCCCGTGGTTTCGGACAAGGCCCCGCAGTTTGTCAAGGACGTGACGGCCAAGATCATGGCCGGCCGCGGCGACGAGCTGCCCGTCAGCGCCATGCCCAACGACGGCACGTGGCCGGTGGCGACGACGCAGTGGGAGAAGCGCAACATCGCCCTGGAAATTCCCGCCTGGGATCCCTCGGTGTGCATCCAGTGCGGCAAGTGCTCGGCGCACTGCCCGCACGCGACGATCCGTTCGAAGGTCTACGGCGCCGACACGCTCAAGAGCGCCCCGGCGACGTTCAAGTCCGTCGATGCCAAGGGCAAGGAATTCGAAGGCCTCAAGTGGACCATCCAGGTGGCCCCGGAAGACTGCACCGGCTGCGGCGCGTGCGTGCACGTGTGCCCGGCCAAGAACAAGGTCGATCCGAAGCGCAGGGCCATCAACATGGAGTTCCAGCCGCCCCTGCGCGAGAGCGAGCGCGAGAACTACGAGTTCTTCCTGGCCATTCCGGAATACGACCGCGCGAAGCTCAAGGTCAACACGATCAAGGGCAGCCAGCTCCTCCAGCCGCTGTTTGAATACAGCGGTGCGTGCGCCGGTTGCGGCGAGACGCCGTACATCAAGCTGATGACGCAGCTGTTCGGCGACCGCGCGATCGTCGGCAACGCCACCGGCTGCTCGAGCATCTACGGCGGCAACCTGCCCACGACGCCCTACACCGTCAACGCCGACGGCCGCGGGCCCACGTGGAACAACTCGCTGTTCGAAGACGCCGCCGAGTTCTCCTACGGCTTCCGCCTCACGCTGGACAAGCAGGTGGAATTCGCCAGGGAACTCGTGACGGCGCTGAAGGACAGCCTCGGCGAGGGCCTGGTCAGCGGCCTGCTGTCGGCCAACCAGGAGTCCGAGGCGGGCATCGCCGAGCAGCGTGCCCGCGTGGCGGAGCTGAAGAAGAAGCTGTCGGGCATCAAGGGCCCGCAGGCCAAGCTGCTGGCCCCGCTGGCCGACGTGCTGGTCCGCAAGTGCGTGTGGACCATCGGCGGCGACGGCTGGGCGTATGACATCGGTTACGGCGGCCTGGACCACGTGCTGGCCCAGGGTCGCAACATCAACCTGCTGGTGCTGGACACGCAGGTGTACAGCAACACCGGCGGGCAGTGCTCCAAGGCCACGCCCCGGGCGGCCGTGGCGAAGTTCGCCGCCAGCGGCAAGAACATGCCCAAGAAAGACCTGGGCATGATCGCCATGACGTATGGCAACATCTATGTCGCCCAGATCGCCATGGGCGCCAACGACAACCAGGCCGTCAAGGCCTTCGTCGAGGCCGAGAGCTACGACGGGCCCAGCCTGATCATCGCCTACAGCCATTGCATCGCGCAGGGCATCAACATGCGTACGGCGTTCGATCAGCAGAAGGCCGCCGTCGCTTCCGGCGCGTGGGTGCTGTACCGCTTCGACCCGCGCCTGGCGGTCGAGGGCAAGAACCCGCTGCAGCTGGACTCGAAGGAACCCTCCATCGCGTTCCAGGATTACGCCTACAAGGAAAACCGGTTCAAGATGCTCACCGCCACCGACCCCGAGAGCGCCAAGACCCTCCATGCCGCCTCCGACACGGCCGCCAAGAGCCGCTTCCACCTGTATCAGCAGATGGCCGCCATGCAGTATCCCGCGGCCAAGCCGGCCGAGAGCAAATAAGTCCGTTGACCCTCCGCTTGCGGCGGGTTAAAACTCGATGACCGTGACGCGTGGCGGCCCACCCTGGGCCGCCACGCTTGTCATAGGATTGTGAAAACAGCCCAAAGGAGAACGCGATGATGAATTCCAAGGAAATATTCGGTGCGGAGATCCAGTACTGGCGGCTCGAGCCGCGTTACTGGGAATCGATCGTCGATCACTTCTCCGACTCGGGCCTTCGGTGCGTGACGGCCTACGTGCCGTGGGAAGTTCACTGCATCGCGCCGCCGGACAAGAAGAACCCCGCCGGCGTGCTGGACTTCGACGGCAGGACCGATCCGCAGCTCAACATCCGCCGCTTCCTGGAGATCGTCGAGAGCCGCGGCCTGAACATGAATTTCCGCGCGGGCCCGTTCTGCTGCAACGAGATGACGTTTGGCGGCCACCCGGGCTGGCTGGTCCTGGGCGACCCGAACATGATGGTCTGGGACTTCCAGAACCGCCTCGCGCAGGGCTACTGGATCGGCGGCCGCGAAGGCAGCCAGCCGTCCTACCTGCACCCCGAGTATCTCCGCCTGGTGGGCGAGTGGATGAACGCGGTGGACAAGGTGATCGTCCCGCACACGGCCGCCAATGGCGGGTGCATCACGATGATCAACCTGGACAACGAGATCAGCTACGTCGTCCGCGACGGCTTCAACGGCTCGGACTACAACCCCGTCAACGTGGGCCCCGGCGGTTACTATCACCAGTTCCTCAAGGGCAAGTACGGGACGGCGAAGAACCTGCCGTACGGCACGCGTTACGCGTCGTTCCAGGACGTTCCCGCGCCGCGCCGCGTGCCGGCGACGGTGGGGGCGGACCTCGCCTACTACACCGACTGGTGCGAGTTCAAGACGTGGGTGATGTGCGAGTACCTCCGCCGCCTCCGCAAGATGCACGAGGACAACGGCGTCCGCGGCGTGACCTACATGACCAACTTCAACCCGCACCGCCCCGAGGGCCTGCCCACCCGCATGCCGGAATTCGAGAAGGCCACCGGCGGCGTGGCCGGGTACGACTTCTACCGCGGCACGTTCATGAGCTACAGCGGCTACCACTCGATGGCCCGCATCCTGAAGCTCATGAACGCCAGCGTCTCGTACACGTGGTCGGCCGAGTTCATGTCCGGCACCTGGAACAAGGTCCTGCCCACCCGCGTCAGCGACGACCACATGCGCTTCATGGCCCGCTGCGCCCTGTCGCAGGGGTGCAAGTCCATCGCGTGGTTCATGTTCCACGACCGCCTCTGCTGGGGCGACGCGCCCATATCCAGCCACGGCCACGTCCGCTCGCAGCTGAACGTGCTGGCCGAGATCCCCGAGATCCTCTTCACCCGCATGCGCCACTGGGACGCGCTGGTGCCCCAGATGGACGCGGCGATCATCTACGACGTATTGCAGCACACGCATACGTACCTGGGCGACCCGATGCCCTGCGCCGATAACGACATGCACGTGGGCGACCCCGTCATCGCCGGCACCAAGGCCGGGCAGGCGTCGCTGGAGTACGAAGGCCTGTTCCGCCTGGTCGAGGAATCCGGCTACCAGGGCGGCGCGGTCGACATCCTGCACAGCGACAAGCCGCTGGCCGCCTACAAGCTCGCGTTCCTGCCCGGCAGCCCCGTGCTGGAGAACGCCGCCAACGCCGCCCTCAAGAAGTGGGTCGCCAAGGGCAACACCCTCGTTCTCTCCGGCGACTGGCCGGAACTCAGCGAGGCCGGCAAGAAGCTCAGCTTCCTCGGCATCGCCAGGCCCACCAAGGCCGCCGGCGTGCAGACGTTCACCGTCGGCAAGGGCCAGCTGATCTGGCACGCGGCGTGGCTGGCGCAGGAAGAGCCCGAGAAGGAGTCGCTCGCGAGCATCGAGTTCGTCTCGGGCCTGCTCGCCCGGCACGTCGGTGCGGCGCACGTGAAGATCGAGCCCGAGGTGCCCGTCAGCTGGATCGACTGGGGCAAGAACGGTGCGACGAACTATCCCCAGCCTCGCAACATGGGCTCGGCCGTGCTGCACAGCACCCCGGGGGAGAACATCCTGTTCGTGCTGAACCACTATCCCGAGGCGGCCCGGTTCAACCTGACGTTCAAGGGCAAGTTCAGCCGCCTGATCGAGATCACCAGCGGCGCCACCTTTGAGATTCACCACGGCAAGATCACCGTCGACATCGACCGCAAGGCCTGCGAGATCTACCGGCTGGAATAGTGATCTGTAGGGTGGGCAGGTCCGCCGCAGGCGAGACTCGCCGTGGCGAGCTTGCCCACCATCGATCTGTTAATCCACGCCGCGGTGACGACGCTATCGGGCGGCGACGCCGAGACTCAGGTGCCATGCCGAGGTCTACCTGCCGGAGGCACGCGTCGCGATGCCATCCTATGGGTCCCATAGGGGCGGGTGGTGTGAACGCCTTGCCAGCCTCGTGATGCGCTCCTACGGGTCCCGTAGGGACCGCCGAGACTAGCCCGGCACTTCAGTGTGGGTTATAGGCGCGGCGCCTGCGCCAGAGTCCCGTAGCGACGACTGAACACATGGGCTGTCTCTCCGGACGCAACCGCCGCTGCGGCGGGACACGTTGGCAACATATTTGAAGGTGGGCATGGGCAACGAGATGAATGCGAGGATGTTGATCGTGCCGGCCAGTCAGCCGGGCAAGATCATCAATGCCATGACAGGGCGGGCCCAAGGGCTCATTGCTCGCGGGCAGATCAACTCGCATCATCGCATCGGGGCCCCCGACGGCGTGGAGATCGACGTCTGGGTCATCAACGGCCGCCACAGCCAGACGCCCGAAGGCCCGCCGCGGCACACGGTCGTGCTGGTGCACCCGCTTCTGTGTGCGAAGGGATGGTTCCTCAAACTCGGCCAGATGTTCGCCGAGATGGGCTGGGACGTGGTGCTGCCGGACCTCCGCGGGCACGGCGATAGCGGCGGAAAGTACATCACCTGGGGCGCTAAAGAGAAGCACGATCTCAAGGCCGTCATGGATCGGCTGATTGCAGACGGCGTCGTCTCCGATAGCGTCTATGTCCTGGGCTCCTCAATGGGTGGGGCGGTGGCCATCCAGTACGCAGCCATTGAGCCGCGATGCCGTGGCGTAATGGCACTGGCCCCGCCGAAATCCGCCCGCGCGATCTGCCGCCGCATCCTCATGCTCCACAGCACACGGAGCTTTGAAGCCGCCCTGACGCGCGCCAGCGAACTGGCGGAGTTCGACCCCGACGACGCCTCGGCCGAGGCGGCGGCCGCTTCGGTGCGATGCCCGCTGCTGATCCTGCATGGCCTGTTCGATATCATCGTGCCGTACGACCACGGCCGAGCCATCGTCCGCGCGGCGGCCGGTCCCAGCGGCCTGCGGCCGATGGTCCTTCGTGGGCACGCGGTGGAGTTCTTTAACGAGCGCGAGATGATCAAGTACTTCTTTGAGATGGTGGCCATGGCGCCCGGCGCGGCGCCCAGGGCCAGAAGGGGAAGCACCGGTTGCGCGTGAGCGGCCTGGGTATTGCCTCAATCTTCTTTGGCCTCTGCGCCGCCGGCGGCATCCTCATGGTTAGCGGCGGACAGAATCAAGGGTTGGCGTTTCCCACATGGCTGGGCTGGTTGGGCCTGCTGCTGGCGGCCGTGGTTCTCCCGTTGGCAGTGGCCGGGGCGACGATCGGGGCCATGCTCGGTGTGATCGGCACGATCCGCGAGGTTGCCCGCCGCGGCGACAGCCTGCTGCCGATCCTTGGCCTTGGCATTTGCGGAGCGTGCATGCTTCTGAATGGCCACCTGTTCGGGGCCGCTTGGAAACTCCTGCAAAACTGCTTCTTCGGCAGGCCGGGCTAGTGCTCTGTCGCACCTCAACGGATGGGTGCCATGCCGAAGTTTACCTGCCGGAGGCAGGCGTCGCGCTGTCTGCGACGCGCCGGCATGTTTGCCCGAGCATGCCGGCGTAGGGTGGGCAGGCCTGCCCACCATCGGCGGCGTGATGTCATGCACTACCTGTCGGGCGGTGGGCGCTATCGCGACGAACACAGCAGCCAGTCCAGGCCCAGTGATCGGGTGATGCCATCCCAGAGGCATAGCGCGCCAAGGGCGATCAGGGCGATCGAGAAGGGCACCAACATGCAACCCGGAGTGGGGGTAGCAGGCCCATTCCAGAAGACGTTGCGGTACGCGCCGATGTCATCGCGGTATCGGAACAGGACGACCCCGCCGCCCAGGAGGATCAAACCGAGGCCGATGCGATCGCCCGGAGTGTGCATCATGAGGCAAAGCATGTTGATAGACGCGGCATCCATGGATGGAAGATACATTGGCTGCAAGGGCTTCACAAGCGTGCGGACGATATCTGCAGGGTGGGCAGGCTTGCCCCGGCGTGGTGGCTGTGAAGAGCGTGGCCGCAAGGCGGCGTTTACAGCGCCAAAAGGCGAGCGATGTCGTTGCCGCCGGCGCGAGGCCGCTGGGGCCAAAGGGTGCTTTGCGGGTTGGGTGTTGCCGGTTTTTCCCCTACGCGCCGCCGCGTGATGCGAATATGATTCCCCTCTCGTGTCGCACCGAAATATGCCTTATTTGGAAGGATGCAATGACTACGACGAAGCTGACGGTCAATGGCGTGGACGTACCGGTTACTGTCACCAACACGATCATCGTTGGCGCGGGCGCGGCGGGCATGAACTGCGCGGTGAACCTGGCCAAGTTCTGGCGCCTCCACGGTGTCGAGCGTCCGCAGGACAAGCTGCTGATCGTCACCGGCGGCGTGGCCCTGGGCGCCAGCCGCATGAGCGGCTCGGACAAGCAGACCTATTACAAGATGGGCACCAGCCCGCGCGTGCCCGACACGGCCGAGGACTTCGCCAAGACGCTGACGGCGTTCGGCTGCTGTCATGGCGATAACGCCCTGGCCGAGGGCATCGGCTCGCTCCGCGGCTTCTACAACCTCGTCGAGTCGGGCGTGCCGTTCCCGCACGAGCCGCACGGCGCGTTCATCGGCTACAAGACCGACCACGACCCCTACGAGCGCGCCACCTCGGCGGGGCCCAAGACCTCGAAGTTCATGAGCGAGTGCCTCACGGCCGAGGCGAAGCGCATCGGCATCAAGATGGTCGACAAGCACCCGGTGGTGCAGTTCATCACCGAGGGCAGCGGCGACGCCCGCCGCATCGTGGCGATGGTTTGCTTCAACATGGCCAAGATGTCGAACGACAATCTCGGCATCGCCGTCTTCGTGGCAGAGAACTGGGTGCTGGCCGCCGGCGGCCCGGGCGAACTGTACCAGACGACCGTGTACCCGCGCGGGCAGTACGGCATCCATGGGGCGGCCTTTGCGGCGGGGCTCGAAGGCTGCAACCTCACCGAGTCGCAGTACGGCCTGGCGTCGATCAAGTTCCGCTGGAACGTCTCGGGCACCTACATGCAGGTCATCCCGCGGATCTATTCCACCGACGCCAAGGGCGGCGACGAGCGCGAGTTCCTCACCGAGTACTTCGGCGACATGTCGTCGATGGCGACGAACATCTTCCTCAAGGGCTACCAGTGGCCCTTCGACGCACAGCGGATCACGGGCTTCCAGTCGTCGCTGGTCGACATGGCCGTGCACCAGGAGACGGTCGTCCGCGGCCGGCGGGTTTGGATGGATTTCCTCCGCAACCCCGTGGGCTTTGACACCACGTTCACGATCGACGGCCTGGGCAAAGAGGCGCTGGAGTATCTGCAGAAGACGGGCGCGCTGCAGGCGACGCCGATCGAGCGGCTGAGGCACATGAATCAGCCCGCGATCGACATCTACACCGAAAACGGCATCGACCTGAACTCCGAGCCGCTGGAGATCGCCATCTGCGCCCAACACAACAACGGCGGCTTCAGCGTCAACAAGTGGTGGGAGAGCAACGTCAAGCACGCGTTCGTGATCGGCGAGATGGCCGGCACGCATGGCGTGAAGCGGCCGGGCGGCTCGGCGCTGAACGCCGGGCAAGTGGGCGCGATGCGGGCGGCGGAATACATCGCCAACGTCTACGGCAGCGAGGAGCCCGCGATCGCCCCGCTGGAAAGCGCGGTGGCCGGCATGATCGAGATGCTCAAGTCGCAGCAGGCCAAGGCGGCCGGCGCGACGGTAACGCCCGACAAGGCGATGGCGCAGATCGGCGAGCGCATGACGCGTTACGGCGCGCATATCCGCTCTGCGGCGGGTGCGGCGGCGGCCCTGCAGCAGGCGAAGGCGCAGTACCACGCGCTATTGGAGGGCGGCATGAAGCTGTCGTCGCCCAAGCAACTGGCCGCGGCGGTGCGGACGATCCAGCAGTGCCTCACGCAGGTGGCGTTCCTCAAGGCGATCTGCGGCATGTTCGACCGCGGCGTCGGCAGCCGCGGCAGCCACTGCATCCTCGACGAAAGCGGCATCGAAATGCACCCCGCCCTGGTGGACCCCGCCACGGGCAAGCCGTACCGCTTCAAGCAGGAGAACGCCGAGCTTCGCAAGCAGGTGCTTTGCGTCCGCCACAATCCGGCGGCGGAGGACCTGTTCGATCTGCAGACCGTCGCCCCGCGGCCGATCCCCGA
Organism: uncultured Planctomycetaceae bacterium; assembly: GCA_964616985.1. GTDB lineage: Bacteria > Planctomycetota > Phycisphaerae > SM23-33 > SM23-33 > CAZTVF01. The sequence goes on from CAZTVF010000080.1 coordinate 8,460, forward strand.
TCGCCAGATCGCCTTCGAGCCGGCGTGGACCGAGTACCGCGAGGGGAAGATCTACTCCGTCTGATCGGATGAATCCCGGCGGCGCCGCGGCCGCGTTTCCTCGTGGCATCGTCGTGGTATACTGCTGTCGCATCAAAGGAGCATCGATGACGACTGCCACGGCACTGTCCCCGCGAATCGAAGCACTTCGCGCCGATGTCGTTGCGCGCAAGGGCTCGTTCATCACCGACATGAACCCCTGCCTCCGCGACGTCGCCGCCTGGCGGGCGATGCAGGCGGGCTGCTCGGTCGTGCAGGTGCGGGCGGGCGTGCTGAGCGAGTTGACGAAGATTGCCCCGATATGCATTCTACCGCACTGGCGCATCGCGGGCGAGCATCTCATCCCCGGCCCCTGGGCGGGCGATCAATTCCCGCTGGCCGGCGGCGACGGCGAGAAACTCCTGCCACGCTTGGCCGAACTGGGCATCCCCGCTGAGCAGTTCGGGGAGGTCCGCGCGGCCTCGCAGCGGTGGGCGTGGAAGAGCTTCCCGATGTACGCCGTCGGCGAGGTCGACGCCCAACGCCTTCGCGGCCGCGGCGAGTGGGGTCGCCAGAACGTCTTCATGGCCGGCGGCTGGATCGAGAATCATTCCATCCGCGACTTCGCCAAGGTCATTCGCATCGGCTTTGGCGGCATCGCCGATGAGATCGCCGCCGCGATGGCGGCCGCGGACATCACCGACCCCGACTACGTGCGGAAGGAAAACTTCTGGCGTGCGGCGCTGCGGGTGTGCGAGGGGGGCATTACGCTGGGGCGCCGCTACGCTGAGATGGCGGCGAAAGGGATTCGCGACGCGGCCGACGCCGAGGAAGCGGCCCGCCTGCAGCTCATCGCCGATACCTGCGCCCGCGTGCCGCGGCACGGCGCCAGGACGCTGCACGAGGCGGTGCAGGCGTTGTGGATGGCCCACGTGTTGACGTGCGGCGAGGACGGCATCAACGCCAACTCCATCGGCCGCCTGGATCAGATCCTGCAGCCTTACTACCAGGCGGACCTCCAGGCCGGGCGCACCACGCGCCAGGCGGCGCTGGCGTTGATGGAAGAGCTGCACTGCAAGCTGTACCTGGAGTACGAGGTGCAGGCGACGACCCTGTCGGGCCTGGACGCCGAGGGCAACGACGCGACCAACGAGATGACGTACGTTATCCTCGAATCGCTGCGGAACGTGGACTTCGTCCGCGACGTCTCGGTCCGCCTGCATCGCCGCAGCCCGCAGCGGCTGATCGAGCTGGCGGCCGAGATGATCGCCCCTGGCGGTGGTGTGCCGTTCCTCTTCAACGACGACTGCTTCGTTCCCGCCCTGGCCGGCCACGGCATTTCGCTGGCCGACGCGCGGAACTACGCCCCCATCGGCTGCATCGAGCTGACGGTGCCCGGGCGGGCGAACCCGCACGCGGTGTCGGGCTGGCTCAATGCGGCCAAGTGCCTGGAACTGGCGCTGTACAACGGCGTCGACCCGCGCACGGGGCAGCAGGTGGGCCCGGCCACCGGCGAGCTGGCGGCGATGAAGGATTATGAGCAGTTCCGCCGCGCCTTCGTCGCACAGATGGACCACTTCACGCGCGAGATGGTGTACCACTGCAATCGTGGCGAGCTGATGCAGCGCGAGCGGGGGCCGCTGCCGTGCTGGTCGGTCATGACCGACGACTGCATCGCCCGCGGGCGGGACATCACCGACGGCGGGGCGGTGTACAACTACCATTCCATCGCATTTCTCGGCACGGCCAATGTGGCGGACTCGCTCATCGCCGTCCGCCACCTCGTCTTCGAGCAGGGACAGATCGCCCCGGCGGAGTTGCTGGCGGCGATGAAGGCCAATTTCGAGGGCTACGAGCCGCTGCGGCAGCGGCTGCTCAACGGCGCGCCCAAGTACGGCAATGGCGTGGCCGAGGTGGATGAGATCGCGGCGTGGCTGGCGAACTACTTCATCGACCAACTCGACCGGTACCGCAGCCCGCTGGGCGGGCGGTACGTGGCGCACCTGTTCTCGTTCCTGTGCAACGTGCACTTCGGCAAGGTGATGGGGGCCACGCCCGACGGCCGGCGGGCGGGGGAGCCGATCGCCTACTCGCTGTCAGCCCAGCAGGGGCGTGACGTCCGCGGCGTGACGGCGGCGCTGAACACGCTGGCCCGCCTGCCGCACGACCGGGCCGCCGGGGCCACCGCGGCGATCATCGACCTGACGCCCAAGCTGGTCGAAGGGTCCGCGGGCGTCGAGCGGCTGGTGCACCTGATCCGCTCGGCCATCAACATGGGGGTGGGCCAGCTGCAGTTCAACGTAGTGACGGCTGAGCGGCTCAAGCAGGCCCAGCAGGACCCCGAGAGCTTCGGCAACTTCCCCGTCCGCGTGGCGGGCTATTCGCAGCTGTTCAAGCTGCTGGCGCCGGAGCTGCAGGACCTCGTCATATCAAGGACGAAGCATTCGTCGTAAAGCTGTGCGGCGGTGGACGGCGGCCTTCTACATCGGGTGGCGGCCTCCCCAGGCCGCCGCCCCATCGCCCGGGAAAGAGGCGGCGGCCTGGGAAGGCCGCCACCCGTAATGGCGAGATGCGGCCGCCTGCGGTCGTGTCTGCGGTGCGCATAGGTCAGCAGCCGGCTGCCCTTCCCCCCAAGGACATCCGGCTGCTCACCAGACACCACGCTCCGAAGGAGCTATCGCCACCCGGTCACATGCCCGTCATGTACGGCAGGTACGTCAGCGGCGCACCATTGATGACGGCATTGAACCAGAGCAGCGTGCAGAAGCTGCCTAGAACCAACCCGATAATCGAGCACACTTCGCCGGCCGTCCCGGCCCTGTGATAGCTGACGGCGGCACTCATCTTGCGGCCTTTGATCGTCAGGACCAGCCCGATGATTGCACAGGCCAGCCCGACAACCGGCAGCCACGAAAAGCATAGGGATAGAATGCCCAGCACCAGCCCGGCCACCGATTCCTGATGGCCCACGTGCTCGCGATGTTCAATGGAAGCGGTTTCCATCGCCATGATACCCTCCTCACGATCTCCACATCGTCGCTCGTCCCCTTGTCCACATCCCATTATAGTCGCATCGACTCGACCCACGCGGCGATGTTGGCCGGGGGGATGTCGTCCTGCATGTTGTGGGCGGGTGCGATGACGTAGCCGCCGTGGCGCCCCAGCGAGTTCGTGAGCGACCGCACCTCGGCGGCCACCTCCGCGGGCGAGGCCTTGGGCAAGAAGGCCTGCACGTCCAAGCCGCCCCAGAAGACCAGGCGGCTGCCGAAGCGAGCCTTGAGTTCGGCGGGCACCATGCCGGCGGCGGACGTCTGGATGGGGTTGAGGATGTCCACGCCGCAGCCGATGAGCGAGTCCAGCAGCGGCACCACGCCGCCGCACGTGTGGTGCCAGTAGAGGCAGCGGCCCAGTTCCTTGGTCCGCGAGATCCGTCGCGCGAAGGGCTCGGCGATGAGCTGGCCGAACATCGCCGGCGAGAGCATCGGGCCCATCTGCGTGCCGAAGTCGTCCCCGCTGGTGGTCAGGTCGATCAGACCGCCCAGCGCGCCGTAGTACTGCTCGATGAGTTCCAGCTGGATCGCCAGCACCTTGTCGAAGAACAGGCGGACGAAGTCGGGGTCGGTGGCCATGCGGATGAGGAAGTCGTCGTAGCCGCACATCCAGCAGCCCAGTTCGAGGATGCCGAACATCGGGTGCTCGGCCACAACGACATATTGGCCGTCGTCGCGGAGGCGGCGGGCGGCGGCGACCCAGTCGTCGAGCTGCTTGTCCTCGATCCGCGGCGTGGGCCAGCGGAAGGCCTTGAGATCGTCGATCGTCGCGTCGCGCAGGGGCGATTGCGTGATCTCCCAGTAGCTGCCGAGCAGTTCGCGCTTCACGCCCCAGCAGTCGACGAAGGCGGTGTCGCCCATCAGCTGCGTGTGCGGGCCGGGCAGGTTCACGATGCCCCCGACGCCGCGGAAGTCGGTGCCCGCCCACTGCAGGATCCGCTCGTCCACGCCGCTGTTGGCCGCCTGCGCCTCGCCGGTGAAACCGAGGAACTCGCGCAATGCCTTCTGGCAGCCCGCCGCCATCGACGTCAGCGTCGTGCCCCCGATGTCGATCGGGCAACGGTCCACGGGCTTGCGGGCAACGGCGGCGGCAAAGCGTTCACGAGAGTTCATGCTACTTCTCCGAGTGTGCAAACGGGCAAAACGTTACTTCAGCGTGAACGTCACCGCCACGACCGAAAGCGGCGGCAGGAGGGCGGTGGCGGCGCCCGCCTTGATGCTGAAGCCCGCGAAGGGGCGGGCGGCGACCACGTCGGGCTTGTCATAGCTGTTGGCGGCCTTGGCGTCGGGACCGGTGACGATCTCGGCGCCGGCGACGGCGGCCATCGCACCCTCCAGCAGCTTCACCTCCACCGGAGCCGCTTCACTCAGGCTGCGGTTGGTGAGGAAGACGTGCAGGTTCTTGCCGTCGAGGATGGCGGCGGTGTCGATGGTGTTCACCGCGCCGTTGTTCTTGCCCTCGTACCGCGGGCCGCTGACGGCGGGGCGAAGGGCCGTGCCTCCCTTGCGGCGGGAGTACATCTCGAACACGTGGAAGATCGACTGCAGCAGCATGCGGTCGCCGTCGGTCAGGATGGGGGCGATGACGTTGACGATCTGCGCGATGTTCGCGATCTTGAGCACATCGGCGTGGCGGAGGAAGCTGTTGAAGAACCCCGCGACGACCAAGGCGTCCTCGAGGTTATAGACCTCCTCGATCAGGTGCGGCGCGAACTTCGCCCGCCCGTTCATCTCCTGGTTCTTGTACCACACGTTCCACTCGTCGAAGCACAGGTACGCCCGTTTGCGGCTGCGGCGCCGGGCCTGGACGAAGCGGCAGGCGGCGTCCATCTGCTCGATCTGCGCATCGATGGCGTTGGTGCACGCAAGGTAATCGGCTGTGTCGTTCGCGCGGTTGCCCTCGTAGCGGTGAAGGCTGATGTAGTCCGCCTGGTCGCCCAGGTGCTCCAGCACCGTGCGGTCCCACTCCATGTACGTGGACATGCCGGCCGAGCAAGAGCCGCAGGCGACCAGCTCGATCCCGGGATCGACGTCCTTCATCATCTTGGCGGCCTGCTGGGCGCGGATGGCGTAGTGGTCGGCGGGCACGTGGCCGAGCTGCCACACGCCGTCCATCTCGTTGCCCAGGCACCAGAGCTTGACGTCGTAAGGGTCGCGCTTGCCGCCGGTGGCGCGGAGGTCGGCGTAGCGAGTGCCGGCGGGGCAGTTGCAGTATTCCAGCCAGTTGCGGGCCTCCTCGGGCGTGCCGGTGCCCATGTTGACGGTGATCATGGGCGTCCAGGCGAGCTTGCGGCACAGGGCGATGTATTCATCGGTGCCGAAGTGATTGGTCTCGAGGCTCTGCCAGGCGAGCTCTCTCACGGCCGGCCGCTGGGCACGGGGGCCCACGCCGTCCATCCAGTGATAGCCCGAGGCGAAGTTGCCGCCGGGGTACCGCATCGCGGTCATTCGCAGGCGGCCCAGGGCGCCGAGCACGTCCTTGCGGCAGCCTTCGGCGTCGGCGTGGGGGCTGGCGGGTTCGTACACGCCCTGGTACACGGCGCGGCCCATGTGTTCGAGGAAGCCGCCGAACACCCGCGGGTCCACGGGGCCGATGGCGAATTCCGGGTGCAGCGTGACGGTTGTGTTCTGCATGTGCCGCTCCTTTGCCGCAAGTAAATACATCGGGAGCGTCACGGATACAAGAGGCGCCAAGCCAACGTCAGGCGCGGCACCATCCGTTACAGGGCCGAGCTCATCTGAACCAGCAGGAACATCTTGGTGAAGTCCTGGATACTCATGCGGATCATCCCATCGGCGCCGGTCTTGACGGCGCTGCGGCCGTCGGCGCCCCAGGGGTTGTAGACGGTGAGGAAGATGCCGCCGGCGGTCGTCTCGACGCTCTTGACCATGCAGCTGTTGCCGGGGTTGAGGCCGCTGATGGCCACGACGGCCTTGCCCGCGTCCAGGGCGTTCTTGAGGGTGTTGGCGATCTCGGTGTTCGTCTTGCCGACGCCGGTGAACGTGCCGTAGCTTCGCATGACGAGGTCGTAGACAAGCGTCGAACAGATCGTTGTGGCGCCATACGATGTCCTGCCGCCGCTCATGAAGAACGCCTTCTCGGTCAGGGCGACCCAGAGCTCGCCTTCGGGGCTCAGCTGGGCGAAGGCGGGCGAGCCGCTGGCGGTCACCGGCAGGTCGGCGTCGACGCGGACGTACGAGGCGATGCCATTGATGAACTGCCGCACGGCGAACGTGCCGTCGCCCAGGGCGGTGATCATCTGGCGGATCACGTTGGGGCTGCCGTCGGCCAGGCCCGCCAGCGAGGACAGCAGGCCGCCGTCGGCGATGTTTCCCTGCTTCACGTCGGTCGACTTGGGGCCGGTGGTGAACAGGGGCTTGCTCGCGAAGCTCTTGTAGGCGTAGCCGCCGCTGCCGGGATCGGCGATGGCCTGGCCGGCGATCTCGCGGGAGACGTTGCCGGTGAACGCCGTCACCTGGTGCACGGTCATCGCCTGCATCTCGGCCTGCGAGACGTCGGCCAGGGCGTCGGCGCTGTCGCACCAGAAGCTGTCGGTGCCGTCGCCGCCGTAGACCTGATCGATCCCGCCGCCCAGGCTGATCAGCAGGTCGTCGCCCGCCTCGCCGGCGATCTTGTCAACGCCGCGGCCGGCGGCATAGATGGTGTCGTTGCCGGCGCCGCCGTAGATCGTCGCCATCGCGGTGACGTTGCTGGTGAGGCGGATCGTGTCATCGCCGCCGAAGCCGCAGATGACGATCGAGCTGAACGAGCCCGCCAGGGTCTGCGTGCCGACCGGCGTGGTCAGCACCAGGCCCGCGGCCGTCTGGTTCACGGTGATGGAGTCGGTGCCGCTGGTGCCCAGGACCGTCAGCTGCAGCCCGCCGGCCTGCGAAGTGGTGACGGCGGTGACGACGGCTTGGGCGGCAAGGGCCGCCGGCGTGGCCGGGGTGTCCGTCAGGTTCTGGGTCGAGGTGAAGGTAACGAGGGCGGGGCCCATGCCGTTGGCGGCGTCCTGGGCCCGGACATAGTACCGCTGGCCGCTGACGATGTTGAACGAGACATGGGCGTCCGTTCTCACGTAGTTGTCGTTCTGGCCGACGATCTGGCCGCTGGCGTTGTACACGGTCAGCGAGGGATCGATCGCCGGCACCCCCGTCGGCCTTTCTCTGCCGATCATGTCGATGACGGCGCGGCCGGTCTGCGAGGCGACGAAGGTGAAGACGTCGGTGTCGCCGCGGTAGCTCAGCGTGAGCTCCTGCGAGAGCAGGCTGTTGGCCGCCAGGGCCAGCGACTTGGCCGTGGCGAAGCTGTTGCCGAAATCATCGCCGGTGACGGTGGAGACGAAGTTGAGGGAGTACGCGCCGGTGAAGGCGCCCAGGGCGCCGGCTGTGATGTAATAGGTGGCGCCCGCGGTCACGTTGATCTTCAGCGTTGAACTGGAGGAACTGGCGAGCTGGCTGTTCGACGAGTTGTAGATCGTCGCCATCGCCTTGGCCCGACTGCCGCCGCTGAAAATATCGAGCGAGATCTGCCCGGTCGCCGCGGCGACGAAACTGAAGCGGTCGATCTCGCCATAGCGGGTGAAGGCGTCGGTCCAGGTGCTGACGTCGCCGGGGGCGACGGTGATCTGGCTGGCGGGGGCAGGGTCGGGCCTGGAGGCGAACGCCAACGCGGCCTCGCCCGTGGTGGCGGTGTGGCTCTTGGCCGCGACGTAGTACCGCTGGCCGCTGACGACCTTGAACCCGATGTGCGCGGTGGAGTCGACGTAGTTGTCGTTGGAGACGAGGACCTTGCCGGCGGCGTCGTAGGCGACCAGTTCGGGGTCTACGTTCGTCATCGCGCCCAGGCTGGAGATGTTGACCATGTGGACATCGATCTTGCCCGTCTGCATCGCGACGAACGAGAAGAAGTCGGAGTCATTGGCGTAGCTGATCGAGATGGACTGGGACAAGTTGCCGTTGGCCGGCAGCGTGATCGTTCTGGCGGCGGCGATGGAGTTGCCCGCGTCGTCGCCGGCGGCCACCGTGGTGAACTTCAGCGTGTAGGCGCCCATGAGCGTGCCCAGGGCGCTGGCGGTGAGGGTGTAGGTCTGGCCGCCGATGACGTTGAAGCTCAAGGCGGCGTTGGAGGCCTGGGCGATCAGGCTGTTGCCCGGCCCGTACGCGGCCGCTGCGGCGGTGAGGCGTTTCGTGCCGCTGAGGATATCCAGCGTCACCTGCCCGCTGGCCTTGGCGACGAAGCTGAAGCGGTCGGTCTCGCCTTTGGCCGAGAACGTGTCGGCGACGCTCACGATGTCGTAGGGATTGATGGTCAGGGCACGGGCGGCAGGCAGCGTCGCTGCCATCAGCAGGCGGGGTTCGAGGCTCACGATGTCGTGCTTGTTCGTCATGTCGGCTCCGGGCAAGAAGTCAGAACGGAAGGCTGCCTCGGAGGCGGCTCTGATAACGGACACTCACAGGGCATTCCCCAATCGCCCCGACAGACGTAAGGCTCACGCGCGGGGAGCGCTGATGCAGATGAACAGGAAGTACTTCTTGAAGTCGGCGATGCTCAGGACCAGCAGGCCGTCGCCGGAGTTGCTGTCGTAGCTGCGGCCATCGACGCCCCAGGGGTTGTACAGTGTGACGAACGTGCCGGCGCCGGTCGTCGAGACGCTCTTGACGACGTACGCGTGGCCGCCGACGATCGGGCCGGAGATGCCGGAGTAGCTGCCGACGGAGATCGCCTTGCCGGCGCTTAGGGCGGCGGTCAGGGCGGTGGCAATCGTCGCCGTCGTGCCCGACGTGCCCATCGCGGTGGCGCCCTTGCTGGTGACCTCGTAGTACACGGTGCCCATGTTGCCCGAGTTCAGCGAGGCGTACGAATTCTGGCCGGTGCGGAAGAAGGCGTAGGCCTTCTCGGCCAGGGCCGCCCACATCTCGTTGTCGGCCGACAGGCCGGCGTAGACCAGCGAACCATTGGAGTAAGTCGGGAGATCGGCGTCGATGCGGACGTAGACGGCCTGGCTGTTGCGAAAGAAGCGGACGGCGAACGTGCCATCGCCCAGCGGCGTGATCATCTGGCGGATCGCGGTGGGGTTCTGGTCGGCCAGGCTCGAGAGGGCGGCCAGGAAGTAACAGTCGCCCACGGCACCCTGGTGGATGTCGCTGTACTCGGGGCCGTCGTTGAACAAGTAGCTGGAGGCGAAGCTGCGGTAGGCATAGCCGCCGCTGTTGGGATCGACGAGGTTCTGGCCGGACACTTCGCTCGAAACGCCGCCGTAGAACGCGCCCACCTGGTGGATCGTCATGCTCGCCAGTTCGGCGGCCGAGGAATCGACGAGGGTGTCGATCGCGTCAGCCCAGACGCTGTCGAGGCCGTCGCCGGCGTAGATCGTGTCGCTGCCGCCGCCGATGCTGACGAGCTGGTCATCGCCGTTCTCGCCCAGCATCAGGTCCGAGCCGGTGCCCGCGTCATAGATCGTGTCGTCGCCCTCGCCGCCGTACACGGTCGTGGCGGCCGTGACGGAACTGGTCACGCGGATGACGTCGTTACCGCCGAAGCCGCAGATCACGATCGAGCTGAACGTGCCCGTGTAGATCTGCGCCGCGCCGGCGCCGGCCGTCATGCTGATGCCCGTGGCCGTCTGCGACAGCGTGATCGTGTCGTTGAGGTTGGTGCCCAGCACCAGCAACTGCAGGCCGCCGGCCGCCTGGGTCATCGTCGCCATGACGCTGCCGCCCGGGGCGAGCGTCGCGGAGTCCGCCGCGGCTGCCACGTCGCCCGAGGAGGTGATCGTCAGCGAAGCCCCGCCGATCGAGCCGTCATGGCTGGCCCCGGCGAAGTAGTACTTCTGCCCCTGCACGACCGAGAAGGTCACGCGGGGATCTTTGCCGCTGAAGGAGTCGTTCTGGGCCAGCAGATTGCCCGCCGCGTCATAGGCACTGAGTTCGCCGTCAACGGCAGGTGACAGGCCCGCGGCCCTCATGTCCACGATGATTTCGCCCGTCTGGGCAGCGGTGAACGCGAACATGTCCACGTCGGCGGAGTACTGGATATTCGTCAGCCGGGTGACCGTATGGCTGACGGGCAGCGAGATGTCCGCGGCGGCGGCGAAGGAGTTGCCGCAATCGTCGCTCGGCGTGGACGTGAGGGTCATCGTGTACTGGCCGGTGTAGTTCGCGGCGCTGGAGGCTGCGATGTAATACTTGACGTTGCGATCAACCAGCAGCTGCATCGTGCCGTTGGTGATCGTGCTGATCGTCTGGCCGCTGCTGGTGTAGGCGGTGATGCTGGCGTTCGACTTGTAGCCGCCGGCCAGGATGTCGATCGTGACCACCCCGGCGGCCTGGGAGGTGAAAGAGAAGGTGTCGGTTTCGTTCTTATTGGCGAAGGTGTCGATGACGCTGAGGGTGCCGAGGGCGGGGGTATCGAGATTGAGGGCGGCACTGAAGACGGGGCCGCTTGCCATCAGCAGGCGGGGTTCAAGGCTCTGCAGGTCATCGAATTTCACGCGCTTCACGGGTCGTCTCCTTGGCGAAAAAACGGCAATACGGCTGCCTCGGAGGCGGCTCGACTCGGCGGGGCTATATAGCGGCTCGTCCCGTCAGGAAGAACATAGGATATGGGCTGCGATGATGCAAATCGGGCAATGATTTATGGGGGGAGCAATCACATGACCGGCGGGCGCTGGTCGGTCTGGACCCTTGACGTTGCATCTAAAGCCTTGCGCAAGCTGGGGTTGCTATTTCGTGACGACCCGGTCGAGTTGCAGGTGGCGGCGGAGGGACTTGAAGTGGACGGCCACGTCGTCGAACTTCACGCGGAGTTCGCCGCTGGCCCGCTTGACGTCGATCTTGCCCGTGAGGCGCGAGCGGCTGAAGACGCTGGCGATCTGGCACTTGCCGCTGGCGGCGAAGGTGTAGGTCAGCACCTGCTCGACGTTTTGCGGCGACAGCGCATTCGATTCCACCGTCAGGCTCCCCTTGGCCGAGCCGCCGATCAGGAAACTCACGGCTGCGTGCTGGCCGCTGATGGTGCCGGCGGTGGCCTTGGGCGAAAGCTCCACCGCGCCGCGGGTGTGCCAGAACAGTTCGACGCGGTCGTGGCATTCCAGTTCGTCCAGCACCAGCAGGGCCTGTCCTTCCTGGCTGGCAGGATTGACCAGCATGACCAGGTGGCGGATGAAGTGGATGCCCGCGCCGCACGCCTCGCCGGCGTCGCAGGCGACCCAGCGGAAGTTCTTCCCGGTCTGGGCCTCGATGATATCGCCCTGGGCGTCGATCTGGTGATCGCGCTGGGCGACGGTGATCGTGTTGTGGGCGCGGGCCTGAACCTCGTAAAGGTCCTGCTTCTGGTCGCTGAAGAACTGGTGGCTGGGAAGCCCGCCCTGGTCCGTCAGCAGCATCTCGCCGCCCACCTGCAACTGGATGGAGTTCATGTCCCGCTGGCTGTGATGGGCCGAGAGGTCGCCTGTCTTGACGGCGGCGTACATCGCGGGGCGAGGCCAGTGGTCGGCCATCGCGGCCCAGCCGATCTCGTGGAACACCTTCAGCGGGCTGAGGTCGGGCACCTTGGGGCTCTCGGCGTCGCTGGGGCGGAACAGCATCGCCAGCCCCGCCGACGACAGGCCGCTGGTGCCAGAAGTACCAGAAGTTCCAGAGGTTGACGCAGGGCTTGTCCCCGATGTTCCTGAGCTACCACTATCACCCTTGACTCCTGATGTACCG
>CAZTVF010000080.1:20246-25474 GCA_964616985.1 uncultured Planctomycetaceae bacterium
GGTGGAAGGCGTAGGTGTCCAGCCACCAGGCGAGTTCTTTGAGACCGTGGTGTTTGACCAGCAGGTAGAACGTGCCGTACAGGGGCACCGAGGGCGACTCACCGAAGCTGGCCGCCTGACCGTTGGGGGTGAAATAGATGGGGAACAGGCCCGTGGCGTCCATGCCGCGCGAGTGCAGGATGCGGCGGTCGTCGAGCAGCCGGGTGGTGGCCTCGCCCAGCAGCAGCAGGTACCGCAGGGCGAACCCCCAGCAGCCGGTGCCCTCGTCCCAGCCGCCTTCGCGTCCCAGTGCAGTCAGGAAGTGCGACAGCCCGGCGACGGCCAGGTGATGCGTCTCCTGCGCCAGGGGTTCTTCGTCGCTGAGGGCCAGGGCGGCCAGCCCGCAGCCGGCGTTGACAACGGCATTCCAGTTGTGATAGCAGTCGTACCAGAAGGCGTGGGCCTGGACGCCTTTACGGTAGGGGGCGAGGGCCTTGTTTCGGATGGCCTGGAGGATGCGGATGCGGTCGGCCTCGCTGAGATCCTCCCACAGCCAGTCCAGGGCGACGACGGCGGCGACGGCGGCCTCGGCGGTGCACACGTCGGCGGTGCCGGTTCCGTGGCAGGGGTCAACCCAGGTGGTCCAGCCGATCAGGTTGCGAAGCTCTTCGATGGCGCGGTCGCGATAGGCGAGGTTTCGGTCGATGTGGTGGGCGATGAGCAGGTCCATCATCCGGCTTTGGGCGGTGCGAGCGGCGTGAAGTGCCGCCCACCAGCCGCCTTGCTGCCAGACGGTCCGCCACTGGGTCTCGGTCACCGGCTGAGACTGCAGGATCAGCGCACAACGCTTGCGAAGCTTGTCGTACATCGCGTCGAAGGGTTTGCGTGTGATGCGTTCCCGCAGTGCAACCAACTCGTCTCGGCCTGCAAGTATGCCGCGCCTCATGGTCGGGCCTCATCGTGTAACAGAAGAAACCGCACCTGCCCAGAGGATACCGCGCGAAAGACGCTTTGCAAGACGGGCGATGGATGAATCCGTCAAACTGAATATGATCCCAGGAGGGGCCCGTCCGGCCGCGGCCCCTACACGGCCGCCAGCCAGGCCTTGAGCGTCGCGGCGTCGCGGGCGAAGGCGGCGGGGGCGTCGTCGGCGACGAATTCGAGCATGGCGTAGTGATCGCCCGGCACGGCCGAGGCGGCGGCGAAGTATTTCCGCCACGAGGCCTCGTGCTCGGCCAGCGGCAGGCGGGTGTAGTCCTTCCAGCTGAAGGTGTGCACGTGAGAGAGGAAGGGCAGCATGCCTCGCAGGCCGCTGAGGCAATACGCTTCATCCTTGCCCACGGGCGGCTGCCAGTATGATCGCAGGTTGGGGTGCGCGGCGGTCTGCATCAGCCTCAGGGCCGAATCGTTCGTGTCGGTCAGCGTGTTGCCGTGGAATTCGAAGGCGACCAGGAGGCCGGCCTTCTCGGCCAGGTCGGCGATGCGGCGGCTCTCGCGGCGGACGTTCTCCCAGTAGGCGTTGTCGGCGGTGTCGGAGCCCTGCTTGCCTGCCCAGACGCGGATGACGGGGGCGCCCAGCTCTCGCGCGGTGGCCAGCACGGCCTCGAACGGCACGGGTTCCTCGTGGCCGACGCGGTAGTACGAGCCATAGGACGGCACCTTGAGGCCGGCCTGCTCGGTGAGGCGGCGGACCTCCTTGGCACGGGCGAGGTCGCCGTGGGGCGCGTGGATATCGCCTCCCCATTCGATGCCCTCCAGGCCCGCCTGGGCGACCATCTCGACGATCTGCTCGACCGAAAGCTTGCGGAACGAAATCGACACAAGGCCACTACGAAGCATTGCTGGGGTCTCCAATCCAAAAAGCGAAACGTTCTGGCCGTCCTTCTTCGTACATCGGTGCAATTCGCGGGCAGGTTCAATCGCAGGCGGGCTACGCCATCGTCGCCGCCTGCTGGCGGTTGATGCCCCAGCGAAATTGCTCGCCGCGGAGATACCGCTGGAGTTCCTCGACCATGTAGCGGCCCATGCGGCGGCACTCGTTGTCCATCGAGCCGGCGATGTGCGGCGTGAGGGCCACGTTGGGCAGCGTGTATAGGGGCGAGCCTGCCGGCGGGGGCTCGGGGTGCGTCACATCCAGCACGGCCTGCAGGTCGGGGCGCTGCTCCAGCACGGCGATCATCTCGTTCTCGCGCACGACCGCGCCGCGGGCGGTGTTGATGAACGTGGCGTCGGGCCTCATCGAGGCCAGGAGTTCGCCGGTGATCAGGCCTTCGGTCTCTTTCAGCCAGGGCGTGTGCAGCGACACCACGTCGGCCCGCTTGAAGACGTCGGCCAGCGAGCACAGTTCCACGCCCAGGGCGTCGGCGTCGGCGGGCTTGACGAATGGATCGTACGCGATGACCTTGAGGTCGAACCGCTTGAGGTGCTCGCAGACCATGCGGCCGATCATGCCCAGCGAGATGATGCCCACCGTGCTGCCGTAGGCGCCGGGCACGCGGGTTCGCTCCCAGTAGGGCACGCCGCGGCGGAGGCGGTCCATGTATCGCCACGTGAGCTTGAGGCCCAGCAGGATCTGGGCGAGCGTGAACTCGGCCACCGGGACGGCATTGGCGGCGTAGGCGCTGGTGACGGCGATGCCGCGGTCCCAGAACGCGTCGGACACCATGTGCTTGATGGACCCCGCGCCGTAGAAGACGGCCTTGAGCAAGGGGGCCGCGGCACAGAACGCGGCATCCATGTGCGGGGCGCCCCAGCCGGAGAAGATGACCTCCGCCTCGGCCAGCGCGACGGGGTTGTCCTGCAGCACCCCCGTCTCCTGGCGCGGCGCGTACACGTCGGCCAGAGAGCGGATGTCCCGCAGTTCATCGGGGCCATAGATCTGGTTGTAGGATCGATCAGGCAGAACGAACAAGGCTTTGGGCTTCATGATATTCCTAGTGCTCTTAATCGGGTGGCGGCCTTGGATGCCGCTGCCAGACGCAGTTGCGTATTCGATTGTGATGAATTACTAGTTGTTTCCACCGGGGTGCAGGCCGTCGTCGAACTCGTCGTCGTCTTCGTCGTTGTCCTCGGCCTCGACGTCCAGCAGGTCCTCTTCGGGCTCGATTTCGATATCGTCCTCGTCCTCATCTTCATCGTCCTGCTCCCAGAGGTCGGAGTCCAGCGGGAAGATGTCGAAGTTGAAACCCATTCCGCCGCAGCCATCGGTGGGGCAGCACCAGAAGCCGCCGCCATCGGGATTGCTGCGCCACGCGATCTCCGAACTGGAATACTCCATGTTGCAGTGCAGGCAGCGGACCGCGCACGGGACCAGCGGCGGCCGGAAGGGGTCTTCCAACGCTTCTTTCGGCAAATCATTCGGCATGATCATAGAGATCTCCCGACAGCGGCCCGCCGTGACGGTTCAGCCGGCTCGTCATGCGGCAGGCGGCCCTGCAACGCCCTAATTCTTACCTTCTGAGGACGCCTTGGCAAGCCGCGGCATTGCGTAAATCCGCGCCGCGGAATATTGCTTCCAGAGCACCGGACCGCCGAACAGCTTGGAGATTGGCTGCGGCTGGCCGTTGACGACGACCGGGGCGAAGCGGTCGCAAAGTGCGACCGGATCCTCATCGCCTTGCGTGACCACCAGCAGCCGTCGGCATTGGGGGTCGCCGGGCAGTAGGTAATGAGCCCCGCCCATGGCGCAGTAATAGCTCAGCGGCGCCAGGCCCACCACGTTGATGGTCGCCGCCGTCGCCCCGTCGTCGGCGGCAATGAGGTCGCGCGAGATGTCGACAATGTCCACAAATGTCTTGGGGTCTTCGCTGATGAGATAGGGCCGGTGCTGCAGGTTCCACGCCGACCACAGGCAGGCCGCCGCCAGCACCAAGCCCAGCGCCGTCAGCGGCGCCTGCGGCCGACTCGGCAGGCGGAAACGCGAGGCGAGATCCACCAGCCCGCACGCTGCCAGCACCAGCAGCAGCGGCAGCAGGAACAGCCAGACGCGGGGGAAGACGGCCACGCACTGCAAGACCGCGGCCAGGATCAGCAGCACCGGCGCGAGAACCGGCAACAGCCCGATCGCCCACCGCCTCCGCACGCCGGCGGCGGCCGTGGCCGCCAGGCCGGCCAGAACCAGCACGATCGATAGCGCCGACATGTCGCGCGTCCAATGGGCCGGGGTTGTCGCCAGGGCCGCGCCGAGATTCGACATCGAGTCGCTGAACAGCACCGGCGCGACAAAGCGGTTCGCGACGATCTCGTGGTATCCATCCAGCAGCGTCCGCGGCGTGCCGGGGTCGGCCTTCGTGAGTTCCGCCGCCGTCACGATCGCCACCGGCAGGTACAACGCCGCGGTCACCACGGCCCAGATGAACAACGCCGAGACCGTGCGTTCAATGACCCACAGCCGCGAGCGGGCGTCCTTGTGCGACAGCAGGGCCTGCGCGACGATCACCACGGCCATCAGGCCCACGGGGTACGCCATCACCGGCACGGTGAGCATGCCCAGGGCGGAGATGCCGATCCACCACGCCCAAGGCCGCCAGGGGCGGACATCGCGCATCAGGCGAAGCGTGACGATGAACAGGCCCAGCGTCGCGGCGCAGACCATCGAGTATCCCCGCGCGTTGACCGAGTACTCCACGAGGATGCTCGAGCAGGCGACCAGTGCCGCGGCCGCCACCCCGGCGGCGCAGCGCCCGCTGAGGCATCGCGCCGCCATCGCCGCCAGCGGCGCCAGCGAAACGCCCGTCAGCAGGGCCGGCAGGCGGATGAACTCCGGCGCCGCGCTGCAATAGGCTGCCAGGCGGACGAGGATCGTGTGCAGGACGTGGTTGTTGGGCGACTGGTAGAACAGCAGCCGGCCCTCGGTGGGCGAGGCGAACTGCATGAACTGGAAGGCCTCGTCATACCGCAGGAAGTGCCCCAGCCAGCCCACTCGCAGCATCATCGCCGCGGCCGTGATGGCTGCGATGGCGATGAAATACCACAGCGGCGCCCGTCCCGGCAGCGGGGTGTCATACAGCAGGCCCGAAAACGGGTCGGGTGCATCGGCTCGCTTGCTCTTGCTGTGCAGAATTGGCGTCTTCATGGAGAAGCCCATTCTAAACGAACACGCCAATCCGCGCATGAGAAAATGATGATCTCCTCCCGGGACGGTGCGGACGGCTACGGATGGTGGGTGCGAAAGACATGTCAGCCCATGGCGGAAGCCATGGGCAACAGGGTGCGTCCTTCTGGGAAGCCCCGTCAGGGGCGGCACGAGG
>CAZTVF010000081.1:0-25100 GCA_964616985.1 uncultured Planctomycetaceae bacterium
GTAACAAGGTAGCCGTAGGGGAACCTGCGGCTGGATCACCTCCTTTCTAGAGGATCATCTAGTAGCTCGGCAGATAACTCTGCCGGGTTTCGGGAAGTCAGCAATTCATCGTCCCAAACCTCCTTGTGAGGCAAGGGATAGTCACCTGGCGACAGGAGACAAAGACGGCACACTGTGACACTATAAAGAAACTCCGGTACCCTTACGGGCCGGAGTTTTCTTATGCGCTCATTTTTCAAAAACTCCTCTACCTCCGCACGGTTCAATCCATGAGCAATGCCTTGTCGGCGGCTTGCCGTTCGGCGCTGTCAGATCTGGGTGACGCCCTGGGGCTTCTGCAGCGCCGAACGGCAAGCCAATCGAATAGGACATAAAATGCGATTCCTTTGCCTCTTCGCGCTCGTGGGCCTCGCCGGCTGCGTGCTGCCGGCCATGCCGGATGCGCCGCCGGCGGCGTATGCGGAAATCTCGCCAGAAGCCTTCGCCTCGCACGTGCGGACGCTGGCGGACCCCAACTGGGGCGGCAGGGCGACGGGATCGAAAGGAAACAAACTCGCCGCCGAGTACGTGGCCGCCCAGTTCCAGGCCGCCGGCCTGTCCCCTGGCGGCGACGGCAACACGTGGCTTCAGAGTTTCCAGGCGAATTACGTGCTCGCCGACATCCCGGCCAGGAACGTGATCGGCCGCCTTGATGGCTCCGACGGGCCATCGGCGCCGACGATTCTCATCGGGGCACACTACGACCACCTCGCTTCGCGCACCGGCCGCGACGGAAATGTGGAAATATTTCCCGGCGCCGACGACAACGCCAGCGGCGTCAGCGTGCTGCTGCTGACCGCGCGGGCCTTGGCGCGAACCGAGCGGCGATGCAATTTCGTCTTTATTTCCTTCACGGCCGAGGAAATCGGCTTTCAAGGCTCGATTCATTACGTGCATCACCCGATGACGCCGCTCAGTCGAACGGCCGTGCTGCTCAACGTGGACCAGGTGGGGTACATCCGCGGGGGGCGGCTTCTGATGGTGGGCAGCCTGCTGAACCCCACGATTTCCCGGGCCCTGGGCCGCGTTCGCGGCGAGGACAAGGGCGGTCTGTCGATCATCCCCGTGCCGCACAGCAACACCAAGGCCTGGTCCGACCAGGCCCCGTTCGCCCGCCTGGGCCTGCCGACGCTGCTGTTCTACTGCGGCGAGACGGAATATTATCACAGCCCCCGCGACACCGCCGACCGCATCAACAACGCCGGCGGGGCCGGCGCCGCCCGCATGGTCTTCGAGGTCGCCCGCGCATTGGACTATGAATTCGCTGTCGCCCCCGCCTCCAAAGTCGGCATCACTCCCGAGCACGCGGCCAAGCGCGAGAAGAAGTGATGGAAGAGTCGGGAATTGCTGTTCGTCGGCGAGCGATGATCCGCCGCTATGCCTGAGGCATTGGCCGCGGCTTGCCGTTCGACGCTTTGGAAGCCCAGGGCGTCACCCAGATCTGACAGCGCCGAACGGCAAGCCGCCACCCCTCACCTGAAGGTGGACACAGCGTTAGCCACGGCATCGGCAGTCCGTAGGGGGACTATTCTCCAGCCTTGTCGACGGCGGCGCGGACGGCGGCGATGTGCTGGGGCGTGGTGCCGCAGCAGCCGCCGATGAGGGTGGCGCCGGCGGCGATCAGCTTGGGCACGTAGTCGGCGAAGACCTTGGGGCCCATCGGGAAAACAGTCTTTCCCTTTTCCACGATAGGCAGGCCGGCGTTGGCCTTGATCCAGATCGGCAGATCGGTCGCCTGGCGGAGCAACTGGGCCACCTTCACGTAATTCTCGGGGCCCACGCCGCAGTTGGCGCCCACGCCCGCGGCGCCGAGAACCTGGCAGGCCTTGGCGAAATCGCCGGGCTTGTCGCCCATCATCGTGGCCGTGCCGTCGGGGCCGGAGGCGAAGGTCATCGACACCACCACCGGCAGCTGCGACGCCTGCTTCACCGCCTTCAGCGCGATGCGGATCTCCTCCAACTCCGCGAACGATTCCAGCAGGATCGCGTCGGCGCCGCCCCATTCGAGGGCCTCGGCCGCCTCGGAGAAGCCCGAGGCCAGCTCGTCGGCCGAGATCTCATCGGCCATGACGATCTTGCCCGAGGGGCCCATGGAGGCGAAGACCTTGACGTCGCGCCCCGCAGCGTCGGCGGCGCGGCGGCTGATGAGGACGCCCTGCTCGGCCAGTTCCGCCGTGCGCTGGGCCAGGCCGTGCGAGGCGAGGATGAAGCGGTTGGCGCCGAAGGTGTTGGTGATGATGACATCGCTGCCGGCCTGGACGTAGGACCGCGCGACAGCCTCGACGGCCTCGGGATTCTTCCAGTTCCACAGCTCCGGGGCCGAGCCCGCGACCATTCCCGCCTTCTGCAGTTCGGTGCCCCACGCGCCATCGGTGACCCGCACCGTCGCCGCGTACGTCTTGAGATCAAATGCCATATTCGCTCCGCAGAAACAGTCATCCGTCGTTAGAACGCCTTTAGCGGCGGACGGCACGTCCGCCCGCGCCCATCCGCGCCTCCGCCACCAGCACCTATCGCCTCGGCCCAATATTAGTCGAGCGTCTCGCCGATGCCAAGAGTAGAACATCCGCGACTCGTTGGTTCACCGAACAGCGCCGAAACGCAGCGTGTTCACGCCCGCTCACTTCTTCTTCAATTCCTGCACCATCGCCTGCAGTTCCTTCTGATCGGCGTCGATGGCGAGGCTGCGGTTTAGGGCGTTGATGGCGTCGAGGCGGACGGCATCTTTTCCGGTGGCGCGGTAGAGTTCGGCCAGGAGCTCTCCCAGTCCGCTCCAGATGTCGGCGTCCTGGGGTTCGAGATCGGCGGCGCGTTTGACCGCGACGGCGGCCGTGCCGTAATGCCCGCACCGCAAGGCCGCCGTGGCCATGTTCAGGTGGTTGGCGGCATCCTTGGGCTCAAGCTTGCACGTCTCGGCATATTCGGCCTCGGCGGCGTTGGGGTCGCCGAGGTCCATCATCGCCTCGGCGATCATCGCGTGCGGGTGGGCCAGTTGGGGCGCGAGCGTCGCCACCTGCCGCCACGCAGCCACCGCATCCTGCAACTTGCCCTGGGCCTGGTAGATCGCGGCGAGGTTGTACCACGCCAGGTGGAACGCGGGGTGTTCGCGCGTCAGCCGCTCGTACAACGCCTGCGCGTCGCCCGTCAGGCCCAGGCGCATCAGGCACGTGGCGAGGTTGTAGGCGGTGGTGCGGTCGTTGGGCTCGGCCGTCAGCAGATTGCGGTAGACGACGGCGGCTTCCTCGTGCAGGCCGCCGGCGGTGAGGGCGAGGCCGAGGCCCTTGAACGCGTTGAGATTGTTGGAGTCGAGGCTGGCGGCGCGGCGGAAGCATTCGGCCGCGGCCTGAAAGTCGATGCGTTCCAGGGCCCGCCCGCCGGCGGCATTGAGGGCGTTGGCATCCATCTGCAGGTCAGCCGCGGCGTCGGCGAAGGCGGCGCGGAGAGTCTTGGCCGATCCGGCGGCGCTGGCGGCGGCGGCCTGGAGGCGGCGGTCGATCTCGTCGAGGCTCGCCTGCCACGGGGGCCGGGGGGCCGAGGCGGGGGCGCTGGCGGAGGTGGGCGCGCTCGACGTCGCGGGGCACGATCCGATATCTGGCGAGCAGTGCGGGCACGCCGGCGGCGCGTCGCGCTGCATGACGATCACGATCGCCACGGCCGTCAGCAGCAGCATGAGCAGTAGTTTCTTCACGGCGACATTGTACCAGAAGCGGAACATGCTGGAATGAGCGGCCCGTCCCTGATTTAATGGACCCGATGAGCGAGTTGCAGCCGTCAGGCATGGAGGCCGGGCCGAAGCAGCCGCGGAGGTATCCGCGGTTGATGGGGGCCATTGTCATCCTTGCCGCGGTGGGCCTGGTCGCAGCGATGGCGAAAGAGCACTACCGCCTCAAGGGCCTGCCGCCTTCGGCGCCGGCACCGGCCGCTTCGGGGCCCGGGGCTGTGCTGTTGCCGTCGACCGCGCCCCTGGGCTCGGCGCGCAGCGGCGCCGCGGCGGGCGGCGAGGTGTGGCGAAAGCTGGACGACGGGCTGGAGTTCGGCGATCTGCCCGCGCCCCGCAAGGCCGAGGCCGGCGACTCGCGAATCCTCGTGCTGCGGATCGATCCGCGGCGGTACGAGTTCCGCCTGATGTGCGCCTCGGCCGCCGCCGACAAGAAGCCCCTCACCGCCCGCCAGTGGTGCCAGCAGCACGGCCTGGCCGCGGCGATCAACGCTTCCATGTACGCCAAGGACGAACTGACGAGCGTCTCGCTGCTCAAGGGGCCCAGGCACCAGAACAACTCGCACGTCTCGGCCGACAAGATGATGCTCGTTTTCGAGCCGACCGACCCGGCCGAGCCGCCGGCCCGCCTGGTGGACCTCGATCGCCAGACGGCGGCCGACGTGCTGCGAAAGTACAGCGGGGCGGCGCAGAACATCCGTATGATTTCGCAGGCCGGCAAGAACGTGTGGCGCCAGCAGCCGCGAAAGCCCAGCGTGGCCGCCATCGGCATGGATCGCCAGGGAATGATCCTGTTCATCCACAGCCGCTCGGCGTACACGGTGCACGACCTGATCGACATGCTGATGGAGATGCCGCTGGGCCTGACGATGTGCATGTATGTCGAGGGCGGCTCGCCCGCGCAGATGTATGTGCGCAGCGGCGGCTTCGAGCTCGAGGCGGTGGGCAACTACGAGGCCCTGCCCGACGGCGAGAACAAGGTCGTCCGCGCCGTGCCCAACGTCATCGGAATCGTCAATCGCCCGCAGTGAAGTGTTGCCGAAATGTAGTGAAGGTCGTCCCATGTCCTGGCGAAGGAAAACTTATGACGAGCTGCCCGCCCTGAGCGTTCGGGGCGCGGAGCTTCGCCGTTCGCTGAGGCTGGTGACCATCGCCTGGATGTACGGCGTCGTTTGGCTGTCGTGCGCGCAGGGCAGCCAGGTGAAGGTCTTCGCCACGATGCTGGGGTTCGACAACATCGCCTTCGGCCTGATGACGGCGGTGCCCTTCATCGCCACGCTGGGCAACCTCGCCGCCAGCGTCCTCATCGAGCGCAGCGGCCTCAAGAAATACCAGTTCCTCTACACGGCCACGCTCAGCCGCTTCATGTGGATCGTGATCGCGGTGATCCCGCTGGTGCTGCCGCTGCCGTCGAAGGCGGCGGTGTGGACGATGCTGGCGATCCTGATGATCAGCTGGTCGCTCAACGCGCTGGCCTCGCCGGCGTGGCTGACGTGGATGGGCGACCTGGTGCCCAAGCGGGTGCGTGGGCGCTACTTCGCCAACCGGCAGATCTACAGCCGCCCGGCGCAGATCATCGCGGCCATCGCGCTGGGCGTGGTGCTCGACGCCGCCACCGACGTGGGCAAGCCCGAGACCGCGGCCGCCCAGCCGATGCTGCTGTGGGTGATCTGCGGCATCTTCGCCGTGGCGGGCGTGTTCGGCATGATGGACATCCTGCTGTTCCGCAAGGTGCGCGAGGTGCTTCCCAGGGTCTCAACGCCGCCTTCGCCGGCCACCCTGCGCGACGTGCTGATCTCGCCGCTGAAGGACCCGGTCTTTCGCCATTTCGTGGGCTACGGCGCGACGATCGCGTTCGCCACGGCCTTGCCCGGCTGGTTCTTCTACCGCAACGCGATGGAGAACCTGGGCTTCAGCAAGCTGGCCGTCAACGCGCTGTTCCTGGTGATCTCGCCGGTGCTGGGCCTGCTGGGCGCCCAGCTGTGGGGCAAGTTGGTGGACCGGTGGGGCCGCCGCCCCGTCCTGGTTCTCGGCACGCTGATGACGCTGCTGTCGGTGATGCCGTGGTTCTTCGCCACGCGACACACCCCCGCGCCCGCCTTCGTGTACGATGCGGTCAACGCGGTCTTCCGCGCGGCGGGCTCGGCCGTGGGGCGGCCGGACTGGTTGACGCTGACGCACGAGGCGCCGGTGGGGGCGTTCATGATCGCCGTGATCGCCTCGGTGCTGGGCGGCATCGCCTGGACGGGCATCAGCCTGGCGCAGACCGCCATCACGCTGGGCTTCTCCGACGGGCTGGGGCGAAGCAAACACGTGGCGGCCTCGGCGGTGCTGATCAGCGTGGGCGGCATGGCCGGGGGCGTGCTGGGCGGGCTGCTGGCGCAGTACCTGGTGTACTTCGAAACGCACCCGCTGCACGTGGGGCCCTTCATATGGAACAACTGGCACGCGACGTTCGCGGCATCGCTGGTGTTCCGGATCGTGGCCTTGGCGTGGCTGGTCCGCATGCCCGACCCCGGCTCGAGAGGCATGCGCGAGATTCTGCGGGGCAGCTCGCAGAAATCGTAGTTTCCAGCCTGTGCCCAGAAGAGGGCCACGATGGTGCCACCCCCAAACTTGTTTTGGGGGTGCGAAGGCGTCAGCGACTCTGGTGGCGTCCCCCCCGGCATGGTCACTTCAGTGATCCATGCACCGGGATTATCCACGTAGCCCCATCCGGCCTTACCGACACCACTTCAGGGGTAGCGTGGCATGCCTGCCCGCCCCGCCTTTGGATGCCGGCCGAATGCAGGTGTTTTGCAGCCTTGGCAACGCCGATGCTGGGTGCTGCCGTCTCACCCCCAAACAAGTTTGGGGGTGGCACCGAAATGGCGCCCGTGATATTGGTGAGAACACTTCGTGCGATCCCTTTCGGTAAATCACAACGAGTCTTTCCTCATCACCCGGCCGGATGGCGGCGACGACAGGCCTAAAACGAAAGCGGCGGCCCGGATGGACCGCCGCTTGTTACGACTGAGGAAATCAAATCATTCGTCTGAGGCCTGCGGGCCCTGGTAGCCGGTACGGGCCTGGATCGCGCGGGCGAGGAACCAGCTGTAGGAGGCGCTCGCCGTCTGCCGCAAGCGTTCGTTGAAGATGCCCGGGCCGTACTTCTCGTCGAATTCCGACTGCACAAGCGGCTTATAGCCGGTTCGTTTCATGACCAGGGCCTGTCGCTTGGCCGGAACGGAGAAGGTGCCCACGGTGGTGGCGGGGGGATAGGGCGGCTCGACGTTCTGAGGGGCCAGCGCGAAGGCCGTCTCCAGGAACGTGTTGCGGATGGACTCCAACTGCGGCAGGTCGATGCCCTGCGGCAGGCGGCCTTGCATGATCAGCACGCGGCTGAAGTAGTCGGTATTGACGACCTCGATCTTGTCGTTGGCGTCCTGGGCACGCTCGTCGAACGCCTTGACGGAGTTGACCGACCGGGCCGCTTCCTCGGCCTTGCGGAAGGCCTCCTGCGTGCGGAGGTCCTTGATGACCTGGTCGCGAATCTCGCCCGTGGCTTCCTGCGGGACATTGTGCTCGGCATAGTCGGCGATGCGCCAGAGCAACTGGCCGCTTCGCTGGCTGAAGACTTCCATGACGGGCCCTTCGGTGTTGAGCTTGGGCTTGGTCGCCACGGCCAGCTGCACCAGCGGCTGGCGGGTGAGCGGGTCAAAGGCGCGTCCGAGGATGGGGTCTTTCTGGATGGCGATCTGGTCGAAAAGGGTCTGGGTGTCGCCCAGGACAATGGGGGCGAAATCGGCCCCGCCGGGCCCGGCGATCGGGAACAGCACGCCGGGGAACTCGTCGATCATGCCCCACTGAATCTCCGACCAGGCGGCCTGGCGGGCCAATTGGGCCAGCGCCTCGCCCAGCGGCATGTCCTTGGCCGTCAGCTTCACCTGCAGGGAGGGGTCGAGCTTCTTGCCCCCGCTTTCGCCCTGCGGGAAGACGATGGCCTCGAGCCCGGCGACCTTGGCCAGCCGCTCGACGGCCGAGCCCAGCGGCTCCTGGTCGATCTGGATGGTGACGGGCTTGGCCAGGGCGGCGTTGGATTCCTCGCGGTGCAGCAGCTGGTCGCGGACCCATTCATACGTGGTGCCGGCGGTCTTGCCGGGGCCGGGGTGCTTGGCGATCATCGCCTGGATCGCGGGCACGAGGCGGGAGAGCTTGTCCTGCACCGCCGCCGAGGCCAGCATGCGGATGATCTGCGGGCGGACCTCGAAGAGTGACTTGGCCTGGGCCGGCGAGGTCGTTGTCGGACCGGCGGCGGCGAAATCGGCCTTGTTCTCGTTGTAGTACTTGCGGATGTTGGCGTCGGAGGGTTTGCACGCACGCTCCAGCACGTCCTGCGGCAGGAACATGTAGAGGATGCGGGCCCGCGGCAACTGCAGGTAGCCGAAGCCGAACGGGTTGTCCTCGCGCTCCAGGCCCGCGGGCACCTGGGCGTAGCGGGCCAGCTGGGTCTTGATCTGGTCGGGCGCGAAATTCGCGTCGACCTTGTCCATGTACTTGTCGGCCGAGAACACCAGCACCTGCAGTTTGATCTGCTCGAGGTAGTCGCGGTAGATGTACAGGAGTTCCTCTCGTGAGGGCGGCGTGTCGATGATGGAGGCAGCGAAGTAACGCTGGATCATCAGCCAGTTCCGGATGGTCTGGCGAAGTTGATCCTCCGGGATGCCGCGCTGGCGCATGATGCCCTTGAGGCTGGTGTAGGTCTCGCCGCTGATGCCGACGCGGTCGAAGAATGCATCGACGTCGCCGTCACTGACACGGGCGCCCTTCTTGGTGGCCTCCTTCAGCAGCAGCGCGTACGACAGGTCGGCGTTCTTCTGCTGGTTGGCGGCCTCGGCGGCGTTGTTGTTGCCGAAGGTGGCGCGGTCGCCGGTGAGGACGCGGAACTCCGCGTCGCCCTGCATGGCCGGGGCGTTGTGCGCCTCGGGCGACTGGCTGGCGATGTTTGCGGCGATGTTGCGGATGGTCTCCAGCGTGCGGATGTCAGAGCCAGCCTGCCTTCGGTCCGCCAGCTTGAGGTCGCCAACGGACGTCTTGGCCAGCTCCATGTCCTCGCGGTTCTTTTCGACGATGCTGTTGAAGCCCTGGAACCCGATGAGGAAACTGACCATCAGCACCACCATGATGATCATGACCATCTTCTGCCTGCGGCGGAAGAAACCCAGCAACGACATATGTGCTCCTAGCTAGTTGGAACTGTCCAAACCGTCGGCGACGGGAAACAGTCACGCAAGTATCACCGATGTCTGCTTTTTATGCAAGGGACTCCCGGGGGCCGATTCGCAGCGGCGGCCGGCAGCGCGCTGGCGGCGGCCTGGGAAGGCCGCCACTCCTGCGGCTTGGAGGGCCGCCAGCCGAAGCATGCCGGCGGCGCCCAAGGCACTCACCCCTTTATTACGCCGATGGGTTTCAAACGGGCGACCTTCCGCGAAAGCCCGGCGGCGGCGACGCAATCAACGACGGCGTCAATATCCTTATAGGCGTCGGGCTGCTCCTCGGCCAGGCCGGTCCTGCCGCGGGCGCGGGCGATGATGCCCACGGCCGCCAGCTCCTGGTCAATCCGCCGCCCCTTGGCCTTGCGGATGGCGGCCTCGCGCGAGAGCACGCGGCCGGCCCCGTGGCAGGTGCTGCCGAACGTCTGCTCCATCGCCCCGGCCGTCCCCAGCAGCACGTAGCTGGCCGTGCCCATGTCGCCGGGGATGATCACCGGCTGGCCCAGCGCACGGTGGCGTTCCAGCAGTTCGGGGTGCCCGGGGGCGAACGCCCGCGTGGCGCCCTTGCGGTGCACGCACAGGCGGCGCTTGCGACCCTCCACCACGTGCGTCTCGAACTTGGCGATGTTGTGGGCCACGTCGTACACCTGGCGGAGGCCCAGCGAGTCGCTCCGCTGGCCGAAGAAACGTTCCAGCGTGCGGCGAATCTGCGTGGCCAGCAGCTGGCGATTGCACCAGGCGAAGTTCGCCGCCGCCCTCATGGCCGAGAGGTACTGCTTGCCGTAGCCGCTGTCGACGGGGGCGCAGACCAGCTGGCGATCGGGCAGCGTGATGCCGTACTGCGCCGGCGCCCCGCGCAGGTGGCGGATGTAATCGTCGCACACCTGGTGCCCCAGCCCGCGCGAACCGCTGTGGATCATGATGGTGATGTGCCCCGCCCGCAGGCCCAGGGCCTCGGCGGCGGCCTGGTCATAGATTTCCTCGACGTACTGCACCTCGGCGAAGTGGTTGCCGCTGCCCAGCGTGCCGCACTGGTCGGCCCCGCGCTTGTATGCCTCGTCGCTCACGGCGTCGGGGTCGGCCCCATCGAGGCAGCCGTTGGATTCGGTGGCGTCCACGTCTTCCTGCGACGCCAGGCCCTGCTCCACCAGGCAGCGCGAGCCCTCGGCCAGCACGCGTTTCATCGCCTTGGGGGCGAACTCGAAAGGCCCGCCAACGCCCACGCCCACCGGGATGTCGCGGAAGAGGTGGTCGACGAGTTCCTTCAGACGCGGGCGAACCTCCTGCACCGGCAGGTCGCTCCGCAGCAGCCGCACGCCGCAGTTGATGTCGTACCCCACGCCGCCGGGCGAAATCACGCCGCCGGCCTCGACGTCCGTCGCCGCCACGCCGCCGATGCAGAAGCCATACCCCCAGTGAATGTCAGGCATGGCCAGCGACGCGCCCACGATCCCCGGCAGCGTGGCCACGTTGGCCACCTGGTCCAGCGCGCCGCCGGAGATGACCTCCGGCAGCAGATCGCGGTTGGAGTAGATGATGCCATCGACGAGCATGTCCGGGCGCGATTCCTTCGGAATCCGCCACCGGTTGGCATCGAGCTGCTCGAGAACGCCCTGGAATTCTTTGCTCATTCGAAGCCTCGGAATACTTCCGTTTGGGGGCCGGCCGCGAGGTTCTACAAATCCAGCACCACGCGCCCGAGCCACTGGTCGCCATCGCGGCCGACTTTGAGCATGTAATACGTCACGGCCTTGACCTCCGTGTGGATCTCGTGCCGCGAGGGGTCGTAAGGCTCGCCGGCCAGTTCGGCCGCCACGTGGTTGTCGGACAGTTCGCTCACGGCGGCCGAGGCGACCATGAAGCGGTCGGCCTGGATGACATTCAGCGTTCCCGCCAGCAGGTCCAGCGTCAGCGACTCCAGGTCCGGCGCGGCGACCCGGACGCGCCGTGTCTCGCGCGCCGTCACACGCGAGCGGGGGCAGATGAACTCGGCCAGTCCCTCGGCCAGCGCCTCGAGCAGTTCGCGCGCGGAGTCGGCCCGCGCCTCGAGGCCCACGTCGGCGGTGTGGTCGAATGTGTGACAACTCTTGCCCATCGCAACGACATTATAGAAGCCCGCCGCGCCGCTTGCTGCTTCATATCACCCCCAATTGTGCCGATAGGTGCAAGGGTGCGGCACAGAAACGGGATGGAAGAAACTATGCGCGAGTGGACAGCGGATTTGGCGGTCGGCGTGGCCGAGATCGACAGTCAGCACAAGGCCCTTTTTGCCAAGCTCAACGACCTGTCGCGGATGATGTCATCGGGCACCGCCAACGCGGAGATTCCGCGGGTCGTGGATTTTCTCGCCCGGTACGTGGTCGATCATTTCGCCACCGAGGAGCGCTTCATGGCCCGCTACGGCTACCCCAGCGCCTCCTCGCACAAGCTTCACCACCAGGCCTTCACACGCGAGCTGGCGGCGGTGCAGCGCGAAATCGCCACCTCCGGCGTCTCGACGGGCCTCATCCTGGCCGTCTACAAGAAGGCCACCGAGTGGCTGGTCACCCACATCAGCAAGACCGACAAGATCCTCGGCGCCTTCATCAAATCCAAGGCGGCGGCGTAGCGTCCCAGGGCGTAGGCCTCAACCGGATGACGCGGCGATCATCGACTACAGCCCGGCCATGAATTGCAGCGTGGCGTCGTTGCATCCGGGGAGGCCTTCGTGGCCGAAGTCGGGATAGATGGTCATGCTCTTGGGCGCAGTGATCTTGTTGTACGCGGCGAACTGCGTCGAGGGCGGGCAGACGTTGTCGCTCAGGGCGGTGAACATCTTCACTTCGCCGCGGATTCGCGGGGCGAGGTGCTGCGCGTCGATGTAGCCCAGGCGGTTGAAGATCTCGCCCTCGCGCTCGTGCAGCGGGTCGAAGTGGCGGAAGAAGATGCGGAGCTCGTCGTAGGCGGCCTTGGCGAGGTCCATCTCCCAGACCCGCTGGTAGTCGCACAGGAAGGGGAAGACGGGGGCGGCCCGGGCGATGCGGGGTTCCAGGGCGGCGCAGGCGAGCGTGAGTCCGCCGCCTTGCGAGCCGCCGAGGGCGCCCACGCGGGCGCCGTCCACCTCGGGCATGTTCATTACGATCCCCGCCAGCTGCGCCGTGTCCAGGAAGATGTGGCGGAAGAGCAGGCTTTGCGGCGTGTCGTCCAGGCCGCGGATGATCTGTCCGCCCATGGTCGTGCCGCGGACGCCGCCGACATCCTCGCTTCGCCCGCCCTGGCCGCGGCAGTCGAGCGAGGCGATCGAAAAGCCCAGGCTTACGTAGGCCAGCTTGTCGCTCCAGTCGCCGCAGTTGCCGCTGTAGCCGTGGAACTGCACGATGGCGGGGTGCCTGCCGTTGGCCTGGCGGGGTCGGAGGTACTTCGCATGCACCCGCGCGCCGCCCACGCCGGTGAACCAGAGGTCGAAGCATTCGGCCTGGGGGGTGCTGAACTTGGCCGGGACGAGCTCCACCTTGGCGTCCAGGGCCCGCATCTCGGCCAGCGAGGAGTCCCAGAAGGCATCGAAATCGGCGGGGCGGGGGTTTCGGCCGGCGTACTTCTTCAACTCGCTCAGCGGCATATCTGTCAGGGGCATGGTTGATCCTTATGTTGTGAGGTCGACGGCTGAGCATTGTACTTCCACGGCCGTCAGGGGCAAGGGGTGCATTCGTCAGCGCCGCTAATCAAGTCGCGCGATTGACAGGTCGATAAGCACAAGGGCATTCGGAGCGCGGCTGCGCAGCGGCCCGCTGGCTTTGACATGGGTTGGAGGAAAGGCCCCAGAGGCCTTGCAGAATAATGACTGAGTTCCTCTTGTCGCAGATGGACTATGTCTTCCTCTCCTATGGACTGGCCTTCATCATTCTCGCCGCCGCCTGCCTGGGCCGCCCGAATCGCAATGACGTCATGCCGTGGACGTGGTTGGGACTTTTCGCCTTGATCCACGGATTGAACGAATGGCTGGACCTGCTGGCCATCAGCCTGGGCGACTCCTTCTGGTTTGCCTCGATGCGATTGGCGTTGATGGGGCTCTCGTTCGCGATGCTGGTGGAATTCGCCCGCCGGGGCATGCCCGCGGCAAGCCGCCGCCGGCTAGGCCTGTGGGTTCACCTGCCCCTGCTGGGCCTGGTGGCGTTGGGCTCCCTCCACGGACAATTGCTCGGGGCCAACGTCTCCTGCCGATATTCGCTGGGCCTGGTCGGCGCTGCGGGTTCCGCCGTGGCGCTGTGGCTGGCGGCCGACAATCTCCGGGGGCAAGGCAGGCTGTCCCTTCGCCTCTGCAGCGCCTGCCTGGGGCTGTATGCACTGGCCGCCGGGGCCGTGACGCCCGCATCGGACCTGCTGCTGTCGGCGATCGTGAATCACACCACGTTCCTCCAGGTCATGGGCTTCCCCGTGCAACTGCTGCGCGCGATGCTGGCCATCGGCGCCACCCTGGCGTACTGGGGCTACTGCCGGAGCATCGCCACGGTATCGGTCTCGCCGGTGGCCTCCTCGCGCTGGGCGACCTGGATGCCCGCCATCGTGACGGTGCTGCTGGCGGTGGGTTGGGTTGTCACGCAGAACACCGGCCAGCGCGAAGACTCCCGCATGCGAGAGTACGTGCTGCAGCGGGCACTGACCGCCGCCGCCAGTTTCGACAGCCGTACGCTGGATCGCCTTGAATGCACCGAGGCCGACGCCAACAACGAAGACTATCAGACATTGAAGAGGCAGTTGGCGGCTGTGCGCAGCGCCAACCCCGACACCCGCTTTGCCTACCTCACCCGCCTCGTTGACGGCAGCGTGCGTTTCCTCGTCGACGGCGAGCCGGAGGATTCGGAGGATCTCTCGCGGCCCGGCAGCGTCTATGCCGAGGCGTCGCCGCAGTTCGTCGCCTCGTTTGACAACGGCCAGGGCTTTGTCGAAGGCCCCCTGCCGGACGAGTTCGGCGTCTGGGTCAGCGGGATGGCCCCGATACGCGACGAGAGCAACGCCGTCGTGGCCCTGCTGGGGTTGGATATCGCGGCCAGCGACTGGGCCCGCCAAGTGGCCCTGGCGCGACTGGCGCCGATCGGCATCACCATCCTTCTGTGCCTGCTGCTGCTGGGGTTCTTTGCCGCCGCCAGCCGGCTCAAGGAATCGACCGAGCAGGTCGTCCATTCGCAACGGCAATACCGCAGCCTTGTCGAGGGCTCACCCGATGCGGTGCAGTTGTTCGACGACGGCGCCCGATGCCTGGCCGTCAACGGCACGGGCCTGTCCTCCATGGGCTACCGCGAGCAGGACATCCTGGGCCTGCGGTTCGCGGAGTTGTGGCCGCCCGATGTTCGGCCGCTGGTGGAGGAGGCGGTCGCGAAGGTGTTGGCGGGCAAGAAGCAGACGTTCGAGGCCCGCTTCGTGGTCCCCGGCGGCGCGCAGCAGATCCGTTTCGTGGCGCTCACGCCGGTGGTGGAGGACAGCGGCCGGATCCATCAGTTCGTCAGCGTCTCGCGGGACATCACCGCGCGGAAGCGCGACGAGCAGGCCCTCAACGCGATGAAGGAAGACTGCGAGCGGTGCCTGGCCGCCGGAATGGATGCCTACCTGAGCAAGCCCATCAGCGGCGATCGCATCGCCGCCGCCATCGCGCAGGTGGTGGATCCGGGCACGCCGACAAAGGCCGCGCCGGCGGGACCGCAACCCCCCGTGTCGCAGCCCAGCGAGCCGGCGGCGCCCGCCGAAGCCTCAAGGCCCATCGATTACGCTGCGCTGCTGCACCGATGCATGAACAAGCCCGACTTTGTCCAGCGGGTGCTGGCGAAGTTCGTGCAATCCACGCAGGAAACGCTGCGCTCGCTGGAGGAGGCCTTGGTCGCCGGCGACGCCGACACGGCCGCCCGGAACGCGCATTCGATCAAGGGCGCTTCGGCCAGCGTCGCCGCCGAGGCCGTCCGCGCCGCCGCGGCCGAGATGGAACGCTTGATCAAGGCCGGCGCCGACGCCGCCGCCATGACCGTCCTGCCCAAACTGAAACTAGAGCTCGCACGGTGCCTCCAGCAGGCAAGGGGAATGCTGGACAAGGCGCCGAACGGGCAAACTTGAGGAGCGACCGATGCAGATCCTGATCGCCGAGGATGATCCCGTGGCCCTGGAGGTGCTGTCCGGGGCGCTGTCCGAGGGAGGACACGACGTGCTGCAGGCCGAGAACGGCCGTGCCGCCTTCGACATCCTGAAAGAGAACAACTGCCGCGTGGTAATCTCCGACTGGGAGATGCCCGACATGGACGGCATCGACCTGTGCCGCGCCATTCGCTCGGGCGAACTGGGACGCTACGTCTACGTCATCCTGCTGACCAGCCGCGAGGGCACCTCGCACCTGGTGGCGGGGTTGTCGGCCGGGGCCGACGAGTTCATGTCCAAGCCCTTCGAGCCCGAAGAGCTGGCCGTGCGACTGGCGACCGCGGAGCGGATCCTCTCCCTGGAGACCCGCGACCTGACGATCTTCGCCCTGGCCAAACTGGCCGAGTCGCGCGATCCCGAGACCGGAACGCACCTGGAGCGCGTGCGGACGTACTCGCGCGAGCTGGCCAGGCAGATGGCGACCACGCCGAAATTCGCCAAGCAGATCGACGCCGAATTCGTCCGCCTGATCTATTCCACCAGTCCGCTGCACGACATCGGGAAGGTGGCCATTCCCGACCACGTGCTGCTCAAGCCCGGGCGGCTGGACGACCGTGAGTTCGAGATCATGAAGACCCACGCCTAGGCCGGGGCGGCCACGCTGGACTGTGCGCTGCAGCAGTACCCCGACGCGCGGTTCCTGCACATGGCCCGCGACATCGCCGCCTGCCACCACGAGCGTTACGACGGCAACGGGTACCCGATGGGGCTGGGCGGCACGAGCATCCCTCTCAGCGCCAGGATCTTCTCGCTGGCTGACGTGTACGACGCGCTGATCTCCAAGCGCGTGTACAAGGAGGCGTTCAGCCACGACGTCGCCCGCAGCATCATTCTCAAAGGCGTGGGCACGCAGTTCGACCCCGACGTGATCGAGTCGTTCCTGCAATGCGAGCGAAGGTTCCAGGAGATCGCCGGCCTGCAGACGTTGCAGGCGCAGTCGTCTCCCCGGCCCCCGAGGTGAGGCCGCCAGTGCGCTGAGAAGATAGGGCTCTATCGAAAGGATGGGCTTCGATGAAATGGATGACATTCATATTGGCCGTCGTTCTGGCGGTGGCCGGCGCGGCCATCACAGAGGAAAACGTCGCGGCGCCGACGCCCCCGACCACGCGCGACTTGCCCGACGTCCTCAAGGCGGGGGTGCTGAGGCACCTGGGCGTTCCGTATGCCCACTTCGTCACCGGCGCTGGCGACGGCCTGGACGTCGAACTCGTCAAGCTGTTCGCCCAGAAGCTGGGCGTGAAGTACGAGTACGTCGCCGTGGACTGGAAGACGGCCATCCCCGGCTGCATCGGCCGGCAGGTGGCGGTCAAGAACGGCAAGGTCGAACTGGGCGACCACACGCCCGTGCTGGGCGACATGATCGCCAACGGCATGACCGTGCTGGGGTGGCGGAAGGAGGTGCTGGACTTCTCGGCGCCCACTTTCCCCACGCAGGTCTGGCTGATCGCGCGGGCGGACAGCGACCTCAAGCCCATCAAGGCCACCGACCTCAAGTCCGACATCGCCGCCGTCAAGGCGATGCTCAAGGACCGCGTCGTGCTGGGAAAGTCCGACACGTGCCTGGAGCCCACGCTGTACAACCTGGCCGATACGCAGGCGAAGATCAAGATGTTCGCCGGCGGGCTCAATGACCTCGCGCCGGCCGTCATCGAGGGCGTGGCCGAGACCAGCCTGCTGGACGTGCCGGACTCGCTGGTGGCGCTGGAGAAGTGGCCCGGGAAGATCAAGGTGATCGGCCCGGTGTGCGAGCCGCAGCAGATGGCGGCCGCCTTCCCCAAGGGCTCGCCGCAGCTGCGCGAGGCCTTCGACGCCTTCTTCGCCCAGTGCCGAAAGGACGGCACGTACGACCGCCTCGTGCGGAAGTACTATCCCGCCGCCTTCACGTACTACCCCGAGTTCTTCGCCGCGCCCCCCGCGCAGGACGCCGGCGCAAAGGTGGACAGCAACAAATAATGACCGCGCCCGCCCCGACATCTTCGGAAGTCGCCGAGACGAAAGGCCCCGCAACGGGCTCCTCGTCAGGGTTCCGCATTCCCGGAAAAGACCGCATGCGGATGGTCGCCTCATGCGCCGTGGGCATCGGCCTGGCCGCCTTCATCGGCTTCCTTCTCACCGACAACTACCTCGCACGTCTTCGCCATCAGCAGGAGGACGTGGGCC
Source organism: uncultured Planctomycetaceae bacterium (assembly GCA_964616985.1). Lineage (GTDB taxonomy): Bacteria > Planctomycetota > Phycisphaerae > SM23-33 > SM23-33 > CAZTVF01. The sequence goes on from CAZTVF010000081.1 coordinate 17,329, forward strand.
GCCACCAGAACAACGCCCGCGATATCCGCAACGGCGTCGCCGGCTTCCTGCAGGGTCAGCAGCGAGAGCTGGCGGAACTCTGCGGCGATCGCACCCTTACCGTGTACCTGGAAAACAAGGCCCTGGGCATGAGCATGGAGTACGGCCTGCGGGCCAGCCTCATCAGCATGCAGGAGCGGTTCCACGATCCCATCGCAAAGGCCGCCTTCGCGCGCCTGGTCTTCGTGACGGCCGAGGGCGAAACCCTGGTGGACACTTCGGCCGGGGCCCCCGATTCGCCGACCCCGTGGGTGGAAATGCCGCAGCTTTCGGCGCCGCAGGCGACGGTGCGGAAGAATCTCGCCGGCCAGCAGGATCTGTTGCTCTGCTCGCCGGTTTATTTCAAGGGCCGGCCCGCCGGACAGATTCTCGCCTGCGTGCGGCCGGAGCAACTGGCGACGATTTTGCAGCCGCCCACCGGGCCGGCCGGCGCGTCGGCCTACGTGTTGTGCGGCGACCGCGAGGTGCTGTTCCCGCGGGGGCACCAAGCGGCTGCGAAGATATCCGCCGCCGTGGCGGACCTGCCGCGCGGCGGGGGAGAGGCGATCCACCGTCCCGACGGCGCGGGCGCCAGCGCGCAGTACACCATACTCATGCCGCTGGACGGCTGGCCCGTGTCGGTGCTCTCGATCGAGCCGGCAAGCCGCTTGGCCGAAGGGCCCGCCCCGTGGGAGACGCTGATGGCGCTGACCGCCCTGGCCACGGTGATGGCCGGCGGCCTGGTGATCATGTTCCGAAACCACACGCGGTCGCTGGCGCTGTCGGCGCAGGTTCACCACGAGAAACTCCGACATCAAGCCATCGAGGATATCAACGCGCGCCTCGTCCGCCAGATCGCCGAGCGCGAGCAGGCCGAGGTCGCCTTGCGACAGACCAACCTGCACCTCGAGGAGGCCCGCGACCAGGCCAACCGCCTCGCTGCGGCCGCCGACCAGGCCAGCCGCGCCAAGGGCGAGTTCCTGGCCAACATGAGCCACGAGATCCGCACCCCGCTCAATGGCGTGGTGGGCATGGTCGAGCTGCTGGCCGCCACGGGCCTGGATGCGAAGCAGACGCGGTACGTGCAGATGATTCAGCGATCGGCCGACACGCTGCTGATGCTCATCAGCGACATCCTGGACGTTACGAAGATCGGTGAGGGCAAGCTGGAACTGGCGAACGTGCCGCTGGACCTGCACGCGACGATGGACGATGTGTCCCGCGTGGTCGCCCCGGCCGCTGGCGCCAAGGGCGTCGACTTCTCCGTGCAGATCGAGCCCTCCGTGCCGCGATGGATCATGGGCGATCACATGAGGCTGGGGCAGATCGTGATGAATCTGCTGAGCAACGCCGTCAAGTTCACCGCACAGGGGCATGTGCGGCTCGTCCTGGACGCCATGGTCGCCACCGAGCCGCCGACGCTGCGCGCGCGGGTGTCGGACAGCGGCATCGGCATCCCGCAGGACAAGATCGAAGAGATCTTCGAGAAATTCACCCAGGCCGATGCGTCGACCACTCGCCGCTACGGCGGCACCGGGCTGGGCCTGGCCATCAGCCGCAGCCTGGCCGAGATGATGGGCGGGCGGCTGTCGGTCCGCAGCGAGGTCGGCAAGGGCAGCATCTTCGAACTGGTCTTGCCGCTGAAGGAGACGTCGGCCCCGCAAGACGCCGCGCAAACCTCGCATGCACCGATGGCGGCCGCAGCGGTCTCCCGATCGCTGAACATCCTCCTGGCCGAGGACATGCCGGTGAACCAGGAGGTCGCCAGCGGCCTGCTGGAGAGCATGGGGCACAAGGTGACGATCGTCGCCAACGGCCGCGAGGCTGTCGAGGCGGTGCGGCTCGCTTCCTTCGACCTGATCTTCATGGACATCCAGATGCCCGAGATGAGCGGCTACGAAGCGACTGCCGCCATCCGGCAATGGGAGCAGGGCCAAGGGCGGCGAACGCCGATCGTGGCCATGACCGCCAACGCCACCAAGGCCGACCAGCAGCTTTGCATCGACGCGGGGATGGAGGGCTACGTCAGCAAGCCCATCGGAGGCCAGCGGGTCGCCGCCGCCATTGCGGCGGCACTGGCGCCCCGGATGAACGGCGAGTCGCCGGCAGGCGAGCCCGCGGCCCAGGCGTCTGCGCCCAGCCCGGCGTCTGCGGCCACGCCCGGGGATCCGGCCGCTCCGTCGCCGCTGCTGGACTACGCCGCGCTCGTCCATCGCTGCATGGACAAGGTGGAGTTGGCCCAACGCGTCCTGACGAAGTTCATTCAGACGACCGAGCCGACGGTGCAGTCGTTGGATGCCAGCCTCACCGCCGGCGACGCAGCCACCGCCGCGCGGCACGCTCACTCGCTCAAGGGCGCATCGGCCAACATCTCGGCCGAGCCGTTGCGGGCCGTCTGTGCCGAAATGGAACGACTTGCCAAGGCCGGCGCCGACGCCGCGGCCATCAGCTTCCTGCCCCGACTCAAGCTCGAGTTTGCCCGCACCATCCAGCACGCCTGGGCGCTGCTGGCGTCCAAGCCCGCCGCCCGGCCATAGCATGTGGCCGATCCCCCGCTGCCGATATCGCCCGCGTTCAGCGGCCGCACGCGCGCCGTGATGATCCTCCGGCACGCGCGCTCATACCCTGCTGGAAAATGAAGCGGAGACTTTACGAACGATCCTGAGGAGCATATATTGATAATGTCAGGAGAAACACATGGGTAAGAAGCTTTATGTCGGGAATCTGAAGTACGCGGTAACCAGTTCGGATCTGGAGCAGATGTTCAGCCAGTTCGGAACGGTCCAGAGCGCGGACGTGATCATGGACAAGATGACCGGCCGCAGCAAGGGTTTCGGCTTTGTCGAGATGGGCAGCGATGCGGAGGCCCAGGCGGCCATCGAAGCGCTGAACGGCAAGGATCAGGACGGTCGGCCGCTCACCGTGAACGAGGCCAAGCCCCGCGAAGGCGGCGGCGGTGGCCGCGGCGGCCGCTTCTAAAGAACGGTTTGTCCGCTGAGGGCGCTTAAGCTTTGGTGGGTGGCGGCCTTCCCAGGCCGCCACCAGCAGGGCCGGCGCGCCTCGGTTTTCCCCGCACTTCCGACAGCGATCGCATTCGCTGCAGTTGGGGTGCGCGCCGAGCGGGCGTTAACCAACCGCTCCGCGGTTGAAGATATCCTCCAACCGTCCAGTCCACGGGTAGCTCGCTTTCGCTCGCAACCCGAGGCTTAGGTAGCTCAACCGCTACGCGGTTGAAGATGCTTTGCTCCGCGGTTGAAGAAACCTACAGCCCCTCGACGGTCAGGATCTCCACGATTCGCTTGGCGGCGTCGCCGTCCCATAGGGGGATTGCGCGGGCGGGGCGGCGGGAGTCGGCCAACCGGTGATAGGCGGCCAGGATGCGGTCGGGGTCTGAGCCGACGAGTTGGTTCGTGCCCAGTTCCACCGTGATGGGCCGCTCGGTGTTCTCACGCAGCGTCAGGCAGGGCACCTGCAGGATCGTCGTCTCTTCCTGAATTCCGCCCGAATCGGTCAGCACCACGCGGGCCGCCGCCATCAGCTTCATGAAGTCCAGGTAGCCCGCGGGCTCGATCAGCCGCAGGTTGGGCATCGCCGCCACGGCCGCCGCCAGCGGGCCCGCCTGCAGATTCCTGGCTGTGCGCGGATGCACGGGGAACACCACGGGCATGTCCCGCTGCACGGCATCGATGGCCTTGAGGATGCGCCCAAGCGTCGCGGGGCTGTCCACGTTCGAAGGCCGGTGCAGCGTGAGCACCGCGTAGCCGTCCGCCTCCAGCGAAAGCTGCTGCAGGATCGTCGAGGCCTGGGCCTTGTGCCGGTGCCGCAGCAGCGTGTCGATCATGACGTTGCCAACGAGGTAGATCTTGTCGGCGGCCACGCCCTCGCGGCGGAGGTTGTCCACGCCGCTTGGCTCGGTGCAGAACAGGACGTCGCTGATGGCGTCGGTGAGGATGCGGTTGATCTCCTCGGGCATGGTGCGGTCGCCGCTGCGCAGGCCCGCCTCCACGTGCACCAGCCTCACGCCCAGCTTCACCGCCACCAGGCCGCAGGCGATGGTGCTATTCACGTCGCCCACCACCAGCACCGCGTCGGGCTTGTGCTCCAGCACGATGGGCTCGAACGCGCGGATGATGTCGGCCGTCTGCTGCGCGTGGCTGCCGCCGCCGACGCCGAGGTTCACGTCCGGCTGCGGGATGCCCAACTGGCGAAAGAACAGGTCGCTCATCCGCTCGTCATAGTGCTGCCCGGTGTGCACCAGCAGCGGCTCGATGCCCGCGCACGACCGGTACGCCTCCATGATCGGGGCGATCTTCATAAAGTTCGGCCGCGCGCCAACGACGTTGATGATCTTCATATGGATTCCCTGCCTTGATCTTATCGGCAATTGGGAGAAACAGAGGAGAGCGGGATTAAGGAAGATTCAAAGGATTAAGAGGATTCATCACAACCGAACGTGCATCGTCCACGACCATGACGGTGCACATGCGTCTAGCGGCGGCTTGCCGTTCGGCGCTGTCGGATATGGGTGATGCCGGGGGCTTCTACAGCGCCGAACGGCAAGCCGCCATCCAGAAAAGCACACCCCCAGGCAAAGTCGCCTGGGGGTGGCATGCGTGTGGAGTGTGTCGAGTCGTTTACGGTGCGGGCTTGGTCGCCGGTGCGGTGGCCGGCTGGGTGGTGGCGCCGGCGGCGGGGATGACTGTCACGGGGGCGATGGCCTCGAGATCCTTCTGGATCTTCGCCGCGTTGCCGACCACCACGATCGTCAGCTTCGAGCAGTCCACGCAGTTGCCCACCATTTTCTTGCAGTCGTCGGCGGTGACCTTGGTCACCTTCGACAGCAGCTGCTGGAAGTAGTCCTCCGGCAGGCCTTCCTGTTCGATCAGCCACAGGTCGTTGGCCACCTGCTGGGGCGTCTCGCGGCCGGCGGGGAAGCTGCCGGCGATATACGAGCACGTGTCGTCGATCTCTTCCTGGGTCGGGGCGACCGTGTGCAGGCGGGCCGTCTCATCCAGGATCGCGGCGACCGTCTTGGCCGTCGATTCGGGCTTGGTGAACGTGTTGATGTTGAAGTCGCCGGCGAAGCGGGCCGCCACCGTCCCGCCGCTGATGCCGTACGTCAGGCCCTTCTCCACGCGGATCGACTTGTTCAGCCGGCTGCCGAAACCGCGGCCGAAGTATCCGTCCACCACGCGGGTGGTGAAGTAGTCGGGGTGCTTGCGCGTGATGGACAGCTGTCCGACGCGGATCTGGCTTTGCACGGCCATGGGGCCGCAATCGACGAGGAAGATCTGTGTGGCCGTCGCCTTCGGCAGCGGCGGCAGGGCGATCTCGGGCTTGGGGCCCTGGGCCTTCCACTCGCCGAAATACTTCTGGGCCAGTTCCAGGGCGGACTTCTCCGTCACGTCGCCGGCGATGATCAGCACGGCCAGGTCGGGGCGGGCGAACTCCTTGTACCACTGCTGGAGGTCGGCCACGCTGAGGCCCTCGACGTCGGCCAGTTCGCCGCGGGCGGTGCGGCCGTACGGGTGGCTGCCGAAGAGGCGGCGGTCGAACTCACGGTCGGCCAGGTACGACGGATTGGCAGCCGACATGGCCAGGTCCGCGCGGACGCGCTTGCGGAGCTTGTCGAACTCTTCGGCGGGGAATGTCGGCTTCAGGGCCGCCTCGGCCAGCAGGCCCATCGTGCGGTCGAAATGGTCGGTGATGCACGAGGCGGAGAGCATGCTGGAGTCCATCCCGCCCGAGCCGCCCAGGGCGATGGCGTAGGTCTCCAGTTCGGCCGCCAGCTCAGCCTCGGTGTGGGCGGCCGTGCCCTTGGTGAGCATGCCCATGGCCAGCGAGCAGGAGCCGACCTTGTGCTCGGCGTACGCCCCGGCCAGCAGGCCCAGGTTGATCGTGATGAACGGCGACTCGTTGTTCGGCACGATCATGACCTTCATGCCGTTGGGCAGGGAGTGGCGGCTGAACTTCGGCTGAATCTTGATGTCGCATCCCTTGGCCAGCGGGGCCTTGGCGGGGAAATCGTCTGGGCGACTGACGCCGCGGCCCGGCGGCGGGGCCTGCTTTTCAGGCTCTGCCGTAAGGGGGGCGTCTTCCTCGCTGCTCTTGGAGGCGGGCGTGCCGGCCAAGGCCGCGATGGTCGTCCCAAGGTCGCGTTCGACCGTCACCTTGAGCACGCGCTGGGGGTCGAGGTACTGCTTGGCGACGCGGAGGATGTCCTCGGCGGTGACGGCCTTGATGTCGGCGATGGCGCGGTTGACGATGGAGACGTCGCCGTTGACGCAGGCGGCCTGGCCGAGCATGCCGCTCTTGCCGCCGACGGTGAGCGTGGCGGTGACCACGTCGCGCAGGGCCTGGTTGCGGGCCTTGGTCAGTTCGAGGTCGGTGACCTTCTCGGTGCGGATGCGCTCGATCTGAGCCTCCAGGGCGGCGAGCACCTTGTTGGGGTCGCCGCCGACGGGCGGCAGCACCGCCCCGGCGATGAACAGCCCCTGCTGCTCCAGCGAATTCTGCATGGCCTGGGCCTTGACGGCGATCTGCTGCTGGGCGATCAGGTCGCGGTAGAGGCGGCTGGAGGCGCCGTCGCCCAGGATGGTGGCCAGCAGTTCGATGGCGGATTCATCCTTGTGGCCGGCGGGCACGGAGCGGTACGCCAGGCCCACCAGCGGGGTGGGGGCGTTCTTCTCGCGGATCGTCACCGAGCGCGGCGCCGTCGGCAGGGGCTCGTCCACTTTCACCGGGGCGAGGTCCTCGCCGCGGGGAATCCAGCCGAAGTACTTCTTGACGGCGGCCTGGGCGTCGGCGTGCTTGATGTCGCCGACGACGACGACGGTGGCGTTGTTGGGCGTGTAGTACTTCGTCCAGAACTTGCGGAGTTCATCGACGCTGCTGGAACGCAGGTGCGAAATCTTGCCGATGGGCGGCCAGCGGTAGGGGTGGTTCTTGAAGACCTCGGTCAGGCCCTGCTCCACCAGCGTGCCGAAGGGCTGGTTGAGGCCCATGCGGCGCTCTTCCTCGACGACCTTGCGCTCGGTGTCGAACGCCTGCTGGTCGATCTTGAGGAAGCTCATCCGTTCCGCCTCCAGCCACAGGGCCAGGTCGAGCTGGTTGGACGGCACGGCCTGGAAATATCGCGTGCGGTCGAAGCCCGTCGTGCCGTTGCACCAGCCGCCGACGCGGCGGAGGAGGTCGAAGTGATCGGTCGAGCCCAGGCGGTCGGTGCCGCGGAACATCATGTGCTCGAACATGTGGGCGAAGCCCTGGCGATCGGGGCTCTCGTTCTTGGAGCCCACGTGGTACCACACTTCCACCTGCAGGATCGGGGAGGAGAAGTCCTCCAGCGTGATGATCCGCAGGCCGTTGTCGAGCTTGATTTCCTTGTAGTCCAGCAGCGGCTTGTCCTGCGCCCCCGCCACGCCGAACGACAGCAGCACCGCCAGAACCGACGCCAGCACGACACCACCATTACGCAAGAAATTCATAGGGACTCCCTGTGGTTACAGTTACAGACTTAGACGCATGGTAACGGGGGTTGGTTCAAGAAGAAAGAAGGTCGTAGGTCAGAGGTCGTAGGTCGTAGGGGAAGATGCGTTGCATAGTGAAGACTTGGCGATCGCTCGCCTTTGTGCGCTGTTGGACTCGCACAGCGCTGAAAAGCGAGCGATAGGAAACGGTCTGCTTACGCGAAGCTCTTCCACTACGACCTACTGCCTACGTGACAACTGCCAATACATCGTGCACGAGTTTACCTG